>JBBSVE010000068.1:0-16195 GCA_038233815.1 Rhodobacterales bacterium
GACAGGGGTGCGGCGGCGTGCTACGGCTGACACGACGCTCCGCCGTCTACGGGCCGGGCGCGCCTTCGGCCTGAGACGGACCCTTGCATGAAGATACTTGTGATCGAAGACGACGCCACGACCGGCGCCTATATCGCCGACGGGCTGCGCGAGGAGGGGCATACGGTCGACCTGATGAAAAGCGGGTCGGAGGGTCTGATCCAGGCCAGCATCGCGAGCTATGACGTGCTGGTGGTCGACCGGATGCTGCCAGGCCTCGACGGCTTGTCGGTGGTCAAGACCTTGCGCGGGGCGAAGAACCGCGCGCCGGTCCTGATGCTGACGGCGCTGGGCGGGGTGGACGACCGGATCGAAGGGCTGAACGCGGGCGCCGACGACTATCTTGTGAAGCCGTTCGCATTCGGAGAGCTGTCCGCCCGGATCGCGGCGCTGGGCCGCCGCCCGCAGATGCCCGATGCGCCGGTGACCCTGCAGGCCCGCGATCTGGAGATGGACCTTCTGACCCGGCGGGTGACGCGGGCGGGCCAGACCATCGATCTGCTGCCGCGCGAGTTTGCGCTGCTGGAGCATCTGTTGCGCCGAAAGGGCCGCGTGCAGACCCGCACCATGCTGCTGGAGGCGGTCTGGGACATCCATTTCGATCCCCAGACCAACGTCGTGGAAACCCATGTCAGCCGGTTGCGCGCCAAGGTCGACAAGCCCTTCGCCACCGACCTGATCGTCACCGTGCGGGGATCGGGCTACCGGATCGAGGCGGAATGACACCGGGCCTGCGCCGCTCCACCCCGGTCCGGCTGACGGCGGTTCTGATCGCGGTCTTCACGCTTTCCACCATCGTGAGCTTTGCCATCGCCTACGGGGTGGTCCGGCGATCCTCGGACGCCGCCCTCCGCACCCAGTCGGTGCAGGAGTTCAACAGCTACCGCCGGATGGCGAACCAGTCCCAGCTTATCGCGCGGCTCCTGAACGAGGCGGTGACGATCCCGCCGAAATCGCTGATCCTGCACTACCGCTCCGACAAGGGCGTGCTCATCACCAATGTGCCGGGCCTGCCGCCGCTGTCCAACGGCGACATCGTGCTGCCCAAGGACATACCCCTGCCGGGGGAGACGCTGGCCGACAGCTATCTCGTGATCTCGGGCCGGGCAGGGACCGGGGATCTGACGCTGGCGCGGAACCGCGAACATATTGCGCGGCTGTGGGAGATATTCTCCATCGTGGCGCTGGTCAGCCTCATTCCCACGCTTCTCGTCGGGTCGGTGGTGGGCATCGCCATGGCGCGCGGCGCCTCCACGCGGGTGGAGCGGATACGCGCCACGCTGACCGACCTTACGCAGGGGCGGCTCACCGCGCGGGTGGAGGGGACCGACGGCGCCGACGATCTGAGCCAGATCGGCGAGGCGGTGAACCGGATGGCGCTGGCCCAAGAGGCGTCGCTGGCGTCGCTTCGGCAGGTCTCCACTGACATCGCGCACGATCTGAAGACCCCGATCCAGCGCGTGTCGGTGCTGCTCGACCGGCTGCGCGAAGATCGGCTGACCGCGCCGCAGCAGGCGCTGGTGGACCGCGCGAGGGACGAGACGGGGCAGATCGTGCGGACGTTTCAGTCGCTCCTCCAGATCGCGCAGCTCGAAGGCGGTCAGGCGCGGGAGGGGTTCGCGGAGGTCGACCTCGGCGCCATCGTGGGCGGCATCGTGGACGTCTACGAGCCCGCGGCGGAGGAAGCGGGCCACTTGCTGCAATGGATGGCCCCGTCAGATCCCTGCCGGGTGCGGGGGGAGCGGAACCTTTTGGGTCAGGTCGCGGCCAACCTGATCGAGAACGCGCTGCGCCACACACCGCCCGGCACGAACGTCACGGTCGCGGTTCAGTCGGACGGGGGAACCGTCCTCAGCGTCACGGATACCGGACCGGGGATCCCGGCGGGCGAGCGCGGCAACGTCCTGCAACGGCTCTACCGGCTGGAGCGAAGCCGGACGAGCGACGGCTCCGGCCTCGGCCTGTCGCTGGTCGCGGCAATCTGCGAGCTGCACGGCGCGACGCTGACCTTGAGCAATGCGGGGCCGGGTCTGGCGGTGCGGATCGCCTTTCCGCCGGTCTGATCCGGTCAGTGCCCGGAGGAGGGCGCACCCTTGGCGGGCGCAGGCTTGCGCATCATCACGGAGAATACGGCAAGGCTCGCGAAAAGACCGGCCAGCAGGGTGAACACGTCGATGAAGGACATGACGCTCGCCTGCTGCATCACCCGCCCTGCCATCTGCGCCACGGCCGCCGACTGTCCGTCATAACCGTGGGCGGTCGCGTTGCGGGCCATGAGGTCCATCTGCCGCGCGGCCTCCCCGTTCGACCAGGTGAGGCTTTCGGTCAGCCGCGCGTAATGCAGATCGCCCCGGTCGGTCAGCAGCGTGTTGATGACCGCGAGCCCCACCGCCCCGCCAAGGTTCCGGGTCAGATTGTAGAGCCCCGACGCGCCTTTCATCTTGGACAGCGGCAGGGTGCCGAGGGCGAGGTTGTTGATCGGCACCATGCAGAGCATCAAAGACACCCCGCGCAGCACCTGCGGCCAGAGAAGCTCATTGAAATCCCAGTCCGGCGTCATGCCGGTCAGCATCCACGTGCTGGCGGCAAAGCCCAGAAAGCCGATCAGAAGCATCAAGCGCAGATCCATCCGAACCGACAGGAACCCCGCGACCGGCGCCGTGCAGAACATCGCAAGGCCGGAGACGAACACCGCCTCGCCGATCATAAGGCTGTCATAACCCCGGATCCGCCCGAGATAGAGCGGGTAGAGGTAGGTGAGCCCGTAAAGTCCGATCCCCATGACGAAGGAGAAGGTGGAGCCGAAGGCGAAGTTCACGTTGCCGAACGCAGAAAGGTCCACGATCGGCTCGTCCCGCGTCAACGCGCGCCAGAAGAAGGCGACACCCCCCACCACCATCGCGATTGCAAACACGCGCACCGTGCCGTCGTTCAGCCAGTCGTTCGACGGACCCTCCTCCAGCACATATTCCATCGAGCCGAGGAGCGCGATCATCGCAACCAGCCCCCACCAGTCGAACCGGGAGGCGAGCTTCCAGTCCGGCTTGTCGAAGTCGATCAGGTTCCACGCCGCGATGGCCACGCAGATACCGGGGATCACGTTGACGAGGAACAGCCAGTGCCAGGACAGTGCGTGGCTCAGAAGGCCACCGACGGTCGGCCCCACGGTCGGCGCCAGCGTCGCGATCAGGCCGATGATCGGCGACACGATAGCGCGCTTGGACGGCGGAAAGATCGTGAAGGCTGCCGCAAACACCGACGGGATCATCCCGCCCCCGAGAAACCCCTGCAAGGCGCGGTAAATGATCATCTGGTCGATGTTCGTGGCCGTGGCGCACAGGAAGCTCGACGCGGTGAAGCCGGTGGCCGCAACCGTGAAGAGGATGCGCGTCG
This sequence comes from Rhodobacterales bacterium, assembly GCA_038233815.1. Lineage (GTDB taxonomy): Bacteria > Pseudomonadota > Alphaproteobacteria > Rhodobacterales > Rhodobacteraceae > JBBSVE01. Next base: position 3,433 of record JBBSVE010000068.1, read on the forward strand.
ACATCACCCTGCTCAAAAATCCCGACAGCGGGATCATGATGACCTCTGCGATGAGATAAGCCGTCTGGACCCACGAAATCTCGTCCGGGGAGGCCGCGAGACCCGCCTGAATGTCGCTGAGGCTGGCGGAGACGATCTGGATGTCGAGGATCGCCATGAACATGCCGAAGACCATCGCAAAGAACGCGAAGATGCGCCGGCGGGTCAGCGGTTCGGCCTCCATCGGGGGCGCCACGTCCGGTTACTCCGCCGCGACGATGGCGCCGATGCCGGTGCGGCTGTCGATCTCCACGACCGTGGAAAGGCCCGCGCGCATCTGCTGGCGGACGGACGGGTCGTCGAGCGCCACGCGGACGCCCACGCGCTGCACGATCTTGGTGAAGTTTCCCGTCGCATTGTCGGGCGGCAAGAGCGAGAAGGTGGACCCCGTTGCGGGCGATACCGACGTCACATGGCCGGCAAAAGTCTGGCCCCCCAGCGCGTCGATGGAGACATGCGCCACCGCCCCGGGGTGGATCTCGCCCAGCTGCGTTTCCTTGTAGAACGCCTCGACATAAATGCTGTCCGCGGGCACCACCGCGGCCGTCCTCGCGCCCGGGCTCACCAGATCGCCGAGCTTCACGGAGAGGTTGGTGAAGGTGCCGTCGACCGACGCACGCAGCACGGTCAGGTCGAGATTGCGCTCCGCCTGCGCGACCGCCAGCGCAAATTCGCGCTTCTGGTTCGCGATCTCGGCGCGCTGGGCCTCGATGACACCGACCTGCGCCTCCGCCGCGGCTATCCCCGCATCCGCGCCCGACGCATCCGCCTTGGCCGACGCCAGCGCATCCAGCGCATCGTCGAGCGAGGCTTGGCTCGCCACCGCGTTCCTCGCCAGTCCCTGCGTCCGGTCGAGCCGGGTCTGCGCATTGTGGACCGCGATGTCGACCGCCGCGCGCCGGGCCCGCGCCTCGGCCACCGCCGCCTTGGCGGCCACGACCTGCGCGTCGATCCGCGCCAGCGTGTCGGTCAGCGTCGCGGCCCGGTTCTTCGCGACTTCGACCGCGATCATGTCATCCCCGTCGTCGAGCCGGATGACCGGCTGGCCGGCTTTGACGCGGTCATTTTCCTTGAACAGGATCTGGCTTACATAGCCTTGGATGCGCGGCGACAGGACCGTGATGTCGGCCTGCAGATAGGCGTCGTCCGTCTTTACCATGAAGCGCCCGACGGTCCAGTATTGATGTCCGTAAAAGGCCCCCGCCGTGGCGGCCAGGATGAAGGCGAGGCCGAAGACATAGGGCTTCACGTTGCGTTTTTTCACCGTCGGCAGCGGCACCGTCTCGGCGACGGACGCGGGCGTCATCTCCCGGAACGGGGCCACCTTGCTGGCGCTTGCCTTCATGGTGCTGTCGTGACGTGCCATCGTTCCATTCCCGGACTTGCTGTATATGATCGAACCACCCGGTTCGACGGTTGACATAGGCGGACCGAGGCCCCAGTTCAAGCGATATCGAACCGAGGGGTTCGATTCATCGGGCCACGGACCGGAGGGGCAAAGTCATGCAGGAAAAGACAGCAAGATGCGCAGACCGGGCGCGATCCCGTCACGCCGCTGGCACTGATCCCGTCAAGCGTGACCAGATCCTCGAAGGCGCGCATGACGTTTTCACACGAGCCGGCTTTGACGCGACCAGCATGGCCGACATCTGCGCGGCGGCCGGTGTTTCCAAAGGCACGCTCTACGTCTATTTCTCCGACAAGACCGACCTCTTCGAGGCGCTGGTGGAGCGGGAGCGCGACCGGATCTTCGGCGACATGACGCGGATCCTCGAAGCACCCGGCGCCATCGCGGATAAACTCACCGCCTTCGGCATGGCCACAGCCCGCGCGATGTGCTCCGAGCCGGTCGTGCGGGCACAAAGGATCGTGCTTGGCATCTGCGCCCGGATGCCCGACCTCGCCGCCGCCTTTTACGACCGCGGCGGCAATCGCGGCAAACGCCTGCTGATCGCCGCGTTCGAGAGGGAAATCGCCGACGGCACCCTCAGGATCGACGACGTGCCCCTCGCCGCCGCCCAGTTTCAGGAGCTCGCCTCCGCCGGCCTGATGCGCCCCCGCCTCTTCGGCTACATGACCGAGCCCCCCGACGACGCCCGCCTGCGCACGACCGTCGCATCCGCCGTCGCCATGTTTCTCGCTGCCTACGCCCCCTGATCCCTTTTTCTGTCCTCAAATATCCTCGGGGTGAGCGCGGAACGCGCGAGGGGGCGAGCCCCCTCCCTTACGCCCCCGAAGTCATGCCGCAGCCTCCTCCGGCACCTTCGCCCCGGTCATGAAGGCCACCGCGTCCGACATCGAATAGTCGTCAGGCTTGATCACGCAGAGCCGCTTGCCAAGCCGGTGAATGTGGATCCGGTCCGCCACCTCGAACACATGCGGCATGTTGTGGCTGATGAGGATGATCGGAATGCCCCGCCCGCGCACGTCTCGGATCAGCTCCAGCACCTTGCGGCTTTCCTTCACCCCCAGCGCCGCTGTCGGCTCGTCGAGGATCACGACCTTGGACCCGAACGCCGCCGCCCGCGCAACGGCGACACCCTGCCGCTGACCGCCCGACAGGGTCTCCACAGCCTGATTGATGTTCTGGATCGTCATCAGGCCCAGCTCGGTCAGCTTGTCCCTCGCAAACCGCTCCATCCGCGGCCGGTCGAGCTGGCGAAAGACCGATCCCATGAGCCCCGGTTTGCGCAGCTCCCGCCCCATGAACATGTTGTCCGCGATCGACAGCGCCGGCGACATGGCGAGCGTCTGATAGACCGTCTCGATCCCCGCCCCCCGCGCCTCGATGGGGGAGGTAAAGCGCACCTTCTTGCCGTCGAGAAACACCTCGCCCTCGTCCGGCACCACAGCACCCGACACCGCCTTGATGAGCGTCGATTTCCCCGCCCCGTTGTCGCCGATCACGGCAAGGATCTCGCCCGGATAAAGCTCGAAATCGCAATGGTCGAGCGCTGTAACGCGGCCGTAACGCTTCACGAGGCCGACACCTCTCAGAAGGGGTTCCATCACGCCGCCGCCTTTCTGATCCACTGGTCCACCGCAACCGCCGCGATGATGAGCACGCCGATCAGCAGATAGGTCCACTGCGGGTCGGTCCCGTACATGCCCAGACCCAGCGAGAATACGCCCACGATCAGCGCCCCGAACATCATTCCGAGGATAGACCCGCGCCCGCCGAACAGGCTAATCCCGCCGATCACCACCGCTGTGATGCTCTCGATATTGGCGAATTGCCCGGAGGTCGGCGACACCGACCCCAGGCGCCCGATCAGCGCCCAGCCCGCTATGGCGCAGATCAACCCCGACAGCGCATAGACCGAGATCAGGACGCGGCTCACCTTGACCCCCGCCAACGCCGCCGCCTCGGGATCGTCGCCGACGGCATAGACATGGCGCCCCCAGGCGGTCTGGTTCAGCACATAGGCAAAGATCACCACCAGCAGCACCATGACGATCCCGCCATAGGTCAGCACCGCACCGCCAACACGGATGGTGTGGCCGAAGAACTGCAGCAGCGGGGCCTGCGTCTCGATATCCTGCGCGCGGATCGTCTCGTTCCCGGAATAGAGGAAATTCGCCGCCAGAACGATCTGCCACATGCCCAGCGTCACGATGAAGGGTGGTAGCCGCACCCGTGCCACGAGGAAGCCGTTGACGGCCCCGATGGCCGACCCCACGCAAAGCCCGGCCAGAACGGCAACGGGGGCGGGCAGGCCGTATCGAAAGGTGAACTGGCCCATCACCACCGAACTCAGCACCATGATCGCGCCCACCGACAGATCGATCCCCGCGGTCAGGATCACAAGCGACTGCGCGGTGCCCACAATGCCCGTGATCGCCACCTGCTGAAGGATCAGCGTCAGCGCATAGGCGGAAAAGAATCGCCCCCCGAGGATCATGCCGAACACCGCGACCGCCGCCAGCAGCACCATGAGCGGCACGATCCACGGCGTCTGGTGCAGCAGGGTCTGGAACCGCTGGACCGGCGATTTCCGGGGGGCGAACTCGGCCACCGCACTCGGGCCGGAATGGACCCCCATCTCGAACCCCTGCGGGCCCCGCGTCTCTGCTGGCATGAGCGCCTCCCCACGGATAGCCCCCGCCGGGGGCCGGTGTGACGGGGGGGCGATCACCGCCCCCCCGCAGGTCGTACGCTCAGATCAGCCCCAGCAGAGCTTCAGCCCTTCGGCCGAATCGATCGACTTCACACCATCCACCGGCTTGTCTGTGACAAGCTCGACGCCGGTGTCGAAGAAGTTCTTGCCTTCGGTCATCTTGGGCTTGGTGCCGTCCTTGGCGAAGGCGCCGATCGCCTCCATCCCTTTCGAGGCCATCAGCAGCGGATATTGCTGCGAGGTGGCGCCGATCACGCCTTCGGACACGTTTTTGACACCCGGACAGCCGCCGTCGACCGACACGATGGTCACGCCGCCGTCCATGCCGACGGCCTTCAGCGCCTGATAGGCGCCCGCCGCCGCAGGCTCGTTGATCGTGTAGACGAGGTTGATGCCGCTGTCCTTGGAAAGCAGCGTCTCCATCGCCTTGCGGCCGCCCTCTTCGTTCCCGGCGGTGACTTCATGGCCCACGATCCGGGGGTCCGTCTCGTCGCCCCATTTCGCCTTGTCGCCCAGATCGATCCCGAAGCCTTCGAGGAAGCCCTGATCGCGCAGCACGCCCACCGTCGGCTGCGACACCGCAAGGTCGAGCATCGCGATCCTGGCGTCGCCTGCCTTGTCGCCCATCGAGCCCTTGGCCCATTCGCCGATCAGGCGTCCGGCCTCGAAATTGTCGGTGGCAAAGGTCGCGTCGGCGGCCGTGATCGGGTCGAGCGGCGTGTCCAACGCGATCACGAGGATGCCTGCATCACGCGCCTTCTGCACCGACGGCACGATCCCCTTGGGGTCCGAGGGTGTGAGCAGGATGCCCTTGGCCCCGTTCGCGATGCAGGTCTCGATCGCCGCGACCTGGCTTTCGCTGTCGCCGTCGATCTTGCCGGCATAGGTGTTCAGCGTGATGCCCAGTTCCTTGGCCTTGGCCTGCGCGCCCTCCTTCATCTTGACGAAGAACGGGTTGGTGTCGGTCTTGGTGATCAGGCAGGCATTCATGCCCTGCGCGTGGACGAGCGTGGCACCCGTCATCGCAACGAGGGCCAGCGCGGAGCCGGCGAGAAGTCTTTTCATGTTTCCTCCCAGAAACTGTTGCGCAGCCGAACGCTGCGGGATCCCGATAGGCATGGCCGCGGGACTGTTTACAGGGAACATGATTCGATCCCTCAGGTCAATTATCCGCACAAGGGCGGCGCCGGAATGCCCACGGTTCGGCGCGGGACGGATCGTCGGGCGCGCCACGCGATCGGTGCAGCAGTGCGGTCATGCCGTCGTGATCCCGGATTGCGACGAAGAGAAGTGGTCGGCGGTGGTGATCGACCATTGCCGGGACAGGAAAATTCAGAATGCGTCGCCGTCAAGACAGGACGAGAGCGATCATTTCCCTTCTGCTCTGCGCGCGCACGCGCTAAGTCCTCCTCCACCGAAGGACACGAACAAGGGGATGGACGGACCACATGCGCTCAGACCTGCCCGCATCGGTCGACCTTTTCGTCATCGGCGGCGGCATCAACGGCTGCGGCATCGCGCGGGATGCGGCGGGACGCGGCCTCTCCGTCATGCTGGCGGAGATGGACGATCTGGCCTCCGCCACGTCATCGGCCTCTACCAAGCTCTTTCACGGCGGTTTGCGTTACCTCGAATATTTCGAGTTCCGGCTGGTCCGCGAGGCGTTGATCGAGCGGGAGGTGCTGCTCCGCGCCATGCCGCACATCGCGTGGCCGATGCGGTTCGTGCTGCCCTACCACAAGGACATGCGGTTCGAGGCGGAGACGCCGACCTCGAAGCTTCTGGCCACCTTCATGCCGTGGATGCGCGGTCGCCGCCCGGCGTGGCTGATCCGCTTCGGGCTGTTCCTTTACGACACGCTCGGCGGGCGCAAGATCCTGCCCGGCACCACGACGCTGGACCTCGCCTCCGATCCCGCCGGTCGCCCGCTTCAGCCCCGCTTTGCCCATGCCTATGAATATTCCGATTGCTGGATCGAGGATTCGCGTCTGGTGGCCCTCAACGCCCGCGATGCCCGAGCGCGGGGTGCGACCATCCTCACCCGAACGAAGGTTCTGGGCGCGCGACCGCACGATGGCGCGTGGGAGGTGGAGATCGAAGGCAACGACGGCCCCCGGACGGTGCGCGCGCGGATGCTGGTCAATGCGGGCGGGCCGTGGGTCGGCGACATCATCCACAGCACGCTGGGGCTGAATACGCGCGAAGGGGTGCGGCTGGTGCGGGGCAGCCACATCATAACGAAGCGGCTCTACGATCACGACAAGTGCTACTTCTTCCAGGGCACCGACGGGCGGATCATTTTCGCCATTCCCTACGAGACGGATTTCACCCTGATCGGCACCACCGACAAGGAGCATCCCGACCCGTCCGTGCCCCCCGTCTGCACGCCGGAGGAACGGGCCTATCTGCTGCGCTTCGCCTCCGAATACTTCCAGAAACCCGTGACCGAAGCCGACGTGGTGCGGACCTATTCCGGCGTGCGCCCGCTCTATGACGACGGGGCGAGCAGCGCCACCGCCGCCACGCGCGACTATACGCTGAAAGTGGATGCGTCCGCCGGTGCCCCGGTCCTCAACGTCTTCGGGGGGAAGATCACGACCTACCGCAGGCTCGCCGAACATGCGCTGGCGAAGATCGCCCCCGTGCTGGGCGTGACCGGGGGCGCATGGACCGCCGGCGCCCCGCTGCCCGGCGGCGATTTTCCTGTGGGCGACGTGGAGCGTCTGATCGCATCCTTGCAGGGCGGCCATCCCTTCCTCGACCCGCGCACGACCCGGCGGTTGATCCGCGCCTATGGCACCGAGGCGGCCGAAATGCTGAGCGCAGCCACCACGGCCGCTGACCTCGGCCAAGACTTCGGCGCGGGCCTCACGGAGCGCGAGGTGTGCTGGCTGATGGACCGCGAATTTGCCCGGCGGGCGGAGGATGTGGTCTGGCGGCGCAGCAAGCTCGGCCTGCGCCTGTCGGCGGAGGAGATCCTGGCTCTCGACGGCTGGATGCAGGCGCGCGCGGGCCGGTCCCTCGCATAGGGGTGCTTGCATGACGCGGGAGCGATGGGGCGAGCCCGAAAATCGACCACCGCAGGATCCGGGGACCAAATGCTATCCATGCCTTCGAAGGACCGTGCAGACGGCAAGACGGGGAGAGGTTGCATTTCCCGATACAGGTCGGACGGCGTCTCACGCGCGCAAAGGTCGCTGGTGGCGGCTCGTGAGTGGGACGATGGGGGAAGGATCGGACGCGCAATACCGGTTCGTTCGACCTTCTTCCCGCTGATGCGCTTGCAGGCCTGAGACGATCTGACCGCGAGCCGGAGGCAATGAACGGTACAAGGGCAAACCATCCCACGCTCGATCCCGTTGGTAGCGGACACCCGGCATCCCGGTTTGCGTGGCCGTGCGTTCCGGGCTATCGTTCGGCAACGCCTCATATCAGGAGCCTGTCATGACCCGCATCCTCGCCCTCGCCGCTGCCGCATCGCTCGTTGCAGCGTCCACACAGGCGGCGGAGGTGAAGCTCTGGCGGCTCGACTGTGGCAATATTCAGGTCAACGATCTCAACCTCTTCAATGACACGCAGGCCTATACCGGGCAGAAGAAGGCGCTGGTGGGAAGCTGCTATCTCGTCAAGCACGACGCCGACTATCTGCTTTGGGACACGGGCCTGCCGGCCGCACTGAAAGGCGCGGCGCAGGACCCAGACGCAGGCTTGGCGCCGACGCTCAAGGCCGACATCCCCTCGCAGTTGGATGAGATCGGCGTGAAGCCCGCCGATATCGGCCGCGTGGGCATCAGCCACTATCATTTCGACCATACCGGACAGGCCCCCGATTTTCCCGACGCCACGCTGATCATCGCGGCCAAGGACATCGACACGTTGAAGATGGAGCCGCTGCCTGCTTATGCGGAAGGTTTCGCCGACCCCAAACCGCTGGAGCACTGGATCTCCGGCGGCGGCAAGGTGCAGGCGGTAACGGGCGACACGGACATTTTCGGCGACGGCACGGTGACCATGCTTCAGATGCCCGGCCACACACCGGGGGAAACGGCGCTTCTGGTCCGGCTCGCCAAGACCGGCCCGGTGCTCCTGTCCGGCGACGTGGTCCATTTCGCGGAGCAACTGGACAATGACGGCGTGCCGACCTTCAACTATGACCGGTCGGAGACGCTGGCCTCCATCGACCGGCTCAAGAAACTGGTGGCCAACACCGGCGCCCTTCTGGTGATCCAGCACGATCCGCGCGATATCGCAAAGCTTCCGGCCTTTCCGGCGGCGGCGGACTGAACCCCGGACCGCGCGACGATGCTGACCGGAGGAGGGCAGAGATGACGCATATCCTCGCCATCGATCAGGGCACCACGTCGGGCCGCGCGATCCTGTTCGACGCGGACATGCGGATCGCTGCCACCGCGCAGCAGGAGTTTGCGCAGCATTTCCCGCAATCGGGATGGGTGGAGCATGATCCCGCTGACCTCTGGTCCTCCACCCTTGCGACCTGCCGGGTGGTGATCGACAAGGCGAGCATCGACGCGTCCGCCATCGCGGCCATCGGCATCACCAACCAGCGCGAGACGACGCTCGTCTGGGACCGCGCGACGGGGGAGCCGGTGGGCCGCGCCATCGTCTGGCAGGACAGGCGCACCGCCGACTATTGCCGGACCCTGCGCGAGGCCGGGCACGAGCCGATGCTGACCGCGCGCACCGGACTGCTGGCCGACCCCTACTTCTCCGCCACGAAGCTGAAATGGATCCTCGATCATGTGGACGGCGCGCGGACGCGGGCCATGCGGGGGGAATTGCTGTTCGGCACCGTCGACAGCTACCTGATCTGGAAACTGACCGGCGGCGCGGTGCATGCGACGGACGCCACGAATGCCGCCCGCACCATGCTCTACGACATCCACAAGGGAAGGTGGAGCGCCACGATCTGCGATCTCTTCGACATTCCCGTGGCGATGCTGCCGGAGGTGAAGGACTGTGCTTCGGACTTCGGCATGACCGAGGCGTCGCTCTTCGGGCGTCCCATCCCGATCATGGGGGTGGCGGGCGACCAGCAGGCGGCGACCGTGGGGCAGGCGTGCTTTCGTCCGGGGATGCTGAAATCGACCTACGGGACGGGTTGTTTCGCGCTTCTGAACACCGGGGCCGAGGCGGTGGCCTCGACCAACCGGCTGCTGACCACCATCGCCTATCAACTGGACGGCACGCCAACCTATGCGCTGGAGGGCTCGATCTTCGTTGCCGGGGCGGTCGTGCAATGGCTGCGCGACGGGCTGGGGATCATCCGGGAGGCGGCCGACACGCAGCGGCTCGCGGCAACGGCTGATCCGCATCAGGAGGTCATCCTCGTCCCCGCCTTCACCGGCCTTGGCGCGCCCTACTGGAACGCGGACTGCCGGGGCGCGATCTTCGGCCTCACCCGCGCCACGGGGCCTGCGGAACTTGCCCGCGCGGCGCTGGAGAGTGTGGGCTTCCAGACCCGCGACCTTCTGGAGGCGATGCAGGGCGACTGGCAGGGCGGGGACCGTGCCACCCTGCGAGTCGATGGCGGGATGAGCGTGTCGGACCCCGCGATGCAGTTCATAGCCGACATCATCGGCGCGCAGGTCGACCGCCCGACGGTGCGCGAGACGACGGCGCTGGGGGCCGCATGGCTCGCCGGTCAGCGCGCGGGCGTCTATCCGGGGCAGGCGGAGTTCGCGGATCGCTGGGCGCTGGAACGGACGTTCGAGCCGGGGATGGACCGCGCCACCGCGGACGCGCGACATGCGGCATGGCTGCGTGCGGTCGAGGCGACGATGCGCGTCTGACCCGGGGCAGGCTGCGATGTCTCGTTCCGCCCACCGCCTGCCGCGCCGGAACAACCCGGACCCTCCAGAACCCGCGATCCAGTAGCGATGACCCGCGCCATGCCCCTTGCCGACCCGATGCCTCGCCCGTTCCAGTGGACGCCTGCATGAACGACATCCTGACCGGTCTCGGGCAGGCCGCACGCCTCGTTGTCACCCTCGACCCGGAGCTGGTGGAGATCACGGGCCTGTCGTTGCGGGTGACGCTGGGGGCCACGATCATCGCCGCGCTGATCGGCCTGCCGGTCGGGGCGTTCCTCGCCATCAGCCGGTTTCGCGCGCGCCGGACGGTGATCGCGCTGGTGAACGCGCTGATGGGGCTGCCGCCGGTGGTGGTGGGGCTGGTGGTCTATGTGCTTCTGTCGCGCTCCGGTCCGCTGGGGGTGCTGGGGCTGCTCTTTACGCCGACGGCCATGGTGGTGGCGCAGGTCATCATCATCACGCCGATCGTGGCCTCGATCGCGCATCAGGCGATCCGGGAGCTGTGGGCGGACTACCATGACCTCCTCGTGTCGCTGAACGCCTCGCCCCGCCAGCGCGTCGTGGCGCTGCTCTGGGACGGCAGGCGGGCGCTTCTGACCGCGTCGCTGGCGGGTTTCGGCCGGGCCATCGGGGAGGTGGGCGCAATCATGATCGTGGGGGGCAACATCGACCACGCGACCCGCGTGCTGACAACGGCCATCGCGCTGGAGACGGGAAAGGGCGCGTTCGGCATGGCGCTGGCGCTGGGTTTCGTGCTGATCGCGCTGGCCATCGCGGTCAACCTCACCGTCCATGTCCTGTCGCGCACCGAGCGGGGGAGCCGCTGGTGACCGCCATCCTGCCGCTCGCAATCGAGGGCATCAGCCTGCATCGCGGGGGGCGGCGCATCCTCGGCCCGGTGTCGTGGCGGCTCGACGGGCACGGCATCACGATCCTGATGGGGCCGAACGGATCGGGCAAGACCAGCCTCCTGCGCGCGATCCATGGGCTGGAGCGGGTGCGCGAGGGGCATCTGCATTGGGCCGCGCCGGAGGATATCGTGCGGCGCGGGCAGACGTTCGTGTTCCAGACCCCGATCCTGATGCGCCGGTCGGTCTGCGACTGCATCGCCTATCCCCTGCGGCTCGACGGCGTTGCGCGCGCCGAGGCCCGCGCCCGCGCGGCCGAGATCGGGGCGCGCGTCGGCCTTTCGGGCCTTTTGCAGCAACCCGCCGAAACGCTGTCGGGCGGCGAGAAGCAGAAGCTGGCGCTGGCCCGTGCGATGATCCGCGCGCCGCAACTTCTGCTGCTGGACGAGCCCTGCGCGAGCCTCGACCCGCGTGCCACCGCCGCAATCGAGACGGTGCTGCGGGGTGCCGCCGCCGCTGGCACCCGGATCGTCATGTCGACCCACGATGCGGGGCAGGCGCGCAGGCTTGCCGACGATATCCTTTTCCTGCACGACGGCCGTTTGACAGATGCCGCCCCGGCCCGCGCATTCTTCGACGGTCCCCGTTCGCCCGAAGCCACAGCACATATGGAAGGAGTGCTTCTGCCATGACACCCACCCTGAGATCCCTCGTCTTTGCACTCAGCGCCCTGCTCAGCGCAGGGACCGCGCAGGCCGAGGACCTGAAGCTCGCCGTCACCACCTCGTTCGCCAACTCCGGTCTGGCGGAGGTTCTGCTGCCCGAGATCGCCAAGGACACCGGCCTCAACGTCCAGTTGCTGATCGTAGGCACCGGGCAGGCGCTGGAACTCGGGGCCAACGGCGACGTGGATGCGGTCCTCGTCCATGCCCGCGCGGCGGAGGACAAGTGGCTCGCCGCAGGCAACGGCACCCATCGGCGCGAGATCATGTATAACGATTTCGTCCTGATCGGGCCCAAGGGGGACCCGGCGGGGGTAAAGGCGGCAGACAGCGCCAAGGCGGCGATGACCGACCTCGACAAGGCCAGGGCGCCGTTCGTGAACCGGGGCGACGACAGCGGCACCGATAGCAAGGAGCGCAGCCTCTGGAAGGCAGCCGGGATCACGCCGGAGGGCGACTGGTATCGCTCGGTCGGGCAAGGCATGGGGGCCGCGCTCAACACCGCGGCGGGGATGGATGCCTATATCCTGTCGGACCGGGCGAGCTGGCTAAACTTCGGCAACAAGGGCGGTCTGGCGCTGCTTTTCGAAGGCGATCCCGCGCTTTTCAACCAGTATGCCTATCTGCCGGTCAACCCGAAGAAATACCCGTCTGTCGATGCCAAGGGGGCAGAGGCGCTGGAGGCATGGCTCACTTCCGACCGCGCGAAGTCGCTGATCGACGGCTACAGAATCGCAGACCAGCAGCTCTTTCACTTCAACGCAAAGCCGATGTGACGGGCGCCCCTCACGGCAGGAGGTGCAACCACCCCCATGCCGTGAGAATCGACACGGTCGTCGCCAGAAGAACAGTCGACGCGGCGACCCGTCGCGCAGCACCATACATGTTGGCGAAGATATAGGCGTTGACCCCGGGCGCCATCGCCGCCGTCACAACGGCCGATCGCATCTGGTCGATGTTGAGGTGAAAGACGAATCGTCCCAGCCCGTAGGTGATTGCCGGATGAACCACGAGGCAAAGTGCTGCGGCCATCAGGATCGTCTTCCCGTCGCCCTCGGGCCGGTAGCGGTTAAGGACCCCGCCGAGGCCGAACAGCGCCGCGGGGATCGCCGCCCGGACCATCAGATCCACTGCCGACCAGAGTGCCGAGGGAAGCGGCAACCCCGTCAGGTTCACCGCAAATCCCAGCACGATGCCCAGGACAA
>JBBSVE010000069.1:0-16149 GCA_038233815.1 Rhodobacterales bacterium
ACCTGTCGGCTTATCACCGCACCAAGACCGGCGCGCTTTTCACCGCGGCCACCCGGATGGGTGCTCTGGCCGCAGGTCAGGACCCCGAGCCGTGGGAAGAGTTGGGCGCGCGGATCGGTGAGGCCTTTCAGGTCGCAGACGATCTCCGCGACGCCCTTTACGACATGGAGACGCTGGGCAAGCCCGCCGGTCAGGACACGGTGCACCGGCGTCCCAACGCGGTCGAGGCGCTTGGCGTGCAGGGGGCTATCGGCCGCCTGAAGGATATCCTCGGCGGTGCGATCTCATCCATCCCCTCCTGTCCCGGGGAGGCGATGCTGGCGGACATGGTGCGCCGCTATGCCGAACGGATGACGCCGATTGCCCCGGTCATGCAGCGGGCCGAAGCCCGGCCCTGATATGGCGGCCATGCCAGCCGCACGCCTCTGGCTGGTGAAGCTGGCGGCGTCGCGACGCTTTCAGGCCTTCGCCGCGCGCGTTCCGGGGTTAAGGCGGATCGCGCGGACCGAAGGGGAGGCGCTGTTCGACCTGGTCGCGGGCTTTGTGAACGCTCAGGTCCTCATGGCACTCGTCGAACTGCGGGTCCTGCATCTGCTGTCAGACGGGCCGCTGTCGGTCCCGCATCTGGCGGGACGGTGCACTGTGCCCGAGGCGCGGATGCAGGTGCTGTTGCAGGCGGGCGCGGGCTTGGGCCTGCTCCGTCGGCAGTCCGACGGTCGTTTCCGGCTGTCGATGCGGGGCGCTTCCCTGCTGGGCGTGCCGGGGCTGGAGCCGATGATCCTGCACCACCGCGCGCTCTATGCCGATCTGGCCGATCCGGTGGCCTTCCTGCGCGCCGGGCATGACACGGAGCTGTCACGCTTCTGGCCCTACGTGTTCGGCGCGGCGGCGGGGACCGATCCGGGCATCGCAGCGACCTATTCCGGGCTGATGGCCGAAAGCCAGATCCTCGTCGCGGAGGATACGCTGCGGATGGTGGACCTGCGCGGCGCGCGGCGTCTGATGGACGTGGGCGGCGGCACGGGTGCGTTCCTCGCGGCCGTTGGGAAGGCCTATCCCCGATTGCAGCTCGATCTCTTCGACCTGCCCGCGGTGCTGGAGGGCGCGGAGCGGCGGTTGGCCGGGGCGGGTATCGGGTCGCGCGTGACGCTGCACCCCGGCAGCTTTCGCGACGCGGCGCTGCCGCAGGGGGCCGATACGATCACCCTCGTCCGGGTGCTCTACGACCATGACGATTCGACCGTGGCTGGATTGTTGGCCAGAATCCATGCGGCGCTGCCCCCCCGGGGGCGGATCATCGTGTCTGAACCGATGTCAGGCGGGGCGCGGCCGGACAGGATCACCGATGTGTATTTCGCAGTTTACACTCTTGCGATGCAAACCGGGCGGACACGCTCGGCGGCCGAAGTGGGTGCGCTTCTGGCCGCTGCCGGGTTCAAAGATATAATAAAAGCAATAGGATACCGACCATTTGTGACCTCGGTAATGACAGCGCAGAAAGGTGAATTTCAATAAGGTCACCGATCAAGTGTCTGTTTTGGTTGACAGCTAGATCTGTAAGTATAATCTGACAGTCATGGAACGGAGCGCGTCACGGTCCCATCGGATCGAGACGAGGCGCCAAGAGGGTCGAGAATGAAATCCAGCGCAGTCATCTTGTCGGGTGCCCGGAACCTCCGCCTCGGCGAGGTTTGCCTGACCCCTCCCGGTGCCGGCGATGTCGTGGTCGAAGTGCGCCATTCCGGCGTCTCGACCGGGACCGAGAAGCTCTTCTGGACTGGAACGATGCCGCCCTTTCCGGGCATGGGCTATCCTCTGGTTCCGGGCTACGAGGCTGCGGGCGACGTCGTCGAGGCGGGGCCGGAGTCCGGTCTGTCCGTCGGCGATCATGTCTTCGTTCCGGGTGCAAACTGCTTTCTCGACAGCGAAGGCGGTCCGGTGCGGGGGCTTTTCGGCGCCGCGTCGCGCAGGATCGTGACCGCCGGTGCCCGCGTCACGCGGATCGACGCAGGCCTCGGGGCCGAGGGCGCGCTTCTGGCCCTGGCGGCAACCGCGCGTCATGCGATGGCCGGTCCGGGCTGCGCTTTGCCGGATCTGATCGTGGGACATGGCGTCCTTGGCCGGTTGCTCGCGCGCCTCACCGTTGCCGCCGGTGCGCCGCCGCCGACCGTGTGGGAAACCGACACGACCCGTCACACCGGCGCGCAGGGCTATGAGGTCACGCTTCCCGATGCGGACCCGCGCCGCGATTATCGCGCGATCTACGATGCCTCCGGTGCTGCCAACCTGCTCGACAGCCTGATCGGCCGGATCGCGCGGGGGGGTGAGGTGGTGTTGGCGGGGTTTTACACCGCGCCCATCTCCTTCGCGTTTCCGCCCGCCTTCATGAAGGAGGCCCGCCTGCGGATCGCGGCAGAGTGGGCGGCCGAAGACATGACCGCGACGCGCGATCTGGTCGAGTCCGGCGCACTGTCGCTGGGCGGTCTGATCACCCACGCATCCGCCGCGCACAACGCGACCGGCGCCTACGAGACGGCCTTCACCGACGCGGGCTGCCTCAAGATGATCCTCGACTGGAAGGGCCAGGCATGAACGACGTCCCGAACCTCAAGGCTTTCGATGCGCGGCTGCGCGAAGAGGCGCATGAGGAACCCTCGCTGGAGGTGCCGCAGTCCGCACCGACGAAAAAGACCCAGATCATCGCGATCTACGGCAAAGGCGGCATCGGCAAGAGCTTCACGCTCGCCAACCTCAGCCACATGATGGCGGAGATGGGCAAGCGCGTGCTGCTGATCGGCTGCGACCCGAAATCCGACACGACGAGCCTTCTGTTCGGCGGCAAGGCCTGCCCCACGATCATCGAGACCTCCACGCGCAAGAAGCTGGCGGGCGAAGAGGTGAAGATCGGCGATGTCTGCTTCAAGCGCGGCGGAGTCTTCGCGATGGAGCTGGGCGGGCCGGAGGTCGGGCGCGGCTGCGGCGGGCGCGGGATCATCCACGGGTTCGAGCTGCTGGAGAAGCTCGGGTTCCACGACTGGGATTTCGACTATGTGCTTCTCGATTTCCTCGGAGACGTGGTGTGCGGCGGGTTCGGCCTGCCGATCGCGCGGGACATGGCGCAGAAGGTGATCCTCGTCGCGTCGAACGACCTGCAATCGCTTTACGTTGCCAACAACGTCTGCTCGGCAGTGGAATATTTCCGCAAGCTCGGTGGCAACGTGGGCATCGCGGGGCTGGTCATCAACAAGGACGATGGCTCCGGCGAGGCTGCGGCCTTTGCAGATGCCGTGGGCATCCCGGTGCTGGCGGCGATCCCGCAGGACGACGACCTGCGCAAGAAAAGCGCGAACTACCAGATCGTCGGCAGCAACGAGAGCCAGTGGGGCCCGATGTTCGGCCTGCTGGCAGATGCAGTGGCCATAGCCCCGCCGGTGCGGCCCGCGCCCCTGTCGCAGGATGGGTTGCTGGGCCTCTTTTCCGCCGAGGCGACGGGGGCCGATTTTGTCCTGACGCCCGCCACCGATGCGGACATGCGCGGCAAGAACGCCAAGCCCAAAAAATCCCTGGAAGTGATCTACGACAATGTTTGACCTCGAAGCCCTCGCAAAAGTCGAAGCCGCGCTGCGCCGCATTTCCGGAAAGGCCGGGAGATGAGCGAAGTCGGCTATGACAACGCATCTGACGTGGCCCTGACGCAGGTGCAGGCCGACGATCTGCCGGTCGCCGAAGCGCCGATGGACGGGATGGGTTGTCATGCCGGAGCAGCCACGATGGAGGCCGCAGCCCGTGCGGCGGGCAATTCGGAATTGCTCGACCAGTTCGCACGCGACTATCCGCAGGGCCCGCACGACAAGCCGCAAAGCATGTGCCCCGCGTTCGGATCGCTGCGCGTGGGTCTCAGGATGCGGCGGGTGGCGACCATCCTGTCGGGGTCGGCCTGCTGTGTCTACGGTCTGACCTTCGTGAGCCATTTCTACGGCGCGCGCCGGTCGGTGGGCTACGTGCCCTTCAACTCCGAATCGCTCGTGACCGGCAAGCTCTTCGAGGACATCCGCGATGCGGTCCACGAGCTCGCCGACCCGGAGCATAACGACGCGATCGTGGTGACGAACCTGTGCGTCCCCACCGCCTCCGGCGTGCCGCTGAAGCTGTTGCCGGCGGAGATCAACGGCGTGCGCATCGTCGGCATCGACGTGCCGGGCTTCGGCATCCCGACCCATGCCGAGGCGAAGGACGTGTTGGCCGGCGCGATGCTGAAATATGCGCGTGCGGAGATCGAGGCAGGACCGGTGCAGGCCCCCGCCTCGGGCCGCAACGACCGCCCCGCCGTGGCCCTGCTGGGCGAGATGTTCCCCGCCGACCCGATGATGTTGGGCGCGATGCTGGCCCCGATGGGTCTGGCGGCGGGTCCGGTCGTGCCCTGCCGCGAATGGCGCGAGCTTTATGCCGCCCTCGACTGCGGCGTCGTCGCGGCGATCCATCCTTTCTACACCGCGTCGGTGCGTGAGTTTCAGGCGGCGGGGCGCACGGTCGTAGGCTCCGCCCCCGTGGGTCACGACGGCACGGCGGCCTGGCTTGCCGCCATCGGCGCGGCCTATGGCATTGGCGCCGGACAGGTGGCGGCGGCTCAGAATGCCTTCCTCCCCGCGATCAAGGGCGCGCTCGCGGCGCACCCGATCAAGGGGACCATCACGCTGTCGGGCTACGAGGGATCCGAGCTGCTGGTCGCACGGCTGCTGATCGAGAGCGGGGCGGACGTGCCTTACGTCGGCACCGCCTGCCCGAAGACGCCGTGGAGTGCCGCGGATCTGGAGTGGCTGGAAGCGAAGGGCGTCAAGGTCAAGTTCCGCGCCAGCCTGCAGGACGATCTCTCGGCAATGGAGGCGATCCGCCCCGATCTCGCCGTGGGCACAACGCCGCTGGTCCAGAAGGCCAAGGAGATGGCCATTCCGGCGCTGTATTTCACCAACCTGATATCGGCCCGTCCTCTGATGGGGCCGGCGGGTGCGGGATCGTTGGGACAGGTGGTCAACGCGGCCATCGCCGGCAAGGCGCGGATGGAGGGGATGAAGGCGTTCTTCGAAGGCGTGGGCGCCGGTGAGACGGCGGGCATCTGGGAAGGCGCGCCGAACCGGCGGCCCGACTTCCGCGCGGCGCATCAGAAAAAGCTCGACAAGGCGGCGAAAGCTGCCCGCGCCGAGGAGATGATGTGATGGGTTCGGAGGGGCGCATATGCTGATCCAAGACCATGACCGCGCGGGCGGCTACTGGGGCGCGGTCTATGCCTTCTGCGCCGTCAAGGGCCTGCAGGTGGTGATCGACGGCCCGGTGGGGTGCGAGAATCTGCCGGTGACATCCGTGCTGCATTATACCGACGCGCTTCCCCCGCACGAGTTGCCGATCGTGGTGACGGGTCTGGGCGAAGAGGAGCTGGGCCGCGACGGCACCGAGGGTGCTATGCGGCGGGCGTGGGGCGCGCTCGACCCGGCACTCCCTGCGGTGGTCGTCACCGGTTCCATCGCCGAGATGATCGGCGGCGGCGTGACGCCCATGGGCACCAACATCCAGCGGTTCCTGCCGCGCACCATCGACGAGGATCAGTGGCAGACCGCCGACCGCGCGATGACGTGGATCTTCAGCGAGTTCGGCATGACCAAGGGCCGGATGCCGCCCGAGGCCAAGCGCGCCGAGGGTGCCGCGCCCCGCGTAAACATCCTCGGGCCGATGTATGGCACCTTCAACATGGCCTCGGACCTCCATGAGATCCGGCGGCTGGTCGAGGGGATCGGCGCAGAGGTCAACATGGTCATGCCGCTCGGCGCGCATGTGGCCGAGATGCGCAATCTGGTCAACGCCGACGTCAATATCGTGATGTATCGCGAGTTCGGGCGCGGCCTCGCGGAGGTTCTGGACAAGCCCTACCTGCAGGCGCCCTTCGGCGTCGAAAGCACCACCGCCTTCCTGCGCAAGCTGGGCCAGATGCTGGCGCTCGACCCCGAGCCGTTCATCGAGCGCGAGAAGCATTCGACGCTGAAGCCGGTCTGGGATCTCTGGCGCTCGGTCACGCAGGATTTCTTTGCCACCGCCTCGTTCGGAATCGTGGCAACGGAGACCTATGCCCGCGGCATCCGGCACTATCTGGAAAGCGATCTGGGCCTGCCTTGTGCCTTTGCCATTGCCCGCATCCCCGGCAAGAAGACCAACAACGAGGCCGTGCGCGCACTGCTCAAACAGCACCGGCCGCTGGTCGTGATGGGGTCGATCAACGAAAAGATGTATCTGGCCGAGATGAAGGGCGGCTTCGGCCCCGCGCCGAGCTTCATTCCCGCCTCCTTCCCCGGCGCTGCCATCCGGCGCGCGATCGGCACGCCGATGATGGGCTATTCGGGTGCGGTCTGGGTCTTGCAGGAGGTGTGCAACAGCCTCTTCGATGCGCTCTTCCACATCTTGCCGCTGGGGACCGAGATGGACGCGGCCGCCGCCACGCCCACCACCCTGCGCCGGGATTTCCCGTGGGATACGGACGCGCAGGCCGCTCTCGACCGGATCGTCAACACGCATCCGGTCCTGACACGGATTTCTGCGGCGCGGGCGCTGCGCGATGCCGCCGAAAAGGCCGCACTGGATTCCGGCGCCGAAAGGGTGGTGCGGGAAACCGTCGAAGCCCTGCCGGGCGCGGACCTGTCATGACAATCCGACACATCACTGCAAGAGGGAGAGAGAGCATGAGCGACTACATTGCCAACGCCGAGTTTCATCACGCACGCCGCGTGCCGAAGGTCGAGTTCTTCGTCTATTTCACCCTGATCTTCGCCATTGCCCTCGTGATGCATGTCCCGGGCTGGATCTTCCAGGCGGTGCGTCACGCCAGGCTGCCCCGGCTGAGCCCGGTCGGGCGCGCCTGGAAGGATGCGCAGGCCGTGACGCCGATGATTTTCCGCGGGTGACCGCGATCCGAAAATCTGCCCGCGCTGGAAGGCTCGGGCGGACCATAGGGGGGGCACTCCGCCCCTCGTGACCCGGCCGCAGGGAATGCGGCGTCAGTCCGAATATCCGGAGGATAACATGGCTGATAGAACGGACCTGTCTTTCACAGGTCTCACCGACCAGCAGGCGCAGGAACTGCATTCGGTCTATATGAGCGGGCTTTGGCTGTTCGTGTCCATCGCCGTCGTCGCACATATCGCCGTCTTCATCTGGCGTCCTTGGTTCTGAGGGGGAAAAAGACATGAGCAAGTTTTACAAGATCTGGCTGATCTTCGATCCCCGGCGCGTCTTCGTGGCACAGGGCGTCTTCCTGTTCCTGCTGGCTGTGCTGATCCACCTCGTGCTGCTGTCGCAGCCGGCCTACAACTGGTTCGACATCGCCGCCGTCAAGCACGGCTACGTGGAGGCCCCGGTGCTGGCCACCCAGCCCTGAGCCACCCTGCAATCGGTGCGGGCGGCCCCCAAGGCACGGCCGCACCAAAACATCCGACCGGGCGCGCAGATCCTGAGATCCCGCCGCGCCTTCGATCGGCAAGTCGTTCGGGTCGTCCATTCGCGGAGAGAGAACAATGGCGCTGCTCAGTTTTGAGAGGAAATACCGCGTTCCCGGAGGCACGCTCATCGGCTGGAACCTGTTCGACTTCTGGGTCGGCCCGTTCTACGTCGGTTTCTTCGGCGTCACGACGGCGTTTTTCGCGGTGCTAGGCACCTTCCTGATCTTCTGGGGTGCGGCGATGGGGCCGACGTGGAACCCCTGGCTTATCTCGATCAATCCTCCCCCCGTGAGCGACGGGCTGGCCTTCGCGCCCTTGCTGGATGGTGGGCTCTGGCAGATCATCACCATCTGCGCCATCGGTGCCTTCATCAGCTGGGCGCTCCGCCAAGTGGAGATCTGCCGCAAGCTCGGCATCGGTCTGCATGTCCCGATCGCCTTCGGCGTCGCGATCTTCGCCTACATCACCCTCGTCGTGATCCGGCCGATCCTGATGGGCGCATGGGGCTACGCCTTTCCCTACGGCATCTTCAGCCATCTCGATTGGGTGTCCAACACCGGCTACACCTACGGCAACTTCCACTACAATCCGGTGCACATGGTCGCGGTGACGTTCTTCTTCACCAACGCCTTCGCACTGGCGCTGCACGGCAGCCTGATCCTCTCGGCCTCCAATCCCGGCAGGGGCGTGGTGATGAAGACCGCTGACCACGAGGACACATTCTTTCGCGACCTGATCGGCTATTCGGTGGGAACGCTTGGCATTCACCGGTTGGGCCTCCTGCTCGCGCTCAATGCCGGGTTCTGGAGCGCGATCTGCATCCTGATTTCGGGCACGATCTGGTTCGACCAATGGATCGACTGGTGGAACTGGTGGCTCAATCTTCCGATCTGGGCCAATGTTCATGGAGGCATCAATGGCTGAGTATCAAAACATCTTCACCCAGGTCCAGGTGGCCGCCACCCCGGAGATGGGACTGGTCGAGGGGGTCGATCTGGGGGGCCGGACAACCTCCGCCGGGTACTCGACCCTTCTAGGCCGGTTCGGCAACGCGCAGCTGGGGCCGATCTATCTGGGAACCTTCGGCGTCATCAGTCTGGCCACCGGGGCAATCTGGTTCATGATCGTCGGGGTCTGGTTCTGGCATCTTGCGGGCTACAATCCGGCGGTGTTCATCCGTGATCTTCTCTGGATGGCACTGGAGCCGCCGGCACCGGAATACGGCCTCTCCATCCCCCCAATGGAAAAGGGCGGGCTGTTTCTGGTGGCCGGATTCTTCTTTCTCATCTCGCTCTGGACCTGGTGGGTCCGGACCTATCTGCGGGCCGAGGCTCTGGGCATGGGCAAGCACGTCGCCTGGGCTTTCGGCGCTACGCTCTGGCTCGTGATGGTGCTGGGCCTGATCCGTCCGGTCCTGATGGGGCGCTGGTCCGAGGCGGTTCCCTACGGCATCTTCCCGCATCTCGACTGGACCAACCTCTTCAGCCTCACCTACGGCAACCTCTTCTACAACCCGTTCCATGCGCTGAGCATCGTCTTCCTCTACGGCTCGGCGCTCCTCTTTGCCATGCACGGCGCTACCATTCTGGCCGTGACCCGTCTGGGTGGCGACCGGGAGCTGGAACAGATCGTCGATCGGGGCACGGCGGCGGAACGGGCGGCGTTGTTCTGGCGCTGGACGATGGGGTTCAACGCGACGATGGAGGGGATCCACCGCTGGGCCTGGTGGTTTGCGGTGCTCGTCCCGATCACCGGCGGCATCGGCATCCTTCTGACCGGAACCGTCGTCGACAACTGGTATGTCTGGGCGCAGATCCACGGCTATGCGCCGCCCAACCCCTGACGAAAAGGAAGCATGATGTCGGAGCAACATTTCTACGAGGCGCAGAGTCCGCATATCCGGCTGCGCATCTGGGTGCTGGGGCAGATGATCTGGGGTGCCTTCATCGCGGGCATCCTGCTTCTGGGGCTCGCAGCGATCCTCGGCGCGATCTGGGTGGTGGGGGAGTTTTTGCCAGCACAGAGCAAAGAGGCCCCCTCGCCCTACGTCCTGCTCGAGCCCGCGCACATCGTCGATCATGCCTGAGGCCATCGCTGTCGTGGCGAGATCCGATCGCCACGACAGCAGCATTCCGTGACTGCCCCGGAGACGCGCACTGTCTCCCGCAGGAATGCGAGAATAACCGGCACATCTGCTCGGCACGGACATCAAGGGTTCCCACGCCGGAAGCGCGCGGCGGGACTATTTCGGGCGTGCGTCGGGTGAGATCTCGGTGATCAGTCGTGCACTGTGCTGACCCGTGAGGTAGGTCGAGAGCCAGCTCAGCACCACGGCGGCGCGGCTCTTGGTGCCGATGAGAAAGAAGATGTGCGCGATCCCCCACACCCACCAGGCGGGGCTGCCGCGCAGGCGGAGGCGACCCCAGTCAACGACGGCAGCACTCTTGCCGATCGTCGCCAGATTGCCCTGATTGCGGTAGCGGAAGATCCCCGGGCCGGCCTTGCCCTCGAGGCGGCTCCGGATCGCGCGCCCGGCATGGTCGCCCTGCTGTTTCGCGGCGGGGGCGATACCGGGCACGAGATGGCCCGCGGCCGTCTTGACGGCAGCGGTGTCGCCGATGACGAAGATCTCGGGATGCCCCTCCAGCGTCAGATCGGGCTGGACCTGAACCCGGCCGGCACGGTCGCCGGTGACGCCCAGCCACTTGGCCGCGGGCGACGCGGCGACGCCGGCGGCCCAGACGCAGGTCCGGCACGGAATGAACTCCTCGCCGATCCGCAGACCTTCCGCGTTGCAGTCCGTGACCGACTGTCCAAGCCGCAGCTCGACCCCGCGCCGCAACAGCGCATCAGCGGCATAGTCCGAGAGAGCTTCGGGGAAGGTCGACAGGACGCGGGGTCCTGCCTCGATCAGCATGACACGGGTCTGGCGCGTGTCGATCTCGCGAAAATCGGGCGGCAGCGTCTTGTTCGCAAGTTCCGCAATGATGCCTGCCAGCTCCACGCCGGTCGGTCCGGCCCCGATCACCCCGAAGGTCAGCAGGGCGCGGCGTGCGTCGGGGTCCGTTTCGCGCTCGGCATGCTCAAAGGCAAGAAGCAGGCGGCGGCGGATCATCGACGCATCCTCCAGCGTCTTGAGGCCGGGGGCGAACGGCTCCCACTCGTCATGGCCGAAATAGGCGTGCCCGGCCCCGGTCGCCACGACGAGCGTGTCATAACCGAGGCAGGCGCCGTCGTCGAAATCCACGTAACGGTTCGCGACATCGATGCCGCATACGCGCGCGAGCAGCGTCGTCACGTCGGGGCGGTCACGGAAAATGTTGCGAATCGGCCAGGCGATTTCCGACGCCGATAGAATGGTCGTCGCGACCTGGTAGAGGAGCGGCTGGAACAGGTGATGGTTGCGCTGGTCGATCAGGGTGATCCGGGTGCCCGCCCCCTTCAGGCGCTGGACAAGCTGCAATCCACCGAATCCGGCCCCGATGACGACGACATGGTGCCTCGGGTCCGCCGCCCCGGGCCGGACTGCTGCGTCATCGTCCGAAGGGTCCGCCTGACTATCCACGATGCGGCCCCTCCCATTTGCAGCTGTTGGGCGACGTGAATCGAAGACGGCGCGATCCGGGCCTTCGAACCACAGCCCGGTGGATGTGGCGCGATCATTGCGCCGTGGGTATTTCCTTCGTCAGCGCAGGGAGCGAGGCAAAATAGGCGACGACATCCGCGCGCTCGCTGTCCGTCAGACGACTGGCGATGGCCGGCATGGGGTTGAACAGCGTGACCTGCGACAGGGTATCGCCCACGAATTTGTCCAGCTTCGTCGCCAGATACCCGGAATGCTGACCATTCAGACGCGCGATGATCGGGATCTCGTTCGTGCTCCCCTGGCTGTGACAGGTCAGGCAGGACGGCACCCCCCGCTCCGGCACCCCATTCTCGGCAATCACCTGTCCGCGGATCACCGCTGCGGCGTCCACATTGTCGGGCGTCGGCGAGGGCTCCATCCCGCCGAAATAGGCGGCAAGGCTGGCGATATCGTCGTCGCTCAACCGTTTCGCGGTCTCGTTCATCCGCGAGGCATGGCGGGTGTTCAGACGGAACGCGTGAAGCGAGAGCGAGATATAGTCCGGCGTCTGGAGCGTCAGATTGGGGATCTGGCCCACATCCTTGCCGCTGGTCGCTCGTCCATCGAGGCCGTGACAGGTGACGCAGACCTTTCCGACAATCTCCTTCGCCGCAGCCAGATCGATCGTGGCGGACGCCGCGGCCTGCACGATCTGTCCCGGCGCCTGTGCGGCGAACCACCCGGCGACGGCGCCGCGCTCCTCCACGGTCAGTCCATGCGCCTCGGCAGGCATCGGGTTGTAAACGCCGCTCGTTCCCCGGTCGCCGGTCACGAACGCATCGAGCTGGCGCGCGATGTAGACCTGAGACTGGCCAAACAGATGCGGCACCTCGATCTTGCCGACCTCGGCGAGCTTCGGGCGCTTTTCGTGGCAGGAGAGGCACCCGGGAATCCCGCGATCTGGAAGGCCGTTCATCGCGATTGTCTCTCCGGCGGCGATCAACGCGGGATCTGCGGCCATGGTGGACGCGGCCTTGGCCGGCTGGTCCGCGAAATAGGCGGCGAGCTGTCCGATCTGATCGGGGGAAAGGTCGCTCGCCAGCGGCTCCATGAACCCGCTGTGACGTTGGCGCCTTTGATAGGCGTCGAGCGAATTGCGCAGGTAGGATACGGAC
This sequence comes from Rhodobacterales bacterium, assembly GCA_038233815.1. Taxonomy (GTDB): domain Bacteria; phylum Pseudomonadota; class Alphaproteobacteria; order Rhodobacterales; family Rhodobacteraceae; genus JBBSVE01. Next base: position 12,222 of record JBBSVE010000069.1, read on the forward strand.
TGGATCGAAAGGTTCGGCGCTTCCCCCAACGTCGGCGACCCGGTGCCGTCCACGCCGTGACAGCTCACGCAGGTCTGGAGCGGCAAACCCGTCAGCGCCAGATCGCGCCATTCCGTGGAGGGCGCCTTGTAGGCATATTCGTCAACCGGACCAGACAGTGGTGGCACGATCGTGTCAGTCGCGGCGACGGCAGGACCATAGGGCATCGCGGGCAAATCCCCGGCGGGGACGTTCACGAGCGTCAGATACTGCTGGGCCGTCATCTTGGGAAGCTGGCGGATGAAGGCCACGACGGACCAGATCTCGTCATCGCGGCGCGCGGACGGCCAGGAGGGCATCGCGCTGAACTTCACGCCGTTCTTCAGGATCCAGTAAAGCTCGCTGTCGGTGAACTGGTCCACGACTTCCGGCAGATGTTGCGGACGAGGCCGCATCGACAGGGCAACGGGGTTCTGCCCCATTTCCGGCCCGCCGTGACATTTGGAGCATTCGTTCGCAAAATGCTTCGCCCCGAGCGCGATGCGGCCTTCACTGAACAAGTCCGCCGGCGCGGTGTAGTCGGCAGCCCCCGCCGCGACGCTTCGCTTGAATGTGTAGTGCAGGAGGGCCGCCGTGATCTTTGCGTGTGGCTGGATTGCGCTGACGGGAATAAGTCCCGCCGACACGACGGCAAATCCGGCGATTCCCGCCACCGCACCCGCAGCGACAAGTGTTACGACAGCCGTCACGATCGTATGGCGTCTCATGCTCTGTCCATCCGGGAATCCAAGATCAGGGAGACGAAAAGTCCGAACTCGCAAATTGCGGCCGGAACGCGCCTGCCGCGCCGCATCCGGGGACACGGCTTGGGAAGGACTATGCTGCAAATCTGCCGCAAATCCAGCCCCCCATTCAATCCGGCGGCGATTTTTCTTAAACTCCCACAAAATCCGCGGATCGGCATGTGTCGTGTAAAGGGGTTGCATTGGACCCGGAATGCACGTTCCCCACAAGACAATGCAGAACGACGAGGGTGCAAACTCGGCTCTTGCCCGACTCCCGAATGTAATGCATCGTTGACAGATGAGTGTATCGTCAACCTTACACAACGATCGGCCCGAACCCCGGGCCATGCTGGAACTGATCAAGCCCATAACATGGTTCCCGCCGATGTGGGCCTATCTGTGCGGCATCGTGTCGGTCGGCGTGTCGCCGTGGTCGTCGCTGCCGCTGGTGGTGCTGGGCGTGGTCCTCGCGGGGCCGCTGGTCTGCGGCATGTCGCAGGCGGCAAACGACTGGTGCGATCGGCATGTGGATGCGGTCAATGAGCCGCATCGCCCGATTCCATCCGGTCGCATTCCGGGGCGCTGGGGCCTCTGGATCGCGCTGGCGATGTCGGTGCTCTCGCTCGCCGTGGGCTGGCTTCTGGGGCCATGGGGGTTCGCGGCGACCGTCGTGGGCGTCGTCGCCGCTTGGGCCTATTCGGCGGAGCCTGTCCGCCTGAAACGCTCGGGCTGGTGGGGGCCGGGGCTGGTCGGCCTGTGCTACGAGGGGCTGCCGTGGTTCACCGGGGCGGCTGTGCTGTCCCAGACGCTCCCGTCGTTTCAGGTCATCACCATGGCGCTGCTCTATGCATTCGGCGCGCACGGGATCATGACGCTCAACGATTTCAAGGCGCTCGAGGGCGACCGGATCCATGGCGTGCGCTCGCTTCCCGTGACGCTCGGCCCGGAAACGGCGGCGCGGGTGGCCTGCACGGTCATGGGACTGGCGCAGGCGCTGGTGATCGCCCTGCTGCTGGTCTGGTCCCGGCCGTGGCACGCGCTCATCGTCGCGGTGCTGCTGGCGCTGCAGATCTGGGCGATGCGGACGCTGCTGTCGGACCCGAAGGGACGCGCGCCATGGTATAACGCCACGGGTGTCGGGATGTATGTCAGCGGGATGATGGTCACGGCGTTTGCGCTTCGCAGCATGGGGGGCCTGCAATGATCCGCCGGTCCCCTGTCGATCCGACCGAAACGCGCATGGAATTGGGGGCACGGCATGTTTGACGTTGTGGTGATCGGCGGCGGCCCCTCGGGTGCGACCGCAGCGAACGATCTGGCGCGGGCGGGCTGCGACGTGGCGTTTCTGGACCGCGCGGGCCGGATCAAGCCTTGCGGTGGCGCCATTCCGCCTCGGTTGATCGAGGATTTCTCCATCCCCGACAGCCAGCTCGTCGCCCGGATCCGCACGGCGCGGATGGTATCGCCGAAAGGCCGAGCAGTCGACATTCCGATCGAGAACGGCTTCGTCGGCATGATCGACCGCGAGCATTTTGACGAGTTCCTGCGCCAGCGGGCCGTCGGAAGCGGGGCCACACGCGTCACCGGAACCTATCTGCGAATCGAGCGGGACGATGCCGGCAGTCACGTCATCTACCGCGACAAGGCCAGCGGGGCCGAGGCGCGGCTGACGGCGCGGATCATCATCGGGGCGGACGGCGCGCGGTCGGTGGTGGCCAAGACCGAAGTGCCGGGCGGCGAGAAGATCCCCTATGTCATCGCCTACCACGAGATCATCAAGGCGCCCGCCTCGGGCGGCACCTACGACCCGACGCGCTGCGACGTGATCTATGACGGCCGGATCAGTCCCGATTTCTATGGCTGGGTCTTTCCGCACGGCGACCGGGTGAGCGTCGGCATGGGCACCGAGGTCGACGGGATCGATCTCAAGGGGGCGACGGCGGACCTGCGCGAAAGCTCCGGCCTCACGGGGTGCGAAACGATCCGGCGCGAAGGCGCGCCGATCCCGCTGCGGCCCATGGACCGCTGGGACAACGGTCGCGATCTGGTGCTGTCGGGCGATGCGGCCGGCGTGGTCGCGCCCTCCTCGGGGGAAGGGATCTATTATGCGATGGTCGGGGGCCGCGTGGCGGCAACGGCGGCGCAGGCGGTGCTGGCAACCCGGCGGGTGTCCAAGCTGCGGCTGGCGCGCAAACTGTTCATGAAGGAGCATGGCACCGTGTTCCGGGTTCTCCGCTCGATGCAGGACGCCTACTACAAATCCGACGAACGGCGCGAACGGTTCGTCAGCCTGTGCCACGATGTCGACGTGCAGCGCCTGACCTTCGAGTCCTACATGAACAAGAAGCTGGTCAGCACGCGCCCGCTTGCACACATGAAGATCGGCGTGAAGAACCTGATGCACCTCACGGGTATGGTCGCCCCGGACCATGTATGACGACGATCCCGGCATGGATCGACGGCACCCTGACCCCGGTCGACAAGCTGGAGGTCCACCGCCGCGGTTTGCGGCATCCGGCGATCTCGGTCTTCGTGATGGACGGCGATCGAACACTTTTGCAGCGTCGCTCAACGTCAAAATACCACACGCCGGGCCTTTGGGCGAACACTTGCTGCACGCATCCGGGCTGGAATGAGACCCCATCCGCCTGCGCCGCGCGACGGCTGAGGGAGGAACTGGGGATCGTCGGCCTCACCCTGCACCGTGCGGGCTCCGTTGAATACCGCGCCGACCTCGGGCATGGCCTTACCGAGCATGAGGTGGTCGATCTGTTTGCCGCGCAGGCGTCGCGCGCATTACGGCTGGCACCTGATCCGGGTGAAGTAAGCGATACGGAGTGGGTCTCCCTCCCCGATCTCGCCCGCCGGATCGAGGCTGCGCCGGACCACTACACGCCGTGGCTGCGCATCTATCTCGCCCAAGGCTGGGGCCATGTCGCAGCGGCGATGGCGCATGTCGATGCATGACAGGTCGGCGTGCCGGGTCATGCTGCTCGGCGCGACGGGCACCATCGGGCGCGCGACGCTGGACGCGCTGCTGGCGGACGGTCACGAGGTCGTCTGCATCCTGCGCCCCGATGCCGCCCGCAGCCGCAGGGGGTTGCCGGACGCCGCGACCCTGCGTTTCGCCGATCCGACGGACCCCGCCGCGCTGGCGCGTGACG
>JBBSVE010000070.1:0-15980 GCA_038233815.1 Rhodobacterales bacterium
CGTCCCAGATGGAGATCCGACCCACCGCGCAGCCGACGAACAGGACCGCGCCGACGGGTGGCGTGCAGAGCCCGATCCCGAGGTTCAGGATCAGGATCACGCCGAAATGCACCGGGTCGATGCCGAAGGCAGTGGCGACGGGCAAAAAGATCGGCGTCGTGATGACGATCAGCGGCGACATGTCCATGAAGGTGCCGAGGATCAGGAGCACGACGTTGAGCAGCAGCAGGATCACGTAGGGGTTGTCCGACACCGCCCTGATCGCCACCACCATGGAGGCCGGCACGCGGGTATAGGCCAGCAGCCACCCGAAGGCCGCCGCACAGCCGATCACCAGAAGCACCATCGCGGTGGTCCGCACCGCCGCGAAGGTCGCGGCGATGAAATCGTTCCAGGACAATGTGCGATAGACGAAGAAGGTGATGAGCATCGCATAGACAACCGCGATGTTGGAGCTCTCCGACGCGGTGAAAATGCCCGAACGGACCCCGCCGAAGATGATCGCCACGAGGATCAGTCCCGGCACGGCGGAGACGAAGATCGGCCAGATGATCCGCGCGCCGCCGTAAGGCTGGACCGGATAGCCCTTCCTGATCGCCACATGCCGCGCGGTGAACATCAGTGCTGCCGCCAGCAGCAACCCCGGAATGATCCCCGCGGTGAACAGGTCCGCGATGGAGATCTTGCCGCCCGCAGAGATCGAATAGATGATCATGTTGTGCGACGGCGGCAGCAGCAGGGCAATGATCGAGGCCACGACGGTGATGTTGACCGCATAGTCCACGTCGTAGCCGTGCCTGACCATCTGCGGCACCATGAGCCCGCCCACGGCGCTCGCGTCGGCCGCGGCGGAGCCGGAGACGCCGCCGAACATCACCGAGGCCAGCACGTTGACTTGCCCCAGCCCGCCCCGCTTGTGGCCCACGAACGCGCCCGCCAGCGCCACCAGACGCCGCGCGATGTCGCCGCGCACCATCAGGTCGCCGGCAAAGATGAAGAACGGGATCGCCATCAGCGCGAACACCGAGACGCCGGAATTGAGCCGCTGGAACACGACCACCGGCGGCAGGCCAAGATAGGCGATGGTGGCGAAGCTGGAAACGCCGAGGCAGAAGGCGACCGGCGTGCCTATGAGGAGGAGAAAGACGAAGGTGCCAAACAGGATCCAGAGTTCCATCAGTCGATCTGAGCCTCCTCGCCGAAACGCGCCGTCTGCAATCCCGCCGCCCTGCGCGCGATCCGTTCCACCGAGAAGATCACCACCAGCACTCCACCTGCCGTCAGCGGCACGAAGTCGAACGCCCCCGATATGCCGAGCGAGGGGATCAGGTTGCCCCGGGTCTTGGCCGCAAGCTCCCAGCCGAACCAGAACATGCCACAGCCGAATCCCCCAACGGCAAGGTCGGACAGGGTGTGCATCACGGCTTTCGCGCGGTCGCCCACGAAATAGAGCACCACGTCAAACGACAGATGATACCCCTCGCGGATGCCCACGGCAGCGCCGAGAAAGATGAACCAGCCCATGATCATGACCGACGCGGGCTCGGTCCAGATGATGGAATTGTTGAGCACGTAACGCCAGAACACCTGAGCCGCGATCATCGCCGTCATGGCGATCAGTGCTATCGCCGAGATCCAGAGCGCAGCGTGCGCCAGAAGCCCCGTCGCGCGCGCGACCCGCGCCATCGGGCCGGTTGTGGTGATGGTCATGTCATTCCCCGAGCGCAAAAGGACGGGGCCCCGTCATGGGGCCCCGCAAGGATCACTTCGTATCCTGGATGCGCTTCACCAGATCCTTCAGCTTGTCGGTCGTGATGTATTTTTCATAGACCGGGACCATCGCCTCGATGAAGGGGGTCTTGTCGATGTCCTTCACGACCTTCACGCCCGAGGCTTCGACCTTCTTCTCGGACGCGGCCTCGCTTTCCTCCCACAGCTTGCGCATCACGGGCACGCTGTCCTTGGCGGCCTTCCCGATCAACGCCTGATCCTCGGGGGAGAGCTTGTTGAAGCTGATCTTCGACATGACCAGCACCTCGGGCACAATCAGATGCTCGTCGAGCGTCATGTATTTCGCGACCTCGAAATGGCCCGAGCTGTCATAGGAGGGCCAGTTGTTTTCCGCCCCGTCGATGACGCCGGTCTGGATCGAGGAATAGACCTCGCCGTAGGGCATCGGCGTCGCGTTGGCGCCCAGCGCCGCGACCATGTCGACGAAGATGTCCGACTGCATGACGCGGAACTTCATGCCCTTGAGGTCGGCCATCGAGTTGATCGGCTTTTCGGAATTGTAAAAGCTGCGCGACCCGCCGTCGTAGAAGGCGAGCCCGATCAGGTCGTGGTCCTTGAACGCATCCAGGATCTCCTGCCCGATGGGGCCGTCCATGACATGGTGCATGTGCTCGACCGAGCGGAAGATGTAGGGCAGCGACACGACCTGCGTTTCCGGCACGATGTTGTTGAACGGCCCGAGCGAGACGCGGTTCATGTCGATCACGCCGAACTGCGTCTGCTCGATCGTGTCCTTTTCCTCGCCGAGCTGCGCCGACGGGAACACCTCCATGCAGATCCGCCCGTTCGAGCGTTCCTTGACCATCTCGCCCATCTTCTGGACCGCGACCACGGTGGGGTAGCCCGCCGGGTGCGTGTCGGAGGAGCGGAGCTTGATTTCGCACTCCGCCTGGGCCGCGGTGGCCAGTGCGGCGCTGGCCAGCAGGGCCGCCGTCAGGGTTCTGGTGAATGTCATCTCAGGTTTCCTCCCTTTTGAGATCGTTCAGAGCCGGTAGGCCCTCTTGGCGAGGCCGTAGGCAAGGTCGTGTGCCACCTCGTGCGCGTCCGCCATGCCAAGCCGCCCGGTGGCGACCAGCGTGGCGAGATAGGCGCAATCCACCCGCCGCGCGATATCGTGGCGCGCGGGGATCGAGCAGAAGGCGCGGGTGTCGTCGTTGAAGCCCACGGTGTTGGCAAAGCCCGCCGTCTCGGTAATGAGCTCGCGGTAGCGGCGCATCCCCTCGGGGCTGTCGAAGAACCACCAGGCAGGGCCGAGCCTCAGTGCGGGATAGACGCCCGCCATCGGCGCCAGCTCGCGCGCATAGGCGCTTTCATCCAGCGTGAAGAGGATGATTGTCAGCGACGGCTCCAGCCCCACGGCATCCAGAAGCGGACGCAGCGCCGTGACGTAGTCGGTGCGGGTGGGAATGTCGAAGCCCTTGTCGGTGCCGAACGTCGCCTGCATCGCGCGCGAATGGTTGCGCGCCGATCCGGGATGGATCTGCATCACCAGCCCGTCGGCGAGGCTCATCCGCGCCATTTCCGTCAGCATCTGCGCGCGAAAGTGGGCGGCATCCTCAGGCGTCGCGCCGTTCAGGACGCGGGCAAACAGGGCTTCGGCCTCCGCGCGGGGCAGGTCGGCGGTGCGGGCGTCCGGGTGGCCGTGATCGGTGGCTTTGGCGCCGGCGCCGATGAAAGCCGCGCGGCGGGCGCGGTGGGCGGCGAGATAGCCCGCCCATGTCGCCGTATCCTCGCCCGTCATCTCCCCCAGCCGCGCGACGTTGGTGGCGAAGGCCGGACCCTCTGGGTCGATCACTGCATCGGGACGGTAGGTCGGGATCACCCGACCCGCCCAGCCGGAGGCGGCGATGGCGGCATGGTGGGACAGGGGGTCGAGTGCGGAATCGGTGGTCGCCAGCGCCTCGATCCCGAATCGGTCGAACAGCGCGCGGGGGCGAAAGGCGTCCGAGGCGAGGCAGGCGGCGATCCGGTCGTAGATCGCATCCGCCGTGGCGGGGGTCAGATCCTCCTCCACCCCGAACACTTCGGCCAGCGTGTGATCGACCCAGAGCCGCGAGGGCGTCGCGCGGAACAGGGGATAGTTCTGCGCAAACAGCCGCCAGATCGCGCGGGGATCGGTTTCGACCGCCCCGCCGTCGGCGCGCGGCACGCCCAGACGCTCCAGCGCCACACCTTGCGAAAAGAGCATCCGGAAAATGTAATGATCCGGCGTGATGATGAGGCGCGCGGGGTCCGGGAAGGCCGCGTTGTCCGCGAACCACGCCGGATCGGTATGGCCGTGCGGGCTCAGGATCGGCAGGCCTGCGATGGGTTCGTGCAGGGTCCGCGCCACGCGGCGCACGCCCGGTTCGGCCGAAAAGAGGCGGTCGGGATCGAGTGTCGGCATCCAGTCTCCTTCCCAGAGCTATCCCCCGCGGGGGCATTCGCCATGCCCTCGTCAACGGGCTGGATTACTCTGGTATGTTAGTATACCAGTTCTGTCAACGAAAAGGGGACGCGACCTTGAACGACCTCTTCACCCCCCTGCCCGCACGGGTTCCGGTGACCGACGGCGTGTTCGACGCGGTCCAGTCGCGTGTCCTCTCGCTCGACCTGCCGCCGGGCAGCCGGTTGTCGGAGGCGGACGTGGCGCGCCAGATGGGCGTGTCGCGCCAGCCGGTGCGCGATGCGTTCCGGCGTCTGTCGGATCTGGGCCTCCTCTCCATCCGTCCGCAGCGCGCGACGGAAGTGAGCCGGATCTCGGTTCCCGTGATCCTCGCTGCGCGGTTCCTGCGCATGGCTGCCGAGATGGAGATGGCGCGCCTCGCCTGCACACGCCTCGCCCCCCCCGACATCGCGCGCCTGCAGGGGGAGATCGACCGTCAGGCCCGGACCATCGCGGAGGTCGATCCGGTGGGCTTCAAACGCCATGACGACGCCTTCCATCAGGGTCTCTGCATCGCCTGCGGGCTCGGTGCCGTCTGGCCCGGCATCGCGGAGAGCAAGGCCCATACCGACCGCCTGCGCATCCTGTCGATCCGCGTCGGCTCGCAGGAAGCGCTGGAGGATCATCAGGCGATCCTCGACGCCATTGCCGCACGCGATCCCGACCGGGCGGCGGCAATGGTGCGGCGCCATCTGGACCGGATCCGTTCGGTGATCGACGATGTGCGGGCCGACCATCCCGACTGGTTTGCGGAGGAGTTGACCTGATGCGGTGCGTCCTGATCGGTGAATGCATGGTGGAGATGGCCCCGACCGGGGCCGCCGGGACCTATACGCTCGGCTTTGCGGGCGACACGTTCAACACCGCCTGGTATCTCGCGCGCGCGCGGCCGGATTGGCAGGTGGACTACCTGACGGCGGTGGGCGAGGACGCGCTCTCGCAGCAGTTCCTCGATTTCGCCAGGGCGGCGGGGATCGGGACGTCGGTGGTCCGGCGCGTGGCAGGGCGGACGCTCGGGCTCTATCTTATCGCGGTGGCGGAAGGGGAGCGGTCCTTCAGCTACTGGCGTAATGCCTCCGCCGCGCGCGGCCTCGCGGACGCGGACGTCGATCTCGACCGTGCGTTGGCGGGGGCGGACCTGATCCTGTTCTCGGGAATAACGCTGGCGATCCTCGATGCCGCTGCGCGCGGACGGCTGCTGGCGGCGGTGGCGCGCGCACGGACGCGGGGGGCGATGACGGCGTTTGATCCGAACATGCGGCCCGCGCTCTGGGCCGACGGCGCGGCGATGCTGGCGGCGATCCGGAACGGTGCCGCCGTGGCCGACGTCGTGGTGCCCTCGCGGGACGAGGAGGAGGCCCATTTCGGCGACGCCGACGCCGCTGCAATCTGTGCGCGCTATGCGGGCGCGGGCTGCGGGACGGTGATCGTGAAGGACGGCCCCGGTCCGGTGCGGTTCCTCCATAGGGGCGAAAGCGGGACGGTGCCCCTGCGCGCGGTGGTCCGCCCGCTGGACACGACCGCCGCCGGGGACAGCTTCAACGCCGCCTGTCTCGCAGCACTCAAGGCGGGCGAGCCGCTGGAGGACGCGATCCTCGCCGGGGCCGCGCTGGCCGCCCGCGTGGTGCAGGGACGCGGCGCGCTGGTGGGCGACCCGGACTGACGACGGACAGGCACGCGCAGGCCGGGCCGGGGCGTCCGGTTCCGATTAACCCTTTCGCGGCAAGGATTGTGTAGCATGGACCGATGACCAGCTTTCGCTTTCTGCACGCGGCGGACATCCATCTGGACAGTCCGCTCCACGGGCTCGCGCGTTACGAGGGGCTCCCGGCGGAGGAGATCCGGTCGGCCTCGCGCACTGCCTTCGACGGCCTCGTGCAGCGCGTGCTGGACGAGGCGCTGGATTTCGCGGTGATCGCGGGGGATCTTTTCGACGGCGACTGGCGCGACATGGGCACCGGGCTCTATTTCGCGCGCGCAATGGGGCGGCTCGACCGGGCGGGGATCCCGGTCTTCATCCTCGCGGGCAATCACGACGCGGCTTCGGTGATCTCGCGCTCCGTGCCGTGGCCGCCGAACGTGCGGATCTTCGGCACCCGGCGGGCGGAGACGCACCGCCTGCCCGATCTCGGCGTGGCGCTCCACGGGCAGGGCTTCGCGTCCCCCGCCGTGACCGACAACCTCGTGCCGGCCTATCCGCCCGCCGATCCGCATGTCTTCAACATCGGCGTCCTGCACACCGCGATGGCCGGACGGGCGGGCCATGCCGACTACGCGCCCTGCACTCTGGATGACCTCCGCGCCAAGCACTACGACTACTGGGCGCTGGGCCATGTCCACGCGTTCGAGATCGTGGCCGAGGCGCCCCATGTCGTCTATCCGGGCAATCTGCAAGGCCGCACGATCCGCGAGACCGGAGCCAAAGGCGCCGTGATCGTCACCGTCACGGACCGCGAGATCGTATCGGTCGAACGGATCGAGCTCGACGTGCTGCGCTGGGCCCGGCTGAACGTGCCCTGCAAACCGGGCGCCGATGTCACCGATCTCATCCGGGCAGGGCTCGGGCGGCTCCATGCCGACAACGCGTCGGGCCGCCCTCTCGTGGCGCGCGTCACGCTGGTGGGGGAGACGCCGGACGCGGGCTCGCTACACGACCGCGCGGCGTCCCTGCGCGACGACGTTCGCGCCATCGCGGTCGCGATCTCCCCCGATCTCTTCGTGGAAAAGGTCATCGTGGCCGTCACCGACCCGGTCCGCGCACCCGACGGAGCAGAGGACGGCGCCCATGCCCTCCTCGCCGGGGTGGCGGACGATCCGGACCTCCCCGACGCGCTGGAGGCGGAGTTGCGCGGCTTCATGACCGCCGTCGGCACGCTTCTGGGTGCTGCGGAGGAGGGCGAGATGCGCCACCTCGCGGCGACGGGCGACTGGGGCGCGCTGCAGGCCACCGCCGCCGCCGCCCTGCGCGCGCGCCTGACGGCGGAGGGCTGACGGATGCGTTTCGCCCGCCTCTCGCTCGAACGCTACGGGCGCTTTTCCGACTGCACGCTTGATTTCAGGCCGGGGCAGCCCGACCTCCATATTGTCTATGGGGCCAACGAGGCGGGCAAGACCACCTCCCTCGCCGCCGTGTCGGACCTGCTTTTCGGGTTCAAGACGCGGTCGCCCTACAATTTCCTTTACGATTATACGCTTCTGCGCGTCGGCGCGGTGCTGGAGGAGGATGGCGAGAGCTTCGCCTGCCGCCGCAAGAAGGGCACTGCGGGCACCCTGCTCGACGACCGGGACGCGGCGATCGACGAGGCCCCCCTGCTTCGGATGCTGAAGGGCCAGACGCGGGAGACGTTCGGCCTGTCCTTCGGTCTCGACCAGACGGCGCTCCGCTCCGGGGGGCGGGCGATGGTGGAGGCGAAGAACGATCTCGGTCGCACGCTCTTTGCCGCGGGGTCGGGCCTGACCGGCGTGACCGAGACGCTCAAGGCGCTGGAGGGCGAGGCCGACCGGATCTGGGGGCCGGGCACCAAGGCCAGCCGCAGCGTCGCGCAGGCCCAGCGCCGGCTGGCGGACGCGCAAAGGGCCATCCGCGACGATGCGTTGAAACCGAAGGCGTGGGCGGATGCGAAGGCCACAGCCGACCGCGCCCGCGAGGCGCTGGAGGCGCTGCAGGCGCAGCGCGCTGCGGTGCGGGCGGATCTGCGTGCCGCGGAACGGGTGCGCCGGATCGCACCGCTGGTGCGGCAGCGGGCGTCACCAGTGGGGGCGCTTCACACCCACGCGGACACGGTCGATCTGGGCCGCGCGCGGGAGGATGTGGCGATCCGGCTGATCGCGGAGGTCGCCGATGCCACCCGCGCCCGGTCCGAAGCCCTGCATCTGAGCGCGGAGGTGGAGGAGCGTCGGGGCCGCGTGACCGCCGACCCCCGCGTGCTGGCCGAGGTGGACGGGATCGACGCGCTTTTGGCCGAGGCGGGCGCGGAAGCGAAGGCCGGGCGCGACATGGTCGGGCTCCGCGACGAGCGGGCCACCGCCGTGGCACAGGTCGCCCGCCTGCGGGCGGAGGCCGGGGGCAATGCGGACGCGGCACCGGAGCGGGACACGGCCGAACGGTTGAGGGATCTGGCCCGCATCCACGGCGACCTCTTGGCATCGGGGCGCGAGATCGCCGAACAACGCGAGGCCATCGATGCCCGCCGGGCCCGCGCAAGGCCGGTCGAGCCTGAGGACCGGGCGGAGGGCGATGCGCTGATCGACGCCGTCGATGTGGCCCGCGCGCTCGGCCCCGATGCGGATGCCCGCTGCGAGGCAGCGCAGCGCAAGGCGGTTGCGGCGTCGGGGGCCGCTGCGGAAGCCATCGCCCGGCTCGTCCCATGGGTCGGAGACATCGACGCGCTGAGGCTGCTGCCGACCGGCGGGCAGGAGGAGATCGAGGCGACACGCGACGCTCTTTCCGCGCTCATGGCAGGGATCGGACGGGACGAGGACCAGGCGCGGCGGTCCGGCGATCAGGCCGACGCGGACGCGCTCCGCATCGCGCAGGTGACCACCGGCACCGCCGTCTCCCCCGAGGAGATCGCGCAGGTCCGTGCCGCGCGGGACGCGCACTGGCAGCCGCTGCGTGGCCATATCCTGACCGGCGCACCACTCGACACGCCGGACCGCGCGGTCGCGGACTTCGAGGCGCGCGTGGTTGAGGCGGATACGCAGATGAACCGGAGGGTTGCGCTTGCCGACGGGTCGGGGCGGCTCTCGCTGCTTGAACAGACCCGGGCAATGCACGCGCTGGACGCGGCGCAGGCGTGGGAGCGCGCCGCCGCCGCGAAGGTCCGGCAGGCGGATCTGCAGACGGCATGGACCGGACGGCTGGCGGATGCGGGGCTGCCGGACCTGGGTCCGGTCCGTCTGCTGGCCTGGCAGGCGCATCGCAAGGCGGCGGAGGAGGCGGACACGCTGGCCCGGACCCTGTCGGCGGACGCGGACCGCTTGCAATCGCAGCGGGACGGCGCGCGAGTGGGTCTATGCACCGCACTCGGCATCCCCGACGACGGCACCGCCCTTGCGCCCGTTCTGACGCGGGGAGAGCGGCGGCGCGGGGAGATCGAGGAGGAGCGTCAGCAGATCCGCCTCTCTCAATCCGCGCTGGCGGAGGTTGCGGCGGATGCGGCCACGCTGGACCGGCGGCACAAACGGCACGCGGCGGAGGTTTCAGTCAATGCTGCGGCCTGGGCGGTGGCTGCGGCGGGCCTCACGCTCGATGTCGCGAATTGCGGCAAAGTGCTGGGGCGGCTCGACGATCTGCGACTGGCAGTGGATGCGGTGGCACGGCTCGACCACCGGATCGAGGGCATTGCCCGCGACGCGCGCGATCACGCCGCCCGCGTGGCTGATGTGGCCCACCGGGTCCGCGTTCCGCCCGGCGACGACGCGCTGCGCACCCTGCGCGACATGGCCGCCGCCGCCCGCACCGCTGCCACCGAACTCGCGCTGCTGGAGGAGGAGGCGCGTCGCCGCACGCGCGACCATGACGAGGCACAGGCACGGCTGCTGGCCACCGAGGAGGCGATGGCACCGCTGCTCCGGGACACCCGCGCCGCGACCCCGATGGATCTGGCCGAAGCGGTCGAGCGGTCGCGCGCCCGGCGAGACCTTGTCGCGCAGATCGCCGCATTCGAGCGCCAGATCGAGGAGGCGGGCGACGGCCTGCCGCTGGACGCCCTGATCGCCGCCGTGGCGGACACCGACCCGGACGCGACGGCGCAGCGGGTCTCGACGCTGACGGCCAGCCTCGAGCGGCTCGACGCCGATATGCGCGACGCGGCGATTGCCCATGGTGCTGCGCGGACCTCGTTCGCCGGACTCGACCCCGAGGGCGCCTCCGCCGCCGATGCCGCCGCCGACGCCGAACAGGCGCGCGCGGAGCTTGAGGCGCTGGCCGGGGACTACATCCTGAAGCGCGCGCAGGCGGTCATGCTCAAATGGGCGATCGAGAGTTACCGTGCGCGCAATCAGGACCCGATGCTGCTGCGCGCGGGGGCGCTCTTCTCCACCCTCACGACGGGGCGCTACGCGGCCTTGCAGGTGGACACCGACGCCCCCCAGCCGCGCCTGCTGGGTCTGCGCGACGACGGCCGCACGATGGTCGAGGTCGACGCGATGAGCGAGGGCACCACGGACCAGCTGTTCCTCGCACTCAGGCTCGCGGCGCTGGAGCGGTCGGTCGCGGCGGGGATCAGCCTGCCTTTCCTCGCCGATGACCTTTTCGTCAATTTCGACGACGAACGGGCCGAGGCCGGGTTCCGCGTGCTGGCCCAGGTCGCGGGCACCACGCAGGTCCTGTTCTTCACCCACCATCCGCATCTGGCGGCGATCGCGAAATCCGTCGTCGGGGCCGATCTCCATTCCGAATGCGCGCTAGGCTGAAAGCCGTGCATCGCTTGACACGGCAGGCAATGTCGCGAAGGCTTGGGCGCAATACGGGGTCGGACAGCGATGTCGCGACCGGGGAACGATCCAGGGGAGGATTTTCGTGAAACGCCAACTCTTCAGCGCGGCCATCGCCGCAACGCTTGCCTTCGCGGGGGCGGTGCAGGCGCAGGACTATACGTTCAAGTTCCAGTCGTCCGATCCGGCGGGGAACCCGAACTTCGGCTACCAGCAGGGCTGGGCCGATCTGGTGGCGGAGAAATCCGGCGGCAAGGTCAAGATCGAGGTGCTGCCCGTCGGGTCGGTCGTCGAATATAACGAGACGCTGGACGCGGTGGCGGCGGGCATTCTCGACGGGCAGATCTGCGACAGCAGCTACTGGGCCGGCAAGGACCCGGCGTTTGGGCTGATCTCGAACCCGGTGGGCGCATGGTCCGACCCCGCGCAGATGATCGACTTTGTCGAGAACGGCGGTGGCAAGGAGATCATGCAGGAGCTTCTCGGCTCCTACGGGCTGCATTTCATCGGCGTCACCACGCCGGGGCTGGAATCGTTCGTCAGCCGCGTCCCGCTCGACGGAGTGGCGGACCTGAAGGGCCTGAAGATGCGGGCGCCCGAAGGCCCGGTCGCCAACGTCTTTACCGCCGCCGGGGCCGCCCCGGTGAACCTGCCCTCGTCCGAGGTCTATACCTCGCTCGACAAGGGCGTGATCGACGCGGCCGACTATTCGGTCTTTTCGGTCAACCAGCAGCAGGGCCTGAACGATATCGCACCGAACCCGGTCTATCCGGGCTTCCACTCCCTGCCGCTGGTCGAAGTGTCGATGAACAAGGCCAAGTGGGACGCGCTGCCCGACGACATCAAGGCGATGCTGGAAGAGACCGTGAAGGAGTTCCAGCAGACCCAGCTCAAGGGCAACCAGGCCGCCGACGAGGCGGCGGTGGAGAAGGCGCGCGCCAATCCCAAGATCACCGTGCATGACTGGCCGCCGGAGGAGCGCGCGAAGTTCCGCAAGATCGCGACCGCGGAGTGGGCGACCACCGCCAAGCAGTCGCCGATGGCGCAGAAGGTCTATGACACGCTGACCGCCTACCTCAAGGGCAAGAACCTGATGCAATAAGCCTCTCGGGGCCGCGTCCTGAACGGCGCGGCCCGCACACGCCAAACGGACCCGGACATGACCGCACACGACCCCACCAAGGACGAGACCGACCTCGCCGCGACGAGCGAGGGCACCGGGCGCACCGCCATTGAGGCGGGCCTGATGGGCCGGATCGTCGACCGTGCGGGCTATGTCTTTGCGGCCGGGATCGTGCTGGCGGCGGCGATCCTGCTGCTGGAGGTGTTCCTGCGCTACTTTCTCAACAGCCCTACGATCTGGGTGCACGAGACGACGGTGTTCCTTTGCGGGGCGGCGTTCGTGTTTGGCGGGCTCTACTGCACCTGCAAGAACAGCCATATCCGGGTCGTGCTGCTCTATGACCTGTTCCCGCCCCGCCTGCGCCGGATTGCGGACATCGCGATCTCGCTGGTGTCCGCGCTGGCGGCCGGGTTCTTCGCCTATGCCGCCTGGCACATGGTCAAGCGCGCGGTCTGGGCACCCTCTGGCGTGATCCGGCTGGAGACGACGGGGAGTGCGTGGAGCCCGCCGACGCCCGCACTGATCAAGATCTTCATTTTCATCGTGATGGTGCTGCTGGTGCTCCAGTTCCTGATCCTCGCCTACAACTACGCCCGCGGCCGGACCGCCGGATGAGCCACCTCTTCGATCTGTCCGCGCTGGGGATCGGCGGCGGCACGATCCTGATGTTCGTCCTCCTCGTGGTGCTGTTGCTGACGGGGATGCCGCTCGCCTTCGTGACGCTTCTGGTGGCGCTGATCTTCGCGCTGGGCTGGTTCGGGCCGATGTCGATCCCGCTCATCACCAGCCGGGTCTATTCGTTCGTGATGAACTTCGTGTTCGTCTCGGTGCCGATGTTCGTGCTGATGGCGGCGATCCTCGATCGCTCCGGCATCGCGCGCGACCTCTTTGACGCGATGAAGATCTTTGCGGGCCGTATCCGGGGCGGGGTCGCGGTGCAGACGGTGTTCGTGTCCGTCATCCTCGCCGCGATGTCGGGGATCATCGGGGGAGAGATCGTGCTGCTGGGCCTCATCGCCCTGCCGCAGATGTTGCGGCTGGGATACGACCGGAACCTGTCGATCGGCGTGGTGTGCGCGGGCGGGTCGCTGGGGACGATGATCCCGCCGTCCATCGTGCTCATCATCTACGGGCTCACGGCCAACGTCTCCATCGGGGAGCTGTTCACCGCCGCTTTCTTTCCCGGCTTCATGCTGGCGATGTTCTACGTGGCCTATATCCTCTTCCGGGCCTATTTCTCCGAAGGGATCGTGCCGCCGGTGGACCGGACGGAGATCCCGACCGTCGAAAAGCTGCGCCTCCTGAAGGGTCTGGCGCTGCCGATCCTCGTCGTGGCCGTGGTGCTGGGGTCGATCTACGGCGGCATCGCCTCGGTCACGGAAGCGTCGGCCATCGGGGTCGGTGGCGTCGTCGTGTCGACCATCCTGCGGGGCGAGTTCTCCTATGCGCTGATGCGGGATGCAGCACTACAGACCCTCGCCACGGTGGGGATGATCGTCTGGATCGGGATCGGGGCGACCGCCATCGTAGGGGTTTACAACCTGATGGGCGGGGTCGATTTCGTCTCCGGCATGATCACGGGGGTGTCGGACAATCCCACGGTCGTCGTGCTTTTGATGATGGCGATCCTGTTCGTGCTGGGGGCGTTCCTCGACTGGGTGGGGATCGCGCTTCTGACCATGCCGATTTTCGTGCCGATCATCAAGTCGATGGGGATGGACCCGGTCTGGTTCGGGGTGCTGTTCTGCATGAACATGCAGATCTCGTTCCTGTCGCCGCCGTTCGGTCCCGCGGCGTTCTACCTGAAAAGCGTGGCGCCGCCGGACATCTCGCTTGGCGATATCTTCCGGGCGCTGGTGCCGTTCATCTGCCTCCAGATCATCGCCGTGGGCTTGCTGGTGGCATTTCCCGGCATCACGGGGCGCTGAGGCGACGTGACCCATGTCGTCATCGCGGGGGCGGGGATCGTCGGCGTGTCGGCGGGGATCTGGTTGCGCCGCGCCGGGGCGGAGGTGACCCTGGTGGACCGGGCCGCGCCGGGACAGGGCACGTCCTTTGGCAATGCGGGCGTGCTCGCCGCCTGCTCGATGGTGCCGGTGACGGCACCGGGCCTTCTACGCAAGGCGCCGCGGATGCTGCTGAACCCGGAGTTTCCGCTGTTCGTGCGCTGGCGCTATCTGGCGCGGCTGGCGCCGTGGCTGCTGAGATATCTGGGCCATGCCAATGACGCTGACACCCGCCGCATCGCCGCAGGCCTCGCACCGATTGTGGCGGACAGCCTCGCCCAGCACCGTGCGCTGACCGAAGGGCTGACCGCCGGGGCCTGGATCGCGCCGTCGGACTATACCTTCGCCTATGCGACCCGCGCCGCGTTCGAGGCCGACGCCTACACCTGGGATCTGCGCCGCGCGGCGGGGTTCGTGCCGCGCATCCTTGAGGGCTGCGCGGTGCAGGCCTTTGATCCGTCGCTGTCCCCCGCGATCCAATGCCTTGCGGTCGTGGGCGGGCACGGGTTCGTGCGCGATCCGGGCGGCTATGTTGCGACGCTGGCCCAGGATTTCACGGCGATGGGCGGACGGGTGGTGCAGGCGGGCGTCCAGGATTTCGACCTCTCCGCCGGCCGGATCCGGGCCGTCGCGACGGACGCGGGGACGATTGCGTGCGACGGGGCGGTGCTGGCCACCGGGGTCTGGTCGAAACCGCTGATGCGAAAGCTCGGCCTCGCCGTGCCGCTGGAATCGGAACGGGGGTATCACATCGTCTACAAGGATGCCGTCGGCGGGCCGAAGGGTCCGGTCATGGTCGCCAGCGGCAAGTTCGTGGCAACGCCGATGGCTGCGGGGCTGCGGTGCGCCGGCGTGGTGGAGTTCGGCGGGCTGGAGGGTCCGCCCTCCCGCGCGCCCTTCGATCTCATGCGGCGCAAGGTCCGCGAGGCGTTCCCGGACCTGCGGGCGGGTGCGGAGGTCGAGTGGATGGGCCACCGCCCCGCCCCCGCCGACAGCCTTCCGCTGATCGGAGAGGTGGGGACGACCGGTATCTTTGCCGCCTTCGGCCATCATCACATCGGCCTGACCGCCGGTCCCAAGACCGGCCGCCTGATTGCCGCCCTCATGACGGGGCAGACGCCGGGCATCGACATGGCCGCCTATGCGCCGGACAGGTTTGCGCGCGGCGCCGCAATCGGTAAGGTGGCGGCACAAACGTCGACGACCAAAAGAAACTGACAGGGGACACCAGCGATGCAACCGACCCGGACGACGACCCTCCTCATGGCCACCGCCGCGATAACGCTCCTTTGCGCACCCGCGATGGCGGAGACGTGGGACATGCCGATGGCCTACTCGGCCTCCAACTTCCACACTGTGACGGCGGAGGGATTCGCCGACTGCGTCCGCACCGGCACGAACGGCGACATCGACATCAAGATCCATCCCAACGGCGCGCTGTTTGCCGGGGCCGACATCAAGCGCGCGATCCAGACCGGGCAGGTCCCGATCGGGGAGCGGCTTTTGTCGGGCAACCAGAACGAGAACCCGGTCTTCGGCTTCGACTCGATCCCGTTCCTCGTCTCCTCCTTCGACGAACATGAGAAACTCTGGGAGGCCGCGAAGCCCGTGATGGAGGAGATCCTCGCGGGCGACAATCTCACGCTCCTCTATTCCGTGCCGTGGCCGCCGCAGGGGCTCTATTTCCGCAACGCGGTCACGTCGGTGGAGGGCATGAAGGGGATCAAGTTCCGGTCCTACAACGCCTCGACCGCCCGACTGGCGGAATTGACCGGCATGATCCCGGTGTCGATCGAGGCGGCGGAGGTCAGTCAAGCTTTCTCCACCGGGGTTGCCGATGCGATGATCTCCTCCGGTTCCACCGGCTATGACATGAAGGTGTGGGAAAGCCTCGGCTTCTTCTATCCGGTCGATGCGTGGCTGCCGCGCAACTATGTCATGGTGAACTCCGACGTCTGGTCCAAGGTGACGGACGCCAACAAGGCGGCGGTCGAGAGTTGCGCCGGCAAAGCCCAGACGGCGGGGCTTACCGCGTCGAAGGCCGCCACCGACACAACGCTCAAGGGCCTGAAGGACGGCGGCATGACCGTGGAACCGGCGACCGACGAACTGATGGCGGGCCTGCGCAAGGTGGGTGCGACCATGACCGACGAATGGATCGCGCAAGCGGGCGACAAGGGCAAGGCGATCGTCGACG
>JBBSVE010000071.1:0-15776 GCA_038233815.1 Rhodobacterales bacterium
CCGCCTCCAGCCGGTCGAGATGAAGCGCGCGCTGGGCCGCTATCGCCGCGTCGGGCATATGCCGTATGCAGGCCAGCACGGCTTCGCGCTCGAAGGCGGTGCGAAGCTGGAACGCATCGCGGATCATCGGCAGATCGACGGTGGTGATCTGGATCCCGCGCTGCGGCATGACGCTCAGCAGGCCCTCCGTCTCCAGCCGCGGCAAAAGCTCGCGCAGCGCGCCGATGGAGAGGTGCAGGAGTTCGACAAGGTTGCGCTGGGAGACGAATTGCCCCGGTTGCAGGGTGCCCGTCTCCAGCGCCGCCTGAAACCGCTCGTAGGCCACATGCTTTCCCTGGGCGGGTTCGGCGGTGGCGCGCGGCGGCGGCATCCGTCAGGCCGGACCGTGGGCGTAGGTGAACCCCGTTTCCGCCACCAGCGCCACCACCCTCTGCGCCGTGTCCGGGTCGAGCGGGCGGAGCGGCGGGACCACCTGCGCATAGGCGGGATCGTCGTTGTAGATCGCGAGCGCTGCCTTGATCGCCGCCAGACCGCCGTTGCCGTCGAGCACCTCGATCCGGCGCGCCGCCTTGGCGCTGACCGCGCGGGCGGCCTCGCTGTCGGGATCGGTCACGACCTCGCGCAGGTCGCGGGCAAAGAGGTTGGGCATGCCGCCGATGATACCCGCCCCGCCCGCGCGCATGAGGTCAGGCAGCACGCGGTCGTCGCCGGTGAAGATCGAGAGCTGCGGGAACTGGGTCGCGAGCATGACCCCGTGATCGCGGTCGCCGGTGGAATCCTTCATGCCCACGATCCGATCACCGAACCGCGCGATCATCAGCCGGACAAGATCCGGGCTGTAGGGCACGCGCGAAAACTGGGGGATGTTGTAGAGCACGAGATCGACGGCGGGGGCGTCGCGCTCCGCCCGCTCCGCTGCGGCGGAGACGAAATCGACGATGCCTTCGTCGGTCCAGAACGGATAGTAGAACGGCGGCAACACCAGCGCCGCGCGGCAACCAAGCTCCCCCGCCGTGCGGAGCGAGTGGGCCGCATCCTCCAGCGACGGCGTCATCACAGCGGGCAACTGGCGCGCCATGTCCACGCCCATGTCCGCCAGTTCGAGCAGCGCCGCGGACTTTTGCGCGCTTCCGAGCGAGGCGCCTTCGCCGGTCGTCCCGAAGGTCGCCACGAAATCGCAGCCGTCGTCATGCAGGTTCGCGATATGGCGGGCGAGGCGGCGCGTGTCGATCGACCCGTCCTTCGCAACGGGTGTGACAGAGGCCGCGATGACCCCCTTGAGCTCTGACTTCGGCACCGTCTTCTCCCGCATGGAAACCGACTGATCGGATCAGTCTTCGATGTTTGATCTTTACAGATGCGCCCGTTTGTTGCAACGTCCTTCGCAGCGAAATTCCGGCAGGCGGACCTGTCGCCGGGCACGGTTTCATCGGGGAGGATGATACATGACATATCTGGGCAGGATCGGGGGCCGTCTGGCCTCCACGGTAGCGGTGCTGGCGCTTGGGGCTTCGGCCGCGATGGCGCAGGACAAGATCGAGCTGAAGTTCACCAGCGCCTCGGTGCCCACGGACATTCACACGCAGGCAATGCAGGTCTTCAAGGACAAGCTCGATGCCGCACTGCCGGGCAAGTTCGACGTCCAGCTTTTCGACAGCGGCAAACTGTTCGCGCAAGGGGCGGATCTCGATGCGCTCCAGCGCGGCAATGCGGAGATGGCCTACGTCTCGTTCCAGCAGATCGCCGACGCGATCCCGGAATACGGGATCTTCACCATGGGGTATCTGTTCCAGAACCCGGCCCATCTGCGCAAGATGCTCGACAGCGATATCGGCACCGAGGTCAAGGCCAAGGTCGATTCCGAGATGGGGCTCCATATCCTCGACATCTGCTATC
Organism: Rhodobacterales bacterium; assembly: GCA_038233815.1. GTDB lineage: Bacteria > Pseudomonadota > Alphaproteobacteria > Rhodobacterales > Rhodobacteraceae > JBBSVE01. The sequence goes on from JBBSVE010000071.1 coordinate 1,897, forward strand.
TGGGAACCCGGCAACTGAACCTGCGCGATCTGCGCAAGGTGGAGACGCCGGCCGATCTGGCCGGGGTCAAGCTCCGCATGCCGGGATCGGATTCGTGGCTGTTCCTCGGCAAGGCGCTGGGGGCGGAGCCGACGCCGGTGCCGTTCTCGGAGGTCTATCTGGCGCTCCAGACCGGGACCATCGACGCGCAGGACAATCCCCTGCCCACGGTGGAGGCGGCGAAGTTCTACGAGGTCACCAAGCAGATCACGCTGACGAGCCACCTCGTCGATGGCGTGAACATGGTGGTGAACGATCAGACCTGGGAGAAACTTGGCGATGACGAGAAGGCGGCGATGACGCAATCTGCGCGCGCCGCCTGCGACTTTAACAACGAAAAGCGCATCTCGGAGGAGGCGCGGCTGGTCGACTTCTTCAAGTCCAAGGGTCTGACCGTCACGACGCCGGATGTGGCCGCCTTCCGCAAGCACGTGCAGGAGGTCTACATGACCTCCGACCGCGCCAAGGACTGGCCCGAGGGCTGGGTCGACAAGATCAACGCAATGGCCGCGAACTGATCCGGCCAAAGGGGCGGGCCGCAGCGCCCGCTCTTACCTCGTCTTCATCCCCGGGAGGGTGCGCACATGATGCGAGGCCTCGCCATTCTCAAGCGGATCGCGGACGGGGTCGGGGCGCTCCTGTTCCTCGTGACCTTCGTGGGCTTTCTGGTTCAGGTGTTCTGGCGCTACGTTCTGAATGCGCCCCTCCCCTGGACGGAGGAGGCGGTGCTGATCGCCTTCGTCTGGTCGATCTTCTGGGCCACCGCCTTCGTCGTGCCGTTGCGTGACCATGTGACGTTCGACGTTGTGTATGATGCCGTGGGGCCGCGCACCCGGCGGGCGTTCGACCTGATTTCGATGGGGGCGCTCCTCGTCGCGTTCGCGATGCTGGTGCCCTATACGTGGGATTACCTTGACTTCCTGACCCGCAAGAAATCGCCCGTCATGCGGCTGCCGATGGATCTGATCTTCGGCTGCTACCTGCTGTTCGTTGTTGCCGTCGCGGTGCAGGCGGCGTGGCGCATCTGGCAGATCCTTCGCGTGCCAAACCACGGCAGGGCGGTCTGATGCTGGCCGATCACGCCTTCGCCATCATGCTGGTGATCCTTTTCGTGATCACCGTTACCGGCGCGCCGCTGGGTCTGGGCATGATCGCGTCGAGCGTCTTCTATCTGGCGCTGTCGGGGCGCGATATCGGGCTGGCGGCCGAAAGCGTTCTGAACGGGATCTTCGGGAACTTCGTGGCGCTGGCCGTGCCGCTCTTCATCTTCGCGGCCAACGTGATGAACGCGGGCAGGATATCGGAGCGTCTGCTGACCTTCGCGCTGGCGCTCGTGGGGCGGTTTCCGGGCGGTCTGGCGCAGGTCAACGTCCTCACCAGCCTTATCTTTTCGGGGATGAGCGGCAGCGCCGTGTCGGACGTCGCGGGCGTCGGCAAGGTGATGACCGACATGATGATGGAAAAGGACCGCTATCCGCGCGGCTTCGCCGGCGCGATCACCGCCGCCTCGTCGGTCGTGGGGCCGATCTTTCCGCCCTCGATCCCGCTCGTGTTCTATGCCCTCGTCTCTTCCACCTCGGTGGGCGTGCTGTTTCTTGCGGGTGTGCTTCCGGCCCTGCTGATCGTTGCGATGCTGGGGATCACGGTCTTTGTCGTCTCCAAGCTGCGCGGTTTCCCGGTGGAGCCCGCGATTGCGTGGGGCGCCTATCCGGGGATCATCCTGCGCGCCATCCCGCCCCTGATGATGCCGGTGATCCTGCTTGGCGGGATCTATTCCGGGGCCTTCACGCCGACCGAGGCGGCGGCGGTGGCTGCGGGCTATGCGCTGGTGCTGTCTGTCGTGGGCTACCGCGCGCTGGGCCTGCGCGCGTTCTACGCCGTCGTGCTGGAATCGCTGCGCACCACCGCCGTGGTCACGATCATCATCTGCGGCGCCTACATCTTCAACTACATCGTGTCGGTGGAGCGTCTGCCTGACACGCTGCTCGCCGCCTTCAACAGTTTCAACATGTCGGCGGGCATGTTCCTTCTGATGGTCAACTTGCTGTTTCTGGTGCTCGGTTGCTTCATCGACGTCTCGACCATCCTTCTGGTCGTCGTGCCTTTGTTCATCCCGACGGCGCTGCTGCTGGGGATCGACCTCAATCATTTCGGCATCGTCGTGGTCGTGAACCTGATGATCGGCCTGATCACGCCGCCCTACGGGATCTTGTTGTTCATCCTGAAGGCCACCAACGGCATCCCGCTGAACGAGATCATCCGCGAGATCTGGCTCTTCATCGCGGTGCTGATCGGGGCGCTGGCGCTGATCACCTATTTTCCGGCGATCTCGCTTTGGCTGCCGCGTTTTGCGGGCATGCTCTGAAGGATGCGGGCGTTGTCCTGACCGATCCGGGGGCCCATCCGGCCACCCCTGGGGCGGACCCCGTCGATGCGGAGCGGCAGGCGTGTGGTCGCCACACCGGTTCCGGTCCCGTCGAACACCGTCTGCATCATGTCGAGCCGGGCGATTGCACCGCTCGCCAGCAGGGCAGGCCAGTCCAGCACCTCGGCGCACCAGAGATCGGCCGGCTCGAAGATGGCAAGCCACGCCTGCGTGGTCCGGGTGGCCATCCGCTCCGCGATCATCGCTTTTGCGGCGTCTCGGTCCCGGAACGCGGCGGGCCCGTCGAACGACAAAAGCGCCGGCAAGTCCATCAGGGCCGCCAGCGTCGGCATTGGGGTCATCGCGATGGCAAGCCAGCCGTCAGCGGTCGGATAGACGCCGTAGGGCGCCGAGAGGTAGGCATGGGCATTGCGGAACTGCGCCCGCTTCGGCACCCGGCCGCCGTCATTGAGATGCGTCGTCAGCACCTCGAACTGCAGATCGAGGAGCGATTCCAGCAGGCTCGTCTCCACATGCACGCCGTGCCCGCTGATGCCGCGCCGCACCAGTCCCGCCAGCAGCCCCTGCGCCAGATTGTTGCCCGCGGTCATGTCCGCGACTGCGAGGCCGAACGGCACCGGCCCCTGATCCGGGTCGCCGTTGAGCCACATGATTCCTGAGCGCGCCTGCGCCAGCAGATCCTGCCCCGGCATCGCGACCCATGGGCCGCCGTCGCCGTAGCCGGTGATCGAGCCATAGACGATGCGCGGATTGATCTTTGCGACGGTGGCATAATCCAGCCCCAGACGCTCGATCACGCCGGGACGGAAGTTCTGGATCATCACGTCCGCCTGCGCGATCAGGTGCCGGACCAGAGCCATGTCGCCGGGATCTTTCAGGTCGGCGGCAAAGCTCTCCTTATCGCGGTTAATCGCGTGGAACAGGGTCGATTCACCGCCGATCTCGGTGTCCGACAGATAGAGCCTCCGGCAAAGGTCGCCGCCGTCGGGACGCTCCACCTTGATGACCCGCGCGCCGAGGTCGGCCAGCCGCAGCGCCGCGAGCGGACCGGACAGGAACTGGCTGAAATCGAGCACCGTGATGCCGTCGAGCAGGGGCGTCGCAGCCATCGTCAGGCAACGTCGAGCGGGACGCGCGTTCCGCCCCCGGTGGAGGCGCGGCGGCAGGCCTCCACCACCGCCATCGTCTCGAACGCATCGGCGACGGAGGTGTGGAGCCGCACATCCTCCCCCGACACGACCCGCTGGAGGTTCGACATCACGCCCACGAACGCATCCGGGAACCAGCGGCCCTTGAGCGGCACGTCCTGCCAGTCAGACCCTTCGGTGACGATCGACAGCGTTTCCGGCTTGCCTTGGGGGTAGTCGAGCAGCAGGCCCAGCCCGACCCGCGCGGCACCCTTCAGCCCCTCCACCATGATCCCCGCATCCTCGAACCGCGGCCCGAAGCGGTAGGTGTGGTTGAGGCTCAGCGCGCAGCGCAGGGGACGGGCGAAATCGAGGATCGTCGTGGTGCGCGCGTCCGCCAGATCGGGGTGCTGCGGATGGGGCAGGGACAGCGACTGCACCGCGCGCGGCGTGCCCAGCAGCGAGCGGATCCAGTCGATATAGTGGATCGAGTGCATCGGAACCTCCACCGCGTCCAGCGAGGACATGAAGGGCCAGAGCTGCCACGGTGTCGTGCAGGCGACGCGCACCTCCAGATCGACGATATCGCCCAGCAGCCCCCGATCCACCGCGTCGGCGAGGGCGAGCATCATCGGGCTGAACCGCAGTTGCAGGTTCACGGCCGCCGTCAGACCCTTGGCGCGGACCAGATCGCGGATCGCGGCCGCATCGGCGAAGTCCCGGCCCATCGGCTTCTGGATCAGGACCGCCGCACCATCGGGCAGCCGAGCCAGCATGTCGCGCGTGGCGTCGGGCGGCAGGGCCACGTCGAAGATCACCCCCTCCATCGCGAGGCAGTCTTCCAGTGACGCGACCTTCGGGATGGCGAAGCGGTCGGCCAGCCCTTGCGCGCGCTCCCGCGACAGATCGTGGATCGCGGCGACGGGGAAGCCTGCCTTCGCATAGGCCGGCAGATGGGCGTCGCCAACGATCCCGCCCGCGCCGATCAACACGATGGGGCGCGGGTCGGCAGGCCGCGCCCACGACTGGCGCAGGTCGGAGAGATCGTGGGTCACGGGCGGCTCCAGAGCTGTTGCACCTTGTCCTGCGCACGGGCGAGGATCGCGTGGGTGTCCTCGTCGGAGGCCAGCGATTCCGCCACCGCGCGGTCAATGATGGCGGCGAGGTCGGGCAGGCGGCGATCGGCGGGCATCATCCGCGCCATGGAATGCAGGCGCGGCATCTGGGCTGCGAAGGGAATGATCTCCTCCACCGCCGGGTCATGCCAGGTCGCGGAATGGCACCCGATCCCGCCATGGAGCGTCAGGAGCCGATCCATCGGGGCCGACGTCGCATGGCGGATGAACCGGTAGGCCAGATCCTTCTCGCGGCTCCCCGATCCTAAGGCCAGCACCCAGTAGGTCAGCACGGCGGCGGACGTGGCCCCCGGCCCGTGCGGCATCGGCGAGACCGCGACGCGCCCCCGCACCGCCGACTCCGCGGAGCCCGAGGCATGGGCCGCGAACCCGAACCAGTTCGTCATCATCGCCGCCTCGCCGCGCGCGAAGGCAGCACCGGAACGGACCGAGTCCAGTTTCAGCGCGTCGGGGTGGACGACGCCGCTTTCGCGCACAAGCCAGCGGTAAAAGTCGAGCCCCTCCTGCGCGGTGGGGGATACGAGGTCGGGCTGGCCGCTTGCGTCCGTGAGCGAGCCGCCGCGTGACCAGATCTGCGCGCAGAAATCGTAGACCGTGTTGTGCGCGTCGGGAAAGCTCGCGACAATCGTGCCCCAGAGGCCCTTGTCGGGGGCGGTGAAATGGCGCGCGACCTCCACGAACTCGTCCCACGTCCGGGGCAGGATCAGGGCGCGTCCGGTGGCATCGGCGAAGCGGTCTGCTTCCGCCTCGAAGAGGTCCGGGCGGGTGATGAGGCATTGCGGGCCGTCGTGATAAGGCAAGCCCCAGAGCCGCCCCTCGACAAGCTGCTGGCCACGCAGGCAGTCTGGCCAGCACTCCGGGGCGCCGACCGGGGGCAGGGCCGCCGCCGCTTCGGTCAGATCGGCCAGATGCCCGTCCCCGATGGCCATCGGCAGCCAGTCCGTCACCACGAAGCCGATGTCCCAGTCGCCGGACGAGAGGCCCCCGTCCGCGAACATCGCGCGCGAAAGATCGTCGAGATCCATCGGAACGGCATCGAGCGTCGCATCCTCGCCGCTGGCTTTACAGAAGTCCGCGAACTGTGCAGCGATCGCGGTCTCGAACGGGCCGAAACGGCGAACGGCGACGCGAAGGGTGGCGCGGGCCATGACGGAACCTCCCTGAAGGGGCGCGGCGGGCGCGCGGAAACCCTTTGACAGCCTGCTTTGAGTTATCCAATATGAAAATATATTTTGCAAGGGAAACAGCATGGCGCGTCTCAAAGGCATGACCTGGGACCATCCGCGGGGCTTTGATCCGCTGGTCGCCGCCGCAGGGGCGGCGCTGACGGACCCCGGTGTCACCGTGGACTGGGACCGCCGCTCGCTTCAGGATTTCGAGCATTTCCCGCTGGAGGATCTGGCCCGCGACTACGACCTCATCATCATGGACCATCCCCATATCGGCGATGCCATCGCGGCCGGGGCGGTGATCCCGATGGAGGATCTGCTGCCCCCCGACCGGCTCGCCGCCTTGCGGGCCGATTGCCTGCCCGTGGTCTGGAACAGCTACGTGGTGGACGGCCGGACCTGGGCCTTGCCGGTCGATGCCGCGACGCAGGTGCTGGTCTGGCGTCCGGGGAGGCTGGAGGCACCGCCTTTGACGTGGGACGCGGTGCTCGATCTGGCGCGCGAGGGGCGGGTGCTGCTGCCCATGCGCTCGCCGCATGCGCTGATGGTCCTCTATACGCTGATGGCAAATGCGGACCAACCGTTCCCGGCCATCGGCGATCCCGACCGGGCAGCGATGGCTGCTGCGCTGGACCGGATGGCGGACCTTGCGGCCCTCGTGCCCGCTGCCTGCCGCACGATGGACCCCATTGCCGCGCACGAGGCGCTGGCGTCGGGTGCCCCGCAGGATGTGATCCCGCTCGCCTACGGCTACAGCACCTACGGGATCGACGGGTTCCGAACCAACCGGCTGCGATTCGCGGAGTTTCCCGGCCCCTCCGGCCCCCAAGGCACGACGCTCGGCGGCACCGGGCTCGCGGTGTCCCGGTTCGGGCAATCCCCGGACCTTGCCGCGGCTTACGCCGCCAACATGGCGTCGGAGGCATGGCAGCGCGATATCGTGGCCCCGGCCGGGGGCCAGCCATCGAGCCTCGGGGCGGAGCACGATCCGGCAGTAGACGCGCGGTTCAACCGCTTCTGGTCAGACACCGCACGGACGCTGGACCGCGCATGGATACGGCCGCGCCATCAGGGATACGTGGGCTTTCAGGCGGGCGCCTCAGACCTCGTGCTCGACTGTATCGACGGGCGGATCGGGGTAGGGGCCTGCATCGACGGGATCACCGCCGCATTCCGCGACAGCCTTGCAGCCCGGAAGGCCACCGCATGAGCGACCTGCCGCTCTCGGGCCTGCGGGTTCTGGATTTCTCGCAGTTCCTTGCCGGGCCGCTTTGCGCGCTGCGGCTGGCGGATCTGGGCGCCGAGGTCATCAAGGTGGAGCGGCCGCAGGGTGGCGATCTCTGCCGGGGGCTGGTCATGGCGGATCAGCGGATGGGGGCGGACAGTCTGCTGTTCCACATCATCAACCGTGGCAAGAAAAGCGTGGTGGCGGATTTGAAGGCGGAGGCGGATCTGGCGGCGGTCCGCACCCTTATCGCAGGCGCCGACGTGATGCTGCACAACTTCCGTCCCGGCGTGATGGAGCGGATCGGGCTTGGCTATCCGCAGGTCGCGGAGATCAACGCTGGCATCATTTACGGCGTGGTTTCGGGCTACGGCACGGAAGGGCCGTGGCGCGACAAGCCGGGGCAGGATCTGCTCGCGCAGTCGCGCTCCGGTCTGGTCTGGCTGTCGGGGAGCGCGACGGACGGTCCGGTACCGATGGGCGTTTCGATCACCGATATCGCGACCGGGCTGAACCTGGCACAGGGGGTGCTGGCGGCACTGGTGGGCAAGCTGCGCCACGGAAAGGGCGCGCTGGTGGAGGTGAGCCTGCTCGCCTCCGCTATGGATCTGCAGTTCGAGCAGTTCTCGAGCTACCTCAACGGCGCACAGGTCCAGCCGCCGCGCAGCGCGGTGAACGGGGCCAGCGTCCATATCGGGGCTCCCTACGGCATCTACGCGACCGCCGACGGCCATATCGCCATTGCCATGACGCCGATCGCGCGGCTCGCCGAGCTGACCGGGATCGTGGCGCTGGACGCCTTTGCCGACCCGTCGGGGGCGTTTGCACGGCGCGACGAGATCAAAGCGGTGCTTGGCGCTGCGCTGGCGGGAGAGACGACCGCGCACTGGCTCTCTCGGCTGGAGCCTGCGGACGTCTGGTGCGCCGAGGTGCTGGACTGGCCCTCGCTGGAACGGTCGGGCGGGCTCGATGCGCTGGGCGTGGTGCAGGAGGTGGGGGCGGGCACGCGCGCGTTCCGCACCACTGTCTGCCCGATCCGGCTGGACGGGCGGACCTTGCGCAATCCCGCCCCGGCCCCCGCACTGGGCGCGGACAGCGCGCTGCTTGGGAAAGAGGAGCCCCACCCATGATCGCCGAGGAATATTTCGAGGACTACGTGACCGGCGCCAGCCGCAAGAGCTACGGGCGCACGATCACGGAAGCCGACATCGTGCTCCATGCCGGGCAGACGGGGGATTTCTTTCCTCATCACATGGACGCCGAATGGTGCGCCACGCAGGATTTCGGCCAGCGGATCGCGCATGGCACGCTGATCTTTTCGGTGGGCATCGGCATGACCGCGACGACAATCAACCCGCGCGCCATGTCCTACGGCTACGACCGTCTGCGCTTTGTCCGCCCGGTCTTCATCGGCGACACGATCACCGCGCGGGCCGAGATCGCGGCCAAGCGTGATCATCCCAAGCGCGGAACGCACGGGCTGGTGGACGAGGCGATCACCATCACGAACCAGAAGGGCGAGGCGGTGCTCGTCTGCACGCACATCTATCTGGCCGAGCGCAGGGTGCGGCTCGGCTGACCGGACCGGATCATCAGGGAGGATACGATGAAGAGGCTCACAGGACTGCTCACCGCCACGGCGCTTTGCGCGTTTGCGGCGGGGGCGCAGGCGGAGGATACCTACGGCTATTCGGCCAACGGCCTCAGCTTTCCGTTCGGCGCGGCGATCGTGAAGGGTTTCACCGACGCGGCAAAGACGGCCGGGGTGAATGTCGTCGTGCTCGACAGCAAGGGCGATGTGCTGAAACAGACCAACGACATCGACGATCTGATCGCGCAGGGCGTCAAGGCCATCGGCATCGCGCCGCAGGATTCCACCGTGGCGACCGCATGGGCCGACAAGGTGGCTGCGGCGGGCATTCCGGCCGTCGCCATCTCCTCCATGATCGGCGACCCGCAGTCGCGCAAGATCGAGGATGTGTATCCGAGCCTTGCCGCCCTCGTGACCCAGCAGGAGGTCGCGGCGGGGCGCGAGGTGGGGCTTTTGTCCGCGAAACTTTTGAAGGCCGCGGGGGTGGAGAATGCGAAGGTCGCGATCATCGAGGGCGCGGCGGGCTATGCCGAGGTGCAGCAGCGCACCGAAGGGTTCGAGGCGGGCATGAAGGAGGCGGGGCAGGCCTACAGCGTCGTCGCCTCCCAGCCCGGCGACTGGACGGCGGAAAAGGGCGAGGCCGCGTGCCAGAACATCCTGTCGTCGAACCCGGATGTGGACCTGTTCTTCAATCAGGCCGACGACATGGTGGTGGGCTGTGCGCGCGCGGTGGATGCGGCGGGGTCCAAGGCGCTTCTGGTGGGGTTCGGCGGCTCCAAGCTCGCGATCCAGGCGATCAAGGCGGGGGAGGTGGACGGCACGGTCTGTTACAAGCCCGAGGAGATCGGCAAGCTGTCGTTCGACGTGCTCCACGATGTCGTGACCGGCACCAAGGCGCACAAGGCGGAGTTCATCACCTATCCGACCCCCGGCGTGTCCAAGGACACTATCGACGACTGCGTCGGCCAGTGGTGATCTGAGCCATGACCGGCGCGGCGGAGGCGGGCCCGCTGTTGCGGCTGCAGGGCATCGAAAAGACCTTCCCCAACGGGACGGTCGGCCTGCGCGGCGTGGATTTCAGCGCCTTCGCCGGGCGCGTGCACGGCCTTCTCGGCGCCAACGGGGCCGGGAAGTCAACCCTCATCAAGATCCTCTGCGCGTGGGTTCCCGCCACGGGCGGCGAGATCGTGTGGAAAGGCCGGGCCACGCGCTTTGCCACCCCGCTCGACGCGAACCTCGCCGGGATCGCCACGATTCACCAGAGCATCCCGCTGGTCCCGACCCTGTCGGTGCTGGAGAACGTGTTCCTGTGGAAATCGCGCGGCAGGCGTCGGTCCGGCCAGGACCGGCGCGCGCTGGTCGATCTCTGCGCGCAGGTGGGGCTGGCCATCGACCCCGACGTGCCGGTGTCGGACCTGTCGATCGGCGCGCGCCAGATGGTTTGCATCCTGCAGGCCCTGAGCCTCGATGCCGACCTTATCGTGATGGACGAACCGACGGCCTCGCTCGCCAAGGGGGAGCGGGATCTGGTCTACCGGACCGTCCGGCGGCTGGCTGACAGCGGCAAGGGCATCGTCTTCGTGTCCCATTTCCTTGACGAGATCATCGCCCTCACGGACGAGGTCACGGTTCTGCGCGACGGGCAGACGGTGCTAAATTCCGAAACGCGCGACGTGACGGAGGCGATCCTCGCCGATGCCATCGCGGGCAAGACGGTCGGAACGCTGGACCATCTGCGACGCGAACGCGGCACGATCCGCGACGCGGTGGTGCTGACCTGCCGGGGCCTGCGCTCGCCCCGCGGCCTCGCGCCCACGGACCTCACGCTGCGGGCGGGCGAGGTGCTGGGCATCGCGGGGCTGCTTGGATCGGGGCGCAGCGAACTGGTGCACGCGATCTATGGCGCGGACCCGGAGGCGTCGGGCGCGGTCACGTTCCGGGGCGCGCCTGCGGGCCGCTCACCGCGCGCTTCGGTCCGCGCGGGCATGGCGCTGGTGCCGGAGGACCGCGATCAGCAGGCGATCATCCCGGTGTTCGAGATCTGGCGCAACGTCTCGCTGCCCTATCTCGACGCCTCCGCGACGGGCGGCTGGCTGCTGGACCGCACGACGGAGATGGACTGGGCCCGCCGCGCCATCGCCATGCTCGGCATCAAGGCGGACGGGCCCGACACGCTGGTCACGGAGCTTTCGGGCGGCAACGCGCAGAAGGTGACGGTGACGCGCTGGCTCTTTGGCGACGTGCGGCTCCTGATGCTGGACGAGCCTACGGCGGGCATCGACGTCGGTGCCAAGGCCGACATCCTGGCACTGGTCCGAAAGCTGGCCGGGGAGGGCGTCGCGGTCATCATCGTGTCGTCCGAGTTCGACGAGATCCTCGCCGTTGCCGACCGCGTCCTCGTCATGCGCGACGGCGCCGTGGTGGCGGAACGGCAGGCCAGCGACACGAGCGACCAGGACCTCATCCTCCTCGCCAGCGGCACGGCGACACACGCCCCCGGCACCATCACGGAGCATGCCCATGCAGGCTGACTGGAAACGTCGCTTCGGACTGCGCGAGGCGGGCGTCTTTTATGCGTTCCTCGTGCTTTTGACCGTGCTGGCGCTCGTTACATGGGCCAGTGGACGGCCGGCTTACCTGAGTGCGGTCAACGTCACCAACATCCTCTACCAAAGCTCGATGATCGCCATGATGGGGGTGGCGATGACGGTCGTGCTCATCACCGGCAACTTCGACCTGTCGGTGGCATCCGTCGCGGCACTGGGGGCTGCGATCACCGTGGCGCTGGCCGGACCGCTGGGCTTCTGGACGGCGGCGGGGATCGCGATGCTGGCGGCCGGCGCTGTGGGCCTGCTCAATGGTTCCATCGTGCAGTTTCTGGGGATCAACGCCTTTATCGTCACGCTGGGCACGCTGACGGCGATCCGGGGTCTTGTGCTGATCCTGACCGACGGGCGGTCCCTCCTCGTCTCCACGCCGGAGGCCAAGGCCCAGATGGTCGCATTCGAAGGCGGGCGCGTTCCCGCACAGATGGGACTTTACGTGCTGGGCTTTGTGCTGATCGTGGCTTTCGCGCTGAGGCTGTTGCAGCTGCGGCGGACGGGGGCACCTGCGACGCCGGGGGCCATTGGCGGGATCGTCGCGGGGTTCGTCCTTGTGGCACTGGCGGCCCTTGGGGGACCGGCCCTCGTGCTGGCAAAGCCCGTGATCTACACCGGGCTCTACACGCTCGTCGTCTGGGCGGTCCTGACCTTCACCACGGTTGGGCGTCGCGTCTATGCGACCGGTGGGAACGCGGTCGCAGCCCGGTTGGCCGGGGTCAACGTGGGCGCCTACAAGATGGCGGGCTTCATCCTGTCGAGCGCCACGGCGGGCTTTGCGGGCATCCTCTTCGGCTCCCGCCTCGGTGCGGTCAATCCGACGGCGTTGCAGGGCGCGGAACTGACCGTGATCGCGGCGGCCATCCTCGGCGGCACCTCGCTTTTCGGGGGTGCGGGCAGCGTCATCAAGACCCTGGTGGGGGCGCTTTTGCTCTTCACGCTCACCAACGGGTTCAACATCCTCAACCTCGGCGCCAACTATCAGGGCGTCATCGAGGGCACGGTTGTCGTGGCGGCGGCGGCTATCTATACGGTCGGCGGCAACCGCAGTCGCAAGGCGCGCACCTGAAGCCGGAGCAGGGATCGCATGGAGCGTGACGGGAACGACCGGGCCACCGCGTCCAGATATGCCGTCCCGGCGCTGGAAAAGGGTCTCGACGTGCTGGAACTCCTGTCGGACCGGTCGGAGTCGATGTCGCAGACCGACATCGCCCGCGGTCTCGGCCGGAACGTGAGCGAGGTCTTTCGGACCCTGAGCGCGCTCGAGGGGCGCGGCTACATCCGGCGCACCCCGTCCGGGCAATATCGCCTGACGCTGCGCCTGTTCGAGATGAGCCGGACCCACTCGCCCTACGAGGAACTGCTGCGCGTGGCGCTCCCCGTGATGCGCGACCTGTCAGCGGAGGTGCGCGAGACCTGCCACCTCACCACGCTCCGCGACGGCGCAATCGTGGTGCTGGCGCAGAACGAGAGCCCCAAGCCCGTGCGCCTGTCGGTGGAGGTCGGATCGTCCCACTCGCCGCTCGCGACGACATCGGGGCGCATCCTGCTGGCCGCGATGGAGGATGGTTCGCGCCGGGATTTCTTGCGCGACTACACCGCATTCGCGACGTGGCAGGAGGCCGAGCGGTCTGCGTTCCTCGCCCGGGTCGCCGAGATCGCCGGGCGTGGCTATGAGATCGCGCGGGACGAACGCCATCAGGGCGGGCTCGACATAGGGGTGCTGGTGGGGACCGCCACCTCCACCATGAAAGCGGCGCTGATCGTGGCGACCCTGCGGTCGGGATCGGGCCCGGACGCTGAAGGCATCCGCACGGCCCTGGCCCGCGCCGCCAACCGGATCAATCGCCTCCTCGGGGTCGTCCGGCCCCTTTCGACGCTGAGCGAGGGTCAGGAGTAGCGATGTCGCGGTGGTAAAAGCCTGGGGTGCGCTCGATAGGTTCAAACCCAAGGGCGTGTATGCCAGGCGTCGTATCGGTTCACATCCTCCGTCCCCGGATCTTCCCGAACCATTCGCTACGGAGGATCGGTCCGTCCGGCATGATGTCGGGACGGGGGGGCCGCCCATAGACATATCGCAGACATCTCCGACGACTGCGATACGCAACCCGATCCATCGATCCATGACGCGACCAACCTCGACCGGACAGTGATCCGCTGTCCGATAGACCCGCCGCCCCCGGTCCCATCGCGGGCGGCGATCTGCCGGAGATTCCGCTGGCCTTTGTCGCATCGGGTCTTGCCGACGCGGCGTGGATCTGGCCCTTCGCCTGGCTCCGGCCCGGCTTTATGGACCTTTGTCGCTTCTGCCGGACCGTCACCGGCCACCCCCTTGTCCGGAGCGCCGTTCGTGCGGACGCGTATCTCTCGCCCGCCGACGGGCTGGTCCATCTGCGAAGGCACGCCCGGTGGCCCGAGCGAGCCAGGAGCGCATCGCCGTTGGCGATGAACCGACCCGTGGCGAGGTCGCGAACCTGGTCGCGATCAACAGATGGCTGGGCCGCATAGTCGAAACTCGCGAGATCGCGGAGTGAGACGGATCAGAAAACTGTCCAGTGAACAGTTTTCCCGGCTCACGGGACCTTCGCCAGCCCGAAGCTCATGTCG
>JBBSVE010000072.1:0-15694 GCA_038233815.1 Rhodobacterales bacterium
ATCAGCGCCTTTGCGCCGTCCGGCACCGCGCCGGTCCCCAGAAGCACCGGTTGATCGCCGTCGGACATGCCGCGCTCCCGCCCGTGGGGCAGAAAGCCGTCCGCCGGAACCTCCCAGAGCCGCGCATCGAGCCGGTCCAGCGCGGCATTATCCGTCCCGCGCACCATCACCCGCCACCCGGCGCTCAACGCACGCATCAAAAGCCCCGCCGCCGTCTCCTCCAGCCCGGACGCGGTCAGATGGTAGAACATCGCGACGCCCACCTCCGTCAGACCTCGAAGCGGTCCCTGATCAGCCGGTCGAGCGCCATGACCCCCCAGCCTGTCGCCCCCTTCGGCGCCAGCGTGCTGTCGGCCTTCAGAAGCGCCGTGCCCGCGATGTCGAGATGGCACCACGGCACGTCGTCCTTCACGAACCGCTTGAGGAACTGCGCCGCCGTGATCGACCCGCCGTCGCGCCCGCCGACGTTCATCATGTCCGCGATCCGGCTCTTCAGCTTCTTGTCATAGGCCTCGCCCATCGGCAGCCGCCAAGCCCCCTCGCCCTCCGCCTTGGCGGCCTTCAGGAACGCGTTGCACAGATCGTCATCGTTGGAAAAGACGCCTGCATTCTCGTGCCCCAGCGCCACGATCACCGCCCCCGTCAGCGTTGCGAGGTCGATCATGCCGGTGGGCTTGAACCGCTCCTGCGCATACCAGAGCACATCGGCCAGAACGAGCCGCCCTTCGGCATCGGTGTTGATGACCTCGATCGTGTCGCCCTTCATGGAGCGGACCACGTCGCCGGGCCGCTGCGCGCGCCCGTCGGGCATATTCTCCACCAGCCCGACCAGCCCCACGACGTTGGCGCGTGCCTTTCGCAGCGCCAGCGTGCGCATCACGCCCGCGACGACGCCAGCGCCGCCCATGTCCATCGTCATCTCCTCCATCCCGCCCGCGGGCTTGATGGAGATGCCGCCGGTGTCGAACACCACGCCCTTGCCGACCAGCGCGAACGGCGCCTCATCGCCGCCGCCCTTCCATTCCATCACCACGACCTTCGACGGACTTTCCGATCCCATCCCGACACCCAGAAGCGCCCGCATCCCGAGCTTCTCGAGGTCGGCCTCCTCGAGGATCTCGACCTCCAGCCCCAGTTCCTGCATCGCGGCAAGACGGGCGGCGAAATCGTCGGTGGTGAGCACGTTCGCAGGCTCGTTCACGAGATCGCGCGTGAAGAACACGCCTTCAACCAGTGCCGCCAGCGGTGCCGCCGCAGCGGCCGCGGCCTCGGGGTCCTTCACCATCAGCGTGACGGGACCGCGCGGGTCGGGTGCCGCGCTCTTGTGGGCCGAGAAATCATAGGCGCGCATCGCGATCCCGAAGGAAAGGTCCGCCGCGCGCTGAAGGCTTCCTGCGAGCACCATGACGCCGTTCTGCCCCACGGTGGCCCCGATCGCGGCCCCGGCCTTGCGCGCGACGCCCGCATCGGCACGGGGATCAGCCTTCACCACCTGCACCGCCTCCGCCATCAGGCCCGCGGGATAGGCGAGATCCATCGCCTCCCCCGGCTTCAGCTTGCCCCACGCATCGGAGCCAAGACACCGCCCGAGCGCCCCCTTCGTCAGCCGGTTGATGCGCCGCGCGGAGGGCGACTGCGCCTCGGTGGCGCCCGATGGAACCAGAATGGCGATGCGGCCCGGAAAGGCGGCCAGCGCCTCGAGATCGGTGGCGTCGAACTTGATCGGCAGCGGCTCTGTCATGGCTTTCTCCGGCTTTCGGGGCGACGTTTGCGCGAAACCTAGACCCCGGCCCCGCGATGGTCCAGCCCCGCACCGCGACCTGCATTATCGGTTTGCCCGCATCCCGATTTCCGTTAGTCTGCGCAAAAGTCGTCAAGAACGAATACGGGGGCAAGGGCGCGTGTCGAGATTCGACAGATATCTGCTGTCGCAACTGCTCACGCTGTTCGGCTTCTTCTCGCTGGTCCTCGTGCTGGTCTACTGGCTCAACCGGGCGGTGGGGCTTTTCGACCGGCTGATCGGCGACGGGCAGTCGGCGCTGGTGTTTTTCGAGATATCGCTCCTGACCCTGCCCAACGTGATCCGGATCGTGCTGCCGGTATCAGCCTTCGCGGCGGCGGTCTACGTGACCAACCGGCTGACGCAGGATCAGGAACTGGTGGTGATGCAGGCGACCGGCTTTTCCGCCTTCCGGCTCGCGCGTCCGGTGCTCTGGTTCGGGATGATCGTCGCGGCGATGGTGTTCGTGCTGCACAATTTCATCGTGCCCGCCAGCCGCACGGCATTCGCCGAGCGCACGTCGGAGATCAGCGCCGACGTGACCTCGCAGCTCCTCGTCGACGGCCAGTTCATGCACCCGAGCGACGGGATCACCTTCTACATCGCCGACCTCACCGACACGGGGGAGATGAAGGACGTCTTCCTCTCCGACGACCGGGACAAGGCCGCGCGCGTGATTTATACCGCGAAACGTGCGCTTCTGGTGCAGGACAAGGGGGGGCCAAAGATCGTGATGTTCGACGGCCTGCGCCAGTCCCTGTCAAGAAAGAACGGCCGCCTGACTATGACGCAGTTCGCGGATTCCACCTATGACATCGGGGCGATGATGCAGCCCGGCGCGGCGCACGGTCGCGACGTGAACGAGCTTTCGACGTGGGATCTCCTTCACCCCACTGACGCGTTGATGGCGGAGACGGGGGCCAATCGGGCTGCGTTCATCGCCAACGGAAATTCGCGGATCTCGGGCACACTCCTCACCCCCGCCACGGCGATGATCGGGTTCGCCACGCTGATGCTCGGCGCGTTCAGCCGCTTCGGGCTGTGGCGCCAGATCGTCGTCGCGGTGGTGATCCTGATCCTGATCCAGATGGTCGACAATGCCGCGACCTCCATGGCCCTGCGCGACGCGTCCGACTGGCCGCTGATGTATCTCTCGCCGCTGATTGCCAGTGCGGCGTCGCTTCTGCTGCTGTGGCTCGCGCAGCGGCCGCGACGGGCCCGGCCGCACCTTCACGGCGCGAGCGTCCCTGCATGACGATGACCCGCTATTTCGTTTTGCGCTTCTGCAAGGTCGTTCTGCAGGTGCTGTTCGTGTTCTTCGGGATCATGGT
Organism: Rhodobacterales bacterium; assembly: GCA_038233815.1. Classification (GTDB taxonomy): domain Bacteria; phylum Pseudomonadota; class Alphaproteobacteria; order Rhodobacterales; family Rhodobacteraceae; genus JBBSVE01. The sequence continues at coordinate 3,112 of JBBSVE010000072.1, forward strand.
GCTGATCGACATCGTCGACGAGTTGCAGAAATTCTCGGCCACCGGGCTCGGGCTCACCGATGCGGCGGGGCTCGCGGTGCTCAACGTGCCCTCGAACCTCTATCGGGTGCTGCCGCTGATCTTCGTGCTGGCGTCGGTCACGCTATTTCTGGCGCTGGCCCGGTCGTCGGAGCTTGTGATCGTGCGGGCGGCGGGGCGGTCGGGACTGCGCTTTCTGATGGCGCCGGTCGGGGCCGCACTGGCGCTCGGTCTCTTTGCGGTTGCCGTGCTGAACCCACTCGTCGCGGCGACGTCGAAGCAGTATGACGCGCTCTATGCAGGCTACGCCAAGGCGGGGAACTCGGTGCTTTCTCTGGATGAAAGCGGCCTCTGGCTCCGTCAGGGGAGTGCGGAGGGCCAGACCGTCATCAAGGCGGATCGCTCCGGGCTGGAAGGCACGCGGCTCCTGGGCGCCACTTTCCTGATCTATTCGCGCAGCGCCACGCCGCTGACCCGGATCGAGGCGGAGGAGGCGGATCTCGTCCCCGGCCAGTGGCGACTGAAGAACGCCAAATACTGGGACCTGACCGCGCCCAACCCCGAACTCACCGCCCGTATGGAGGCCGAGGCGACCCTGCCCTCCGACCTCACACGGGACCGGATCCGGGCAGGCTTCGGCGCGCCGTCGGACATCCCGATCTGGTCGCTTCCGTCCTATATCCGGCGGCTGGAGCGTGCGGGATTCTCCGCCCGGCCGCACCGCGTGCGGTTCCAGATGGAACTGGCGCTGCCGCTTCTGCTGGCCTCCATGGTGCTGGTGGCGGCCGGGTTCACGATGCGCCACGCTCGCTTCGGGCGGACCGGGCAAATGGTGCTGTTTGCGCTGCTGGGCGGGTTCGGGATCTTCTTTCTGCGCAACTTCGCGCAGGTTCTGGGCGACAACGGCCAGATCCCCGTGGCCATCGCGGCATGGAGCCCGCCGGTCGCGGCTGTCCTCATGTCGTTGGGCCTGCTCTTGCATCTGGAGGATGGCTGATGCGCCCCCTGCCCGGCGCCTGTGGGCCCCGATCCCGCAACCGATTGGCGCGCCTGAAGGCGATTCTGGTCCTGACGCTCGCACTGGCGCTCCTGGTCTCGCCGGCCGGGCAAGCGCCGGCGCAGGATCTGGCCTCGTTGGTGGCGGACGCCGTCTCCGTCTCGGGTAATGACACGCTGGTCGCGGACGGCAATGTGGAGGTGTTCTACGAGGGCCGCACGCTGCGGGCCAAGCGCATCCTCTACGACAAGTCCACGGACCGGCTGACGATCGACGGGCCTATCGTGCTGAAGGACGGAACCGGCACCGTGATCCTCGCGCGTCAGGCCGATCTGGCGGCGGACCTGTCGGACGGCGTGCTGCAATCGGCCCGCGTCGTGCTGAACCAGCAACTGCAGCTCACCTCGGCAGAGATCATGCGGATCGGCGGCCGTTATACCGCGCTCGGGCAATCGGTCGTGTCGTCGTGCAAGGTCTGCAAGACCGGGCAAACCCCGTTGTGGGAGATCCGCGCCCAGCGGATCGTGCATGACGAACAGGAGCGTCAGATCTATTTCGACCACGCGCGCCTGCGGTTCTTTGGCGTGCCGGTGGCCTACCTGCCCCGCCTGCGCATCCCGGACCCATCGCTCGACCGTGCGCGCGGCGTGCTCCGGCCGCAGATCCGGTCCTCCTCGGTGCTGGGGTTCGGGCTGGCGGTGCCCTATTTCATCCCCCTCGGCCCAAGCCGGGACGTGACGTTGATCCCCTATCTCGCGACCAAGAACGCGCAATCGCTGGGGCTGCGCTACCGCCAGGCCTTTCGTGCCGGGCAGGTCGAGTTCAACGGTGCGGTCAGCCATGACAGCACCGGCGAGGACGTGCCCCGCTTCTACGGCGTCCTGAACGGCTCCTTCGCGCTGCCGCGCGGCTTCGGGATGAGCTTTTCGGGCACCGTCGTGTCGGACCGGAACTATCTGCGCGACTACGGGATCTCGACCGCCGACCGGCTCGACAGCCAGATCGCAGTGACCCGGACGCGGCGGGACGAGTATATCGATGGACGGATCATCAACTTCCGCACGATCCGCGCCGGTGCGCCTAATTCGACGGTGCCGAGCCTCATCACCGACGTGACGCTGGAACGCCGCTTTTCGCCCGAAAGCGTCGGCGGCACCGGATCGGTGTCGCTGCAGAGCCAGAGCGCCTATCGCTCCTCCGACATCGCCGCGGACCTCAACGGCGACGGCGTGGGCGACGGGCGCGATCTGGCGCGGCTGTCCTTCGGTGCGGACTGGCGGCGCAATCTGGTCCTGCCCGCGGGCGTGATGATGGCCGCGCTGACGGAGTTTCGCGCCGACGGCTATGAGATCCGGCAGGACACAGTCTATGGCGGGTCCAAGTCGCGGCTGCTCGCCGGTGGCGCGGTGGAGTTTCGCTGGCCGCTCGTGCGGTCCGGGCCGACCGGGGCCAGCCACATCATCGAACCGGTCGTCCAGCTCATGTGGTCGGGCGCGCGCCAAGGCCTGATCCCGAACGAAGACAGCCGGCTGGTGGAGTTCGACGAAAGCAGCCTCTTCTCCTTCTCACGCTATCCCGGTCGCGACGCGGTGGAGACGGGCGCCCGCGCCAATGTAGGCTTGGGCTACACCCGCTACGATCCGGCGGGATGGTCGCTGGGCGTGCTTGTGGGCCGGGTCTACCGCGCCAAGGCCGACGATCAATTCGGCGTGGCGTCGGGGCTTTCGGGTGCGACGTCGGACTGGCTCGCCGCGACGGAGCTGTCGCTGGCCAGCGGGTTCTCCATGACCAATCGGCTGGTCTTTGACGACGGTTTCAGCCTGACCAAGGCGGAGCTGCGTCTGGCCCTGACGCGGGCGCGCTTCGGCATCAATTCGAGCTACGTGATGGTGCTGGCCGACCCGCTGGAGAACCGGGCTACGCGGGCGTCGGAACTGACGCTCAACGGCGGCTATCAGGTCACCGACTTCTGGCGGGGCGACGTGATCTCGCGCTACGATTTCCAGTCCCAGCGGCTTCAGAGCACCGGGCTGAAGGTCGGGTTCAAGAACGAGTGCCTGAACGTCGACGTTGGCCTCGCGCGCAATTTCACCTCTTCGACGCAGGTCCGGGCCTCCACCGATTTCACCCTCTCGATCGACCTTCTGGGCTTCGGCGGCAAGGCGCTGTCCGGGCCGTCGCGAACCTGCCGTGGATAGCACCGCCGATCCAGCACTTGCCTTGGGCCGTGCCTGCGGTCTACCACGGGAGCGTCCGCCCGCCCGACCGGGGCCGCCCTTCAAGCCGGGATAACCGATGCCGATGATCCGTCTCGCCGCCCTGCTGTTTCTCGCCCTCGCACCGCTCGGCGCATCGGCGCAGGACCGGTTTTCGCCGCAGGTCATCGTGAACGGGCAGGCGATCACCCGCTACGAGGTGGCACAGCGCGCACAGATGCTGAAGCTTTTCAACGCGCAGGGCGATCTGCAGCAGCAGGCGCTGGACGGGCTGACTGACGACAGGCTGCGGATGCAGGCTGCGAAAGACTACAAGATCAAGGTCACGGACGACCAGATCAAGGCCGGGATGGAGGAGTTCGCTGCCCGCGCCAACCTCACGGCGGACAAGTTCATCGAGGCGCTTGCGCAAAGCGGCGTGGAATATGAGACGTTCCGCGATTTCGTTCGTGCCGGCCTCATCTGGCGCGAGGTCGTCCGGTCGAAGTTCGTGCCCGGGACCGACGTCAACGACATCGAGGTCGACCGCGCCATATCAAGGATCGAGCAGGCGACGAACGTGCGGCTCGAGGTGTCCGAAATCGTGATCCCTATCGTTCCGGGGCAGGAGGCCACGGCGGTCGCGCGCGCGCGCGCAATCCGCGCGCGTATCACCAAGCCCGGCGATTTCGCGGTCCTCGCGCGGGAAAACTCGTCTGCACCGTCGCGTGCACGGGGCGGCTCCTTGGGCTCCATCGCGCCTGACAGCTTGCCGGAGGCCGTGCGCGACCGGGTCCGCGCGCTGCAGCCCGGGCAGGTCACGCAACCCACCGTCATCGACGGAACGGTGCGGCTTTATCAGCTCGTCAACGGGTCCGAGACGCCGGGCGCGAAAGCCCGCGGCACCAAGATTGACTATGCCGAGTTCCTGCTGCCGGGCGATCTTTCGGGTGCTGCGGAGGCACGCAAGATCCGGGCCTCGGTGGACCGGTGCGACGATCTCTACGGGATCGCGAAGGGTCTGCGCGCAGATCGTCTGACACGGGCGTCCGTGGCGGAGGCGGCCCTGCCCCGTGACGTGGCCGAACGCGTGGCGCTGCTCGACCCTGGCGAGAGCACGGATTTCCAGCGCGGCACGTCGCGCGTGTTCCTGATGCTGTGTGCACGGGTTCCGAACCTCGACCCAGCCCCGCAGCGCGAGGTGGTGCGCTCGCAGCTTGTCAACCAGCAGCTTGCCGCGGCGGCGGAAACCTATCTGCAAAAGCTGCGTTCCGACGCGCTGATCCAGCAGCCCTGAGCGCGCCGATGTCCGCGATCGACGGGTTGCCGAGCCTCGCTTCGGTGATACGCACGCACGATCTGGCGCCGCGGAAATCGCTGGGCCAGAATTTCATCCTCGACCTCAACCTTACCGCGCGGATCGCGCGTTCGGCTGGCGACCTTACCGCCTGCGACGTGCTGGAGATCGGCCCCGGCCCCGGCGGCCTGACGCGCGGTTTGCTTGCGGAAGGTGCCCGGCGCGTGCTGGCGTTGGAAAAGGACCCGCGCTGCCTGCCCGCACTGGCCGAGATTGCCGCAGCCTTCCCCGGCAGGCTCGACGTCATGGCGGGCGATGCCCTGACGCTCGACCCGGTTGGACGGCTGACCCCGCCGGTCCGAATCGTGGCGAACTTGCCCTACAACGTTGGCACAGAACTCCTCGTCCGCTGGCTGACGCCGGGGGTCTGGCCGCCGTTCTGGCAGAGCCTCACGCTGATGTTCCAGAAGGAGGTGGCTGAACGGATCGTGGCGCGTCCGGGCTCGAAAGCCTACGGACGGCTCGCCCTGCTCGCGCAATGGCGCACCGAACCGCGCATCGTGCTGACATTGCCGCCCGAGGCCTTCACACCACCGCCAAAGGTCCATTCCGCCGTGGTCCATCTGACACGGCTGGAGGCGCCACGGTTTCCGGCCGACGGGGCCGTGCTGTCTCGGATCACGGCGATGGCCTTCAACCAGCGCCGCAAGATGCTGCGGTCCAGCCTGAGAGGGCTTGCGCCCGACATCGGCGCACGACTGGAGGCCGTTGGCATCCCCCCGACGGCCCGCGCGGAGGAAATCGACCTCGCGCGCTTTTGCGCACTGGCGCGGGAAATCGCATCAACGGAGGGCTGACCGGGCTCGTCGCCGTCAGGTCTGCCGGGTTTCCTCGTCGCGCGGGGCCTCAGAGGCGGCCTCGGGCTTCGGCTTTCGCGGACCGCGCGGGCGGCGGACCTTGACAGGCTTGGCATCGGCATCGGCATCGGCCGCCACGTCCGACTCCGCCGCTGGCGCCTGCAGGAAGGACGGCGCGTCGCCGCCAAAAGCGTCCTGACGGCGCACGGGCTCCGGTGCCGCAGTTTCCCGCGGTGCCGGTGCACGGCGTGCCTCCGGCGTCTCCACGAGGCCATTATCGTCGTCCACGCCGGACAGGTCGATCACGTCGCCATCGGACCCCGCGGGCACCTGAGACTGCGAGTCCGTCCGCCGCTCCCGCCGCCCGTCCTGTCGTCCACCGTCCTGCCGATTGGCATCCTGACGCGTTTCTTGACGGTGGGTGGTCTGTCGGTTCGCATCCTGACGGTTGCTGTCCTGACGGCCTCCATCCTGACGGCTCCCATCCTGACGGTTGCCATCCTGACGGTTGCTGTCCTGACGGTTGCTGTCCTGACGGCCCCCATCCTGACGGTTGCTGTCGGACCGATTGCCGTCCTGACGCGCCTGGTCGGACCGATTCTGATCATGCCGACCGGCACCGTCATCAGCATTATCGGAGCGGTCACGCCACGAATTCTGGTGGCCGTTTCCCTGTTGTCCGTGGCCTTGCGAGCCACCGTTCTGGGTGTTGGTGTGGTTGGAATGCTGCTGGCGGGCGTCCTGTTCGGCCTGCATCTCGCGCTGCGCCTCGGCGAGCATGCGGGTGTAGTGCTCGGCATGTTGCAGAAAGTTCTCTGCGGCGACGCGGTCGTTGGAAAGCTGCGCATCGCGGGCGAGATGGCCGAACTTCTCGATGATCTGCTGCGGCGTTCCGCGCACCTTGCCCTCGGGGCCGGAACTGTCAAAGACGCGGTTGGTGATGTTGCCGAGGGTGCGCGGGCGGTTCGATTTCGAACGCGAGCGTGACTTGGAAGATCTCATCTTGTCCTTTGATCCAGATTCATCTGGCTGTGCTTTCGAAACCGGCGGCTCTGGAAGACCGTCTGCCCGTCGTCGGATAACCCGAACCGGGGGGCGCGAAGCTTGTGTGGCGGTAACGGAAGGGGCGCATGGCGCGGCTGAAAGGCCCGGCCCCTATCACGTTTCTCCAGTAAACACGGCCCGACGCCCCTGACAAGGGGATTCCGGCGTCGCGGCCTCAACCGGGCATGTTTTCGCCGTGCCGCGCGACGATCACGCGGTCGCGGACATCGAGATCCCGGCGGATTTCCATCGCTTTGAAACCTGCAGCGCTCAGAATCGCGCCCACATCGCGCGCCTGTCCGGCCCCCACCTCGAGGATCAGCCGCCCGCCCTCCGCCAGATGTGCGCCCGCACCGGCTGTGATGGCCCGGTAGGCGTTCAGACCGTCGCCGCCGGGGGTGAGGGCCAGATGCGGCTCCCACTCCCGCACCTCGGGGGCGAGGAATGCCATTTCCGCCGCCGCGATATAGGGCGGATTGCTCACGATCAGGTCGAACCTCCCCGCGACGGATCCGAACCAGTCGGACGCCGCAAACCGGGCGCGGTCCCCGACGCCGAGTGCGACCGCGTTCACCGACGCCACGGCGAGCGCGTCCGTCGACATGTCGACCCCAAGCCCGTCCGATCGGGGCCGGTCCGCCAGCAGGCTCACCAGAATGCAGCCCGATCCGGTGCCGAGATCGAGAACCGAACCGAAGGGACGCTCCAGCGCCGCTTCGATCAAGGTCTCCGTCTCCGGTCGGGGGTCGAGCACGTCGGGCGTCACGCGGAAGGTCCGGCCCCAGAACAGCCGCTGCCCGGTGATGTGACTCAGCGGACGGCGCGCCTCGCGGGCCGCGAGAACAGCATCGAAACGGGCGCACTCGGCATCGGTCAGGCGGGCGGGCGGATCGGTGAGGAGCCGGTCCAGAGGCAGTCCGGCTGCGTGGGCCAGCAACCGGCGCGCGTCGCCCGCGGCACCGGGCACCCCGGCGGCCGCCAGACGGGCGGTGCCCGAGGCCAGCGCCTCGCGCGGGGTCACGCCTCCATCTCGGCCAGTTTGCGCGCCTGATCCTCGGCCACCAGCGCATCCACCACCGGGCCGAGGTCGCCGGCGAGGATTTGCGGCAGCGCGTAGAGCGTTAGGTTGATGCGGTGGTCGGTCAGGCGGCCTTGCGGGAAGTTGTAGGTGCGGATCCGCTCCGACCGGTCGCCCGATCCGACCTGCGCGCGCCGATCGGCGGAGCGGGTAGAGGCGACGCGGTCACGCTCCATCTCGAAGAGCCGTGCGCGCAGCACCGCCATCGCGTTGGCGCGGTTCTGGTGCTGCGATTTCAGCGCCGAGGTGACGACCAGCCCGGTCGGCACATGGGTGATCCGCACCGCGCTGTCAGTGGTGTTCACATGCTGGCCCCCGGCCCCGCTGGCGCGCATCGTGTCAATGCGGATGTCGGAGGCGGGAATGTCGATGTCGACCTCCTCCGCCTCCGGCAGCACGGCCACGGTCGCGGCCGAAGTGTGGATGCGCCCGCCCGCCTCCGTCTCCGGCACGCGCTGGACGCGGTGAACGCCGCTTTCATATTTCATTCGGGCAAAGACGCCCTCCCCCGCGATATGGGCGACGAGTTCGCGCAGGCCGCCCAGATCGCTCTCCTGCATTTCGAGGATCTCGAAGCGCCAGCCCATGCTCTCGGCGTAGCGGCGATACATCGACAGAAGGTCGGCGGCAAAGAGCGCCGCCTCCTCGCCCCCGGTGCCGGGACGGATCTCCAGGATCGCGGGCCGGGCGTCGGCGGCGTCCTTGGGGAGCAACGTCAGGCGCAGCGCCTGCTCCAACGCGGTGATCGCATCGCGCAGGGCGGGGATCTCCTCCTCCGCCAGCGCGCGCATTTCGGGATCGGCCAGCATCGTCTCGGCATCGGCAAGCTCGGCCAATGCCGTGCGATAGGCGGCGATCTGCGTGACGACGGGCTTCAGGTCGCTGTATTCGCGCCCGAGCGTCGCGAGTTCGCCGTGATCGGCACCCGACGCCAGCTTCGCTTCGAGAAACCCGAAACGGCGCGTGATCTGATCGAGGGTTTCCAGCGGGACCATGCAGTCCGGAGTGGATTAACGGGCGCGAGCGGTCAAGGGCTCAGGGCGTCAGCGCCGCCCTCAGCGCGTCGATCCGCACTTGATTGACGCCCATGTCGGATTTGCCGAACCGCGACCGCGCGAAGGCCGCGAGCGTGGCCTCTCCGTTCTGCTCGAACACGTGGATCGAGGTGAAGTCGGGGAATCCCATGACCAGCGACCGGGTGATGTATGTCATCTGCCCATCCGCCACGGAGCCAGCCAGAAGCCGCGTGCGGTCCATTCCCCGCATCGCGGCATCGGCCCGGTCGGCGAGCGTCGCCACGTCGCCGCCCACGATCTCTCCCGGTGCGATGCGGGCGAAGTTCGGCGTGGCGGGATCGGGCGCGGTCAGGGGGTCGACGTTCCAGACCGCGGGGTCCGCGGGCACCAGCCGCACGTAGCCGCTGAACCCCACGGCGCCGATCAGAACCAGTGCGCCGACGCCCGCGCCGATGCGTTTCCAGTTGCTCATGTCCCGCTCTCCTTGCCTCTGCGTGTCCAGTGATAGAGGCAGATGAGATCATAGGCCACATGCGCGCCCGCGACAGCCGTAATCCCGCCGTGGTCGTAGGGCGGGGAAACTTCCACCACGTCGCCGCCGACCATGTCGACCCCTGCAAGTCCGCGCAGGATCGCCGCCGCCTGCCAGCTTGCCATGCCGCCCCAGACCGGTGTGCCGGTGCCGGGCGCAAACGCGGGATCGAGCGCGTCGATGTCGAAGCTGATGTAGCAGGGTCGGTCCCCCACGATCGCCCGCGCCCGCGCGATGACGGCGTCGACGCCCGCGCGGTGAACCTCCGGCGCGTCGATGACGGAGACGCCAAGATAGTCGTCGCATTGGGTGCGGATGCCGATCTGGACGGAATGGCCTGCGTCCACCAGCCCCGATTTCACCGCCTTGTAGGCCATCGTGCCGTGGTCGATGCGGGTATAGTCGTCGTCGGGCCAGAGGTCGGAATGGGCGTCGAACTGGATCAGTGCCAGCGGCCCGTGGACCTCGGCATAGGCCTTCAGGATCGGGAACGTGATGGAGTGGTCGCCGCCAAGCGTGATCGTCCCCGCGCCCGCTGCGAGGATCGTGCGGATATGTGCCGTCAGCGCATCGGGAAAATCGGCGACCTTCGCGTAATCGAAGGCCAGATCGCCGTAGTCGACGATCTCCATCTCCTCCAGCGGGTCGGTGCCCCAGCCGAAGGGCGGGTCATAGGGCTGCAGGGTGGAGGCCTCCCGGATCGCGCGGGGGCCGAAACGGGTGCCCGGGCGATGCGTCACCGCCTGATCGAACGGCACCCCGGTGATCGCCAGATCGACGCCTGCCAGATCCTTGCTGTAGGTCCGGCGCAGGAACGAAGTCGCACCGCCGAACGCATTCTCGAACGCGTAGCCGCGCCGGCTTTTGCGCGTGAAAGCGCCGTCGACGTCGGTTCGTGCATCCTCAAGCGCCACTCTGGACCTCCCCTGTCCGATCCGCCGCCAAGGGACCGCCCGTTGGTCGGAGAGTCAAGCGAGGCTGCGGATGAAACGCGTTGGATGAAACTTAGACCCGTGCTAAGAATCTTCTCCCGGCTTTGAAGGATCGGTCCATGACCCTGCCCGACGACCCGCGCCCGACGCCGCTACCCGACGCTGACACCCATTCGGAGGCGTTCCGCCGGACCCGCGCGTCGCTCCGCACCGCGCTGATGGAGGATTATATCGAGCTGATCGACGACCTGATCCACGACGGGCAAGAGGCGCGTCAGGTGGATATCGCGGCGCGCCTCGGCGTGGCGCAGCCGACGGTCGCCAAGATGCTGTCCCGGCTGGCGTCCGACGGTCTGGTCACGCGCAAGCCTTATCGCGGCGTGTTTCTGACCGCGGAGGGGACACGCGTGGCGCAGGACTGCCGCGCCCGGCACAGGACGGTCGAGGATTTCCTGCGCGCCCTTGGTGTCAGCGCGGAGACGGCGCGGATCGACGCGGAAGGGATCGAGCATCATGTCAGCGCCGAGACGCTTGCCGTCTTCGCACGGGTGATCGGCGAGCGGACGGAATGAACGGCCGCTAGGCCAGCGGCTGCGCCCGCTCCACCAGCCTTGCAAAAAAGCTGGCGCCTATGGGTGCCGCCTCGTCTTTGAAGTCGAACGCCGGATGATGCAGCCCCGCGCCCGGCCCCGTGCCCATGAAGAGATAGGCGCCAGGTCGCGCCTCCAGCATGTAGGCGAAATCTTCCGATCCCATCTCCCGGTTGGCGTCGGCGTCCACCGCCGCCTCGCCCGACACTTCGCGCGCGACCTCGGCCGCGAAGGCGGACGGGCCGGGATGGTTGACCGTCGCGGGATAGCCCCAGTCGTAGTCGATGTGCGCGGTCACGCCGTAGGCCGCGGCATGGCCCTTCACGATCTCGTGGAAGCGCCGCTTCAGGAGCGCGCGCACATCCGGGTCGAAGCAGCGGATCGTCGCGCAGAACCAGCCCTCCTCCGGGATGATGTTGCTGGCCGACCCCGCGTGGATCTGCGTAACCGAGATCACCACCTCGTCCAGCGCATAGACGTTACGCGTAATGATCGTCTGGACCGCCTGCACCATGCCGACGATTGCCACCACCGGATCGACGCATTCGTGCGGCGTGGCCGCGTGTCCGCCGGTGCCCGTCACCGTGACGACCGCCGTGTCGACCGATGCCATCAGCGCGCCGGGCGAGGTTCGGAAATGGCCCATCGGCACGTTGGGCACGTTGTGGATGCCAAAGACCTCGCCGATGCCGAACCGGTCCATGATCCCCTCCCGGACCATCACCTCGCCGCCGCCGCCGTCCTCCTCCGCCGGCTGAAAGATCAGCGCCACGCGGCCCCGGAAGCGGCGCGTGTCGCACAGGTATTTCGCTGCACCGAGCAGCATCGTCACATGTCCGTCATGTCCGCAGGCATGCATCTTGCCCGATATGGTGGAGGCGTGGTCCGCGCCGGTCGCCTCGGTGATCGGCAGGGCGTCCATGTCGGCGCGCAGACCGATGGTCGGCCCATCGCCCTGCCCCGCGATGATCGCGACCAGCCCACTCTCCGCGATGCCCTCGTGGATCTCGTCGACGCCGAAGTCGCGCAGCCGCTCCACGATGAAGGCCGCCGTCTTGTGACAGTCGAAGCGGAGTTCGGGGCGGGCGTGGAGGTGACGCCGCCATCCGGTCATTTCGTCCGCATAGCCCGCGATGGCATTCAGAACCGGCATGGCAGGGATCCTCGACTGGAGAGAGACTGGGGCTGTTCCCACACAACCCGAAACGGATCGGGTTCGCAATTGTAAAATCTACCATAAAAAACACAAATATTACTGTAACTAATTGATTTAAATGTTGTTATGGTTCATGACGTCGACGATGAGACGCATCAGATTCACAGAATGACATCATAGGATTCGCCAAACCCTTCAGTTCTGGTCTTTTCGTGAGTTTCTTGCGCCAAGGATGATATATTTGCAGGGCAACTCGGTCGATCAGACTCCGACCCGCACAACCCATCCTGTCCTGCAAGGAACGCAAACACATCGGCTCGCCGATAGAGATGAGCGCCCAGCCATGTCGGATCAAACGCGCGCTGGATATCGAGATCATCCATTAGCCGCTGAACCGCGCGAAATTGCCTTCCGGCCTGCCGCGCGATCAGCGCAAGTGAAACATACCGCATTCGTAACTTTAATAGTTTTACATCAAAGACGTAGGCTTGCCCTTCACGAGACCGCGTTGCGGCCTCGGCGGCAGGAACGAGCCACGGACCACCATCCCTTCCGGCGATGAGCCTTTTCACTGCATAACTCTCACACCCAAGACCACTGCCACTGAAGAAAGACGTTTTAGTTTAGGCCCGCGGTGCCGGTTTGCCATACTGCGGATCAACATGAGGTCGAACCGAACGTGATCAAGCCTGTGAATCCCTTTATGGAGCCGGGTTACCGACAGCTCACCGTTGATTGAGCAACCTGGTGTCTGGACTTTCGGCGACGGCGTGATCACGCATCCTGGCATTCCCATTTGATGTAGGCCTTGGTGTCGGCGGCCCACTTGTCGTCGATCTCGACCAGCACTGCGCTGACGAGGCGTTCGAGC
>JBBSVE010000073.1:0-15542 GCA_038233815.1 Rhodobacterales bacterium
GACCTGGCAACGCGCCACCCGCGCCGCCGCCCGCCCGCTGGCGCAAGCAACGGCCCGGATCTCCCGCCTCGAGGGCATGGAAGCCCACGCGCGATCCGCCGACATCCGGCTGGCCAAGTTCTTTCCGAAGGAGGAATTCGACGTGGGCAGCGGTTGACCCGCTTCAGCCGCGTTTCTTCCACGGCACCTCCTTCCGCTCCGCGATCCGCATCAAGTTGTCGATTCCGTAGCCGATGAGGCCGATCAGGATGATCCCCATGACCACGATGTCGGTGAGCTGGAACTTCGGGGCCGCGATGATCATCATGCCCGCGCCCTTCTGTGCCGCCACCCGTTCGGCCGCGACGACCGTGCCCCAGCAGCCCCCATCGCGACCCGCGCCCCGGTGAAGCGGTCGGGCAGCGAGTTCGGGATGATGACGTGGCGCATGATCTGCCATTTCGACGCCCCCAGCGAATAGGCTGCATGGATCTTGGAGATCCGCACGCTCCCGCGTCTCCGCGAAGCCATCGGATTTCTTCACGTCCCGCAGATCCTGTCCGACACCGCGCTCGGCGAAAGGCAGGCGGTATTCCTTGAAGATCCGCCCCGGACGCGGAGCCATGACGATCAGCCGCTCGCCCAGCAGAAGCGCCTCCTCCACCGAATGGGTGATGAGAACGACGGTCTTGCCGGTCTCCTTCCAGATCTTCAGCACCAGCCCCTGCATCTTTTCCCGCGTCAGCGCGTCGAGCGCGCCCAAAGGCTCGTCCATCAGGATCACCTCAGGATCGTTGGCCAGACAGCGCGCCAGCGCCACGCGCTGCTGCATGCCGCCCGAAAGCTCATAGACCGCCTTGTCCTTGAACGCCCCCAGCCCCACGGTCTCCAGAAGTTGGTCCGTGATCCGTGTCCGCTCCGCCTCCGCCATGCCCTTCATCCGGGGGCCGAAATCGACGTTCCGGCGCACGTTCATCCACTCAAAGAGCGCACCCTGCTGGAACACCATGCCGCGCTCCGACGAGGGCCCGGTCACCCGACGGTCGCCGAGCATCACCTGCCCGCCCGTCGGCGCCAGAAACCCCGCGAGGATGTTCAGAAGCGTGGTCTTGCCGCAGCCGGACGGGCCGAGGACCGACAGCAGTTCCCCCGGCTCCAGCGTCAGGGAGATGTTCTGGAGCGCCTGCACGGTGCTGCCGTTGGGCAGATCGAAGCGCATGGAGATGTCGTCGATCACGAGGCCGGTCACCGGCGATCTCCCCGGACCGGCGTGGGCAGCCACCGGGCCCTCGCCCGCTACATGCCCTCGACAGCCTTCAGCGGTCCGGTATCGACCCGGCTGTCGTAGCTGCCCAGCGCGGAGGAAATGCTGCCCGCATCCACGAACACGCCCGAGACGCCCTTCATGAATTCCTGCGTGCCGCCGCCGAACCACTTCTTTGACAGTTGCTCCTCAACCGACGGAAAGACGAAGGTGCCGATGTCGGTGCGCGCCTTCGCCTCGTCCATGCCGGCATCCTTGGCGATCACCGTGAGCATTTCGTCCGTCTTCGACCCTTCGGTCCACATCGCGTTGGCGTCCGACGTGACCTTGAGGAATTTCGCGGCAATATCGGGATTCTCGGCCAGAAACGGTGCCGGCGCGGAAATCACGTCGAACACCAGAATCCCCAGATCCTCCTTCTCGGCCCCGGTCAGGAGCACGTTGCCATGCTCCTTCATCCGGCCCAGTCCGCCGCCGTAGCCGCAGGCCATGTCGACCGCCCCCTGAGCGATTGCCGCGGCCCCGTCCGGGGGGGCCATGTCGACGATCTGCATGGTGGAGGTGTCAACGCCGAAATGCTGCATCTGCTTCAAAAACCCGTAATGCGCCGCCGTGCCGAGGGGGAGGGCCACCTTCTTGCCCTCGAGGTCCTTTGCATTGTCCTTGGTGATCTCCAGATCCGAGCGCACGACGCAATTGTCGTTGTCGGAATAGCTGACCGCCACGGCGATCGCCTGCAGATCCTGCCCCGCCGAGGTCGCGACGACGAACGGCGGAACGCCCTGGCTAACCGCGAACTGCACGTCACCCGACGCCATCGCGGCCGACATCGCGGTCCCGGTATCGAACGCGCGCCAGTTAACCGTGAGTCCCAGCTCCTTGTCGTAGGTGCCCATGACCTTGGCATATTCCATCGGCATCGGCCATTCCTGGAAATAGGCGACTGTGATCTCGTCGAGCGCATGCGCCGCGTTCGTGCCCGCCATGAGCGCCATGCCCGCAACGGCTGCCTTCAGCATCGTCTTCGGTGTCATATCCGGTCTCTCCCTGCTGCATCGGGCCCGTTTCGGGCATTTCTTCTCTGGCCGTGGCAATCCATGACACCGTCAGCAGTTCACGTTTTCGGTTTGGGTCAACAAACCAATCCGACGGCGCACCGGGATCGGCGCGGTATGGCCTTCGGTCACTCCGCGGGGCGACGCGAGGCTTGCGCGGTCGCGGGTCCGGGCCAGTATGGCAGCAGCACCGTGGGCGGCCCGGCTGCGCGAACAGGGGGACAAGTCGCGATTCTGATGACCACCGGGGAAGGCGTTCGTCAAAGTGCTCCAGATGCACGGCATCGACACTGCCTTCGGGATCATCGGGTCGGCGATGATGCCGATCCCGGACCTTCTTCCACGCGCGGGCATCACATTCCGGGACTGCGCGCACGAATGCAACGCCGGCCTGATGGCCGACGGATTCGCCCGCGCCACCGGCCGGATGAGCAGGATGAGCAGGATGAGCAGGATGAGCAGGATGGTGGCGCAGAACGGCCCCGGCATCACCAATTTCGTGACCCCGGTTGAGACCGCCTATCGGAACCAGACGCCGCTTTTTCTGGTAACACCGCAGGCCGCCAAAAAGACCATCGGCATGGGCGGGTTTCAGGAGATGGCGCCGATGAAGCTCTCTGCCGACATGGTGGCGGATGAGGAAAAGGTGCGCGATCCCTCCCGTATCGCCGAGGTGCCGAACCGCTTGATCCTGAAGGCCAGACGCGCGAGAACGCCTGCCCCGTCAAACGCGCCGTGCGATTTCTGGACGCAGGTGATCCACGGGGTCATGTCCACTGCCGTGCGAGGCACCATGCAGGCTCCACAATTGCGGCGATGGAATGACTCGATGCGCCCGGCTTCACCGGCAGGTTTGGCAAGCATGATGCGGACATGCGCGGATCATGGCGGGGCTGGCCTTCACCGGGCAGAGGGCGGGGACCGATGCGGCTTCACTCCGGGGACTCTGCAACCGGGTCATCCCGACGGTGGACGAGGCCCGATCGCTGCCTTGGCACGCTCCGTGGTGGCCCGTGAGGGCGGCGGGCATTGATCGGATGCCCGGTCCCTCGCACCGCAGCCATGCGATCTTCTGTTGTATTTCCGGCATCGAGGAGGCACGCATCGGAACGGAGGGTCCGGCAGACGCGGGCCGATTGCGGTCGGAGGGGAGACGATCATGGACGTTCGCTTTGCGGTGCTCGGCGCCGGTCGCATCGGGCAGGTCCATGCCCGCGCCATAGGCTCGGTGCCCGGCGCCACGCTGACAGCACTGGCCGAGCCGGTCGACGCGGTGGCGCAAAACGCGCGGCGCGCCTTCGGATGCGACATTCGCACGATGGACGCGATCGAGGCGGCCTCCGACATCGACGCGGTGGTGATCTGCACGCCGACCGACACCCATGCCGACCTGATCGAACGGTTCGTGCGGGCCGGCAAGGCGGTGTTCTGCGAAAAGCCGGTCGATCTCGACGCGGGCCGTGTGCGCGAGGCGCTCAGGACGGTCGAGGAGGTCGGCGGGACGCTGATGGTTGGCTTCAACCGGCGGTTCGACCCGGACTTCATGGCGCTGAAGGCGGCCATCGACGCAGACCGGATCGGCGCGGTGGAGATGGTCACCCTCACCTCCCGCGATCCCGGCCCGCCGCCCGCCGCCTACATCCGGGTATCGGGCGGCATCCTGCGCGACATGACGATCCACGATTTCGACATGGCGCGCTGGCTTCTGGGGGAGGAGATCGAGACGGTGGCGGCGCAGGCCTCGGTCCTCGTCGATCCCGAGATCGGGGCGTTGGGCGATTGGGACAGCGTCAACGTGATGCTGCGGACTGCCAGCGGGCGGCTCTGCACGATCACGAACTCGCGCCGCGCGACCTATGGCTACGACCAGCGGATCGAGGTTCTGGGCTCAATGGGCTCAGTCAGCGCGCAGAACCACCGGCAGGCCAATATCGAGATCGCGGGGGCGGACGGGTTCACGCGCCCGCCGCTTCTCGATTTCTTCATGACCCGCTATACCGCCGCCTATGCCAACGAGATCGCGGCCTTCGTCCGCGCCGTGGCCGAGGGCACGCCGACACCCACGACCGGGCTCGACGGGTTGCGGGCGCTGGAACTGGCCGACGCCGCGGCAGAATCGGTGCGGACGGGACAGGCGGTCCGGCTGTGAGCAGGCTCGACGTCATCACCATCGGCCGATCCTCGGTCGACCTCTACGGCAGCCAGATCGGTGGGCGGCTCGAGGATATGGGCAGCTTCGAGAAATACATCGGCGGCTCGCCCACCAACATTGCCTGCGGCACCGCACGGCTGGGCCTGCGCGCGGCCGTCATCACGCGCGTGGGCGACGAGCATATGGGGCGCTTCATCCGCGAGCAGCTGGCGCGCGAGGGCGTCGATACGCGCGGCGTCGTGACCGACCCTGCGCGGCTGACGGCGCTGGTGCTTCTGGGGATCCGCGACGGGACGCGCTTCCCGCTGATTTTCTACCGCGAGAATTGTGCCGACATGGCGCTGTGCGAGGACGACATCGACCCCGCCTTCATCGCCGAAGCCCGCGCGGTCGTCGCCACCGGCACGCATCTGAGCCATCCCCGGACCGCGAGCGCCGTCCTGAAGGCACTGGGGATCGCGCGCGACAAGGGTCTGCGGACCGCGCTCGATATCGACTACCGCCCGAACCTCTGGGGTGTGGCAGGGCACGGCGAGGGCGAGAGCCGCTTCGTCGAGAGCCGTGCCGTGACGCAGACGCTGCAATCGCACCTCGCGCTTTTCGACCTGATCGTGGGGACGGAGGAGGAGTTTCACATCGCCGGCGGCACGACCGACACTATGGAAGCCCTGCGCGCGGTGCGGGCGATCACCGGGGCCACGCTGGTCTGCAAGCGCGGCCCGATGGGTGCGGCGGCCTTTGCCGGTGCGATCCCGGACACGCTCGACGACGGCGAGAGCGGCGCGGGTTTCGCGGTCGAGGTCTTCAACGTGCTGGGTGCGGGCGACGGCTTCATGTCGGGGCTGCTCAAGGGCTGGCTCGACGGCGAGGATTGGGCGACCGCGCTGAATTACGCAAACGCCTGCGGTGCCTTCGCCGTGTCGCGCCACGGTTGCACGCCGGCCTATCCGAGCTGGGAGGAGCTGCGGTTCTTCCTCAAGCGCGGCATCCTGCGGCCCGACCTGCGCTTTGATGCCGCGCTGGAGCAGGTCCATTGGGCCACCACGCGGACGGGCGCATGGCCCGACTTGCGCGTCTTCGCCTTCGATCACCGCGCGCAGTTCGAGGCGATGGCGGGCGCCACGCCCGCGCGGATCGGCGCGTTCAAGGACTTGTGTCTGCAAGCCGCGCTGCGGGTGCAGGACGGCCGTCCCGGCCACGGCATCCTGTGCGACGACCGGCTGGGGCATGACGCGCTTTACCGGGCCGAGGCGCAGGGGCTCTGGATCGCGCGCCCGGCGGAGTGGCCCGGCGCGCGGCCCCTGACGCTGGAGCCGTCGCTGGGACCCGATTGCGGCGGCCTCCTGGAATGGCCCCGCGATCAGATTGTGAAGTGCCTGTGCTTCTGCCACCCCGACGACGATGACGCGATGTGGGCGGATCAGGAGGCGACGATCCTGCGGCTCTTCACCGCCGCGCGGCGCAACCGGCTGGAGTTCCTGCTGGAGGTGATCCCCTCGAAGGTGGGGCCGGTGGCGGAGGATACCGTGGCCCGCATCGTCGGGCGGATCTACGCCCTCGGCGTCTGGCCGGACTGGTGGAAGCTGGAGCCGCACGCGACCGCGGCTGCCTGGACCGCTACCGTCGATGCGATCGAGCGTCACGACCCGCGCACCCGCGGCATCCTCGTTCTGGGGCTGGATGCGCCGTTCGACGCGCTGGCGGGCACCTTCGCGCTGGCCGTATCGGTGCCGCTGGTCAAGGGCTTCGCGGTCGGGCGCACGATCTTTGGCGACGCGGCGCGCGACTGGATGGCCGGACGGATCGACGACGCGGCGGCGGTCGATGCGATGGCGGACAGATACGCGCGGCTCTGCGAGACATGGGACAGCGTTCGGGCGGAGGCCAAAGCATGAGTCACACGATCCGGTTGACGGCGGCGCAGGCGATGGTCCGGTGGCTTTCGGTCCAGCGGAACGCGGAGGGCGAGCGTTTCATCGACGGCGTCTGGGCGATCTTCGGCCATGGCAACGTCGCGGGTCTTGGCGAGGCGCTGCAAGGCATCGGCCCATTGCTGCCCACATGGCGCGGCCAGAACGAGCAGACCATGGCCCACACCGCCATTGCCTATGCCAAAGCGTCGCGGCGCAGGCGGGCGATGGCCGTCACCACCTCCATCGGGCCGGGCGCCACAAACCTCGTGACGGCGGCGGCGCTGGCGCATGTGAACCGCCTGCCGGTGCTGCTGATCCCCGGCGATGTGTTCGCCAACCGCCGCCCCGATCCGGTGCTCCAGCAGGTCGAGGATGTGTCCGACGCCACCGTCACCGCGAACGACTGCCTGCGCCCGGTCAGCCGCTATTTCGACCGCATCGCCCGGCCGGAGCAGTTGCTCTCCGCCCTGCCGCGCGCGTTGCGGGTGATGACCGATCCCGCCGAATGCGGGCCGGTGACGCTGGCCTTCTGTCAGGACGTGCAGGCCGAGGCGTATGATTTCCCCGAAGCGTTCTTCGCACCGAAGGTCTGGCATATCCGACGGCCCGAACCCGATGCGGGCGAGCTGTCCCGCGCGGTGGAGGCGTTGCGCAACGCCGCCCGCCCGGTGATCCTCGCGGGGGGCGGTGTGCTCTATTCGCAGGCGGAGGCGGCGCTGCTGGATTTCGCGCGGCGCCGCAACATCCCGCTGGCCGAGACTCAGGCGGGCAAGGGCGCCGTGGACTGGCGCGAGGCGGTCAACCTCGGCTCCCCCGGCGTGACGGGAAGCGATGCGGCCAATGCTGTGCTGGGGCGTGCCGATCTGGTGCTGGGCATTGGCACGCGGTTGCAGGATTTCACCACCGGCAGCCGGACCGTGCTGGGGCCGGAGTGTCGCCTGATCGCGGTCAACGTCACCGGGTCCGACGCGGCCAAGCACGGCGCAATGCCGCTGGTGGCCGATGCCCGCGTGGCGATCGAGCGGCTGGATGCGGCGCTGGGCGACCGGCACTTCGACGGCTGGGAGGAGGGACTGCGCGGCGACTGGTTCTCCACCACCGATGCAGTGATGGCAGCGCCGAATGCAAAGGGTCTGCCCTCGGACGCGCAGGTGATCGGCGCGGTGCAGCGGCAGGCGCGGAGCGATACCGTCGTGGTGAGTGCGGCCGGCTCGATGCCCGGCGCGCTGCACACGCTTTGGCGTGCGACGCGGGGCGGATATCACACCGAATACGGCTTTTCCTGCATGGGCTACGAGATCGCGGGGGCGATGGGCGTAAAGCTGGCGGAGCCTGACCGGGAGGTGATCGTCTTCGTGGGCGACGGCTCCTACATGATGGCAAATTCGGAACTGGCGACGGCGGCGATGCGGCGGATCCCGTTTACCGTGATCCTGACCGACAACCGCGGATATGGCTGCATCAACCGGCTGCAACAGGCCTGCGGGGGGCGGCCCTTCAACAACCTCTACGAACATGCCGCCGTCGAGGTCCAGCCGGAGATCGACTTCGTGGCCCATGCGGCGTCGATGGGCGCCCATGCGGTGAAGGCCGCCGATATCGCGGCGCTGGAGGCGGAGGTGATCGCCGCGCGCGGGCGCGACCGGCCGACGGTCATCGTGATCGACAGCGATCCGGGTCCGGGCACGGGTGCCGGCGGGCACTGGTGGGACGTGGCCGTGCCGGAGGTATCCGACACCCCCGACGTGGTCCGGGCCCATGCCGATTACGTGCGCAACAGACATCGCCAGAGAACGGAGTGACGCCATGAGCGTGAGGATCGGGATTTCCCCCATCGCATGGCAGAACGACGATCTGCCCGACCTGACCGCCGCCTATACGATGGAGCAGGCGCTGCGCGAGGCGCGCGAAATCGGCTACAGCGGCGTGGAACGCGGGCGCCGGATGCCCGCCGATACCGAAGGCCTGCGCCAGTTCCTCGGCGCGCATGACTTGGCGCTTTGCGGCGGCTGGTGCTCCGGCGCGCTCATGGCGCAGGACGTGCGTGCGGAAATCGCAGCGGTCCGCGATCAGGTGGCGCAGTTCGTGGCGCTGGACGCGCCCTGTCTGGTCTATGCCGAATGCTCCAACACCGTGCAGGGCAGCATCGAAGTGCCGCTGGGCAAAAGGCCCAAACTCTCCCGCGCGGAGATCCGGGACTATGCGGTCCGGCTGGGCGAGCTGGCCAAGTGGATGGCGGGCGAGGGTCTGGTGCTGGCCTATCATCACCACATGGGCTCCATGATCGAGGATGGCGACGACATCGACTGGCTGATGGAGGCGGCACCCCCCGAGGTGACGCTGCTCTTCGACACCGGGCATCTCGCGTTCGGCGGGGGCTGCGTGCTGGCCACTCTGGACCGCTGGGGCGACCGGATCCGCCATGTCCATTTCAAGGACATCCGCCCCGACGTGGTGCGCCAGATCCGGGACAGCGACGGCAGCTTTCTGGACGCGGTGGTCGCGGGTGCTTTCACGGTGCCGGGCGACGGCAGCCTCGATTTCGCGGCGGTCACGCAGGCGCTGGCCCGGATGGACTACCATGGATGGATTGTGGTGGAGGCGGAACAGGACCCCGCCAAGGCCGACCCACGCGCCTTCTCGCAGCGCGGCTTTGACCATATCATCGATCTCTGCGACCGGACCGGCCTGACGGTCGAACGCTGAAAGGATTTCCATGACCGACCTCCTGCACCGACCCACCGGGGACCACGGCAAGGTCCACGATATATCCCCCGCCGACGCAGGGTGGACCTACGTTGGCTTCACGCTCTACCGCTTGCGCGCGGGCGAGGAGGCGTCCGGGGCGACGGGCGACCGGGAGGTCATTCTGGTGATGATCGAGGGCCGCGCCCGGATGACCGGCGGGGACCGCGACTGGGGCGAGCTCGGCGACCGGATGGACGTGTTCGAGAAGACGCCGCCGCATTGCCTCTATCTGCCCAACGGCACCGACTGGCGCGCGGTCGCGACCACGGACTGCACCATCGCCGTCTGCACCGCCCCGGGCCGGTCCGGGCACGACGCGCGCCGGATCGGGCCGGACGGCATCACCCTGACCGCGCGCGGCAAGGGCACCAACACCCGCCATATCAACAACATCGCGATGGAGGCGGATGACTACGCGGACTCGCTTCTGGTGACGGAGGTGTTCACGCCCGCGGGCCACTGGTCGTCCTATCCAAGCCACCGCCACGACGAGGACGACTTCCCCCGGATCACGCAGCTGGAGGAGACCTACTACCACCGCCTCAACCCTTCGAACGGGTTCGCCGTCCAGCGCGTCTATACCGACGACCGCACCCTCGACCGGACGATGGCCGTATCCGACGGCGATGTCGTCTGCGTGCCGCGCGGCCATCACCCCTGCGGCGCGCCTTATGGGTTCGATCTCTACTACCTCAACGTCATGGCCGGACCGCTGCGCAAATGGCGGTTCGTAGCGGCACCGGAGGTGGAATGGATCATGGCGCGCGACGCGACCTGATTGACAGGAGCGCGCACAGCGCCAAAGCTGTCGAAGGCAATGTCCGGTCCAGTAACGAAACCGGACGTGACAAACGGGAGGATGAAAATGACGCGAACGACCCTCATGCTGGCAGGCGGGGCGGTGGCCCTGATGGGCTCTGCCGCAACGGCTGCGGAACTGAACCTGATCTGTTCGGCCGACGTCGTGATCTGCGAGACCTTGACCAAGGCGTTCGAGGCCGGACACGACATCAATGTGAACATGGTGCGCCTCTCCTCCGGTGAGACCTATGCCAAGATCCGCGCGGAGTCGCGCAACCCGCAGACCGACCTCTGGTGGGGCGGCACCGGCGATCCGCATCTTCAGGCGGCGCAAGACGGGCTGACGATGGAATACAAGTCCCCGATCCTGGACCAGTTGCAGCCTTGGGCCGTGGCGCAGGCCAAGGCGTCGGGCTACCGCACGGTGGGGGTCTATTCCGGCGCGCTCGGCTGGGGCTACAACACCGAGATCTTTGCCAAGAAGGGGCTGAAGGAGCCGAAATGCTGGGCCGATCTGCTCGACCCCGGCCTGAAGGGGGAGATCCAGGTCGCTGACCCGAACTCCTCGGGGACGGCCTATACGGCGCTCGCCACGCTGGTGCAGCTGATGGGCGAGGATCAGGCGTTCGACTATCTGAAAAAGCTCGATGCCAACGTGTCGCAATATACCAAGTCCGGCTCTGCCCCGGTGAAGGCTGCTGCCCGCGGCGAGACGGGTCTGGGCATCGTCTTCATGCATGACGCCGTGACGATGGCCGTGGAAGGCTTTCCGATCAAGGTGGAGGCGCCCTGCGAAGGCACCGGTTACGAGATCGGCTCGATGTCGATCGTCAAGGGCGCGCAGAACCCTGACGAGGCAAAGGTCTTCTACAATTGGGTGCTGACGCCCGAGGCGCAGGGTCTGATGCCGAAAGCCGGGTCGTATCAGCTTCCGTCCAACAAGAACTCGCCCGTGCCCGAGGAAGCGCCGAAGTTCGAGAACATCAAGCTGATCGATTATGACTTCAAGACCTACGGCGATCCTGCGAAGCGCAGCGAACTGCTGGAGCGGTGGGGCCGCGAGGTCGGCGGCGTCGGCAAATGACCGGCTGGCCGGGGGATGTTTGCGTGCCTCCGGCCGTCCGCAGCAGAGGTCCCGCGCATGATGCGTGACAACCGCCGGCTCGACTGGCTGCTGCTCGCAAGCCTGATCTCGTTCGCGGTGCTGCCATGGTATCGGGTCCGCGACGGGTTCTTCGGGTTCGACTGGATCGCAGGCCTCGCGGGCGACGCGCGGCTCTGGCCCGGGATCGCCCAGCTCACGCCGGACCGCTGGTTTCTCTGGCCCGTGCCTTTGCTGCTGCTCGCCGCGCTGGCGCTGCGCTTCACGCAGGCGCCGGGTCGCCGGGGGGGCGCGCTGGTCTGGATCGGTGCGGCGGGCGTTTTATGGCTGATCGCAGAGGGTCTCTCCATCGGTTTGCGCGGCTGGAACTGGGGCGCGCTGGAGACGTTCGGCGATATCGACGGGCAGCAGGCGTTCGGTGCGGGAGCGATCGGCACGGCGCTGTGCTTTGCGGCGCTTGTCGCCTTCGGTCTGGCCGAACGCGGTGTGCTGAAGGGCGATGCGTTCGTGATCGGGTCCATCGGGCTTCTGGTGCTTCTGGTGGCGACCTTCGTGCTTTACCCGATCATCTCGATGTTCACCGGTGCGTTTCAGGATTTCGACGGCTCCTTCACCGCCACGGGCGTCGCGCGCAACATCGGCGATCCGCAGATCTGGAGCATCAATTGCCTCACCGGGGCGGGCGGCTGCGGCGTGGCGTGGCGGACGTTCTTCCTCGCGATCTGCACGGCGACCGGCACGGTGCTTCTGGGGCTGGCCTTCGCCTTGGTGGCGACGCGGACGGGGGCACCGTTCAAGGGTGCCCTGCGCGTCCTGACGGTGCTGCCGATCATCACCCCGCCCTTCGTGATCGGCCTGTCGCTGACGCTGATGCTGGGACGCGCGGGTTTCGTGACCACCTTCATCCAGGATATGACGGGCCTTACCCTCGGGCGCTGGGTCTACGGCTTGCCGGGCATCTGGATCGCCCAGATGCTGAGTTTCACGCCGATCGCGTTTCTTGTGCTGATCGGCGTGGTGGAGGGCATCAGCCCCTCGATGGAGGAGGCGTCCCAGACCATGCGCGCAGGCCGCTGGCGGACCTTCCGCAAGGTCTCGCTGCCGCTGATGGCGCCGGGACTTGCCAACGCGTTCCTGATCGGATTCATCGAATCGATGGCGGATTTCGGCAACCCACTGGTCCTTGGCGGATCGGGCGGTGTGCTCTCGACCGAGATCTTCTTTGCCGTCGTGGGCGCGCAGCATGACCCGGCCCGCGCCGCCGTGCTGGCGACGGTTCTTCTGGGCTTCACGCTGTCGGCGTTCCTGGCACAGCGCCTCTGGCTCGGCCGACGCAACTTCGCGACCGTTTCGGGCAAGGGCGACGGCGGACGGCCCGCGATGCTGCCGCGCCGCGTGGCGATCCCGGTGATGACGGTCGTGGCGCTCTGGTCCGCGTTCACGGTCTTCGTCTACGGGCTGATCCTCATCGGCGGGTTCGTGAAAGTCTGGGGGCTCGATTACACGCTGACGTTCGAGCATTACCGCCGCGCCTTCGGCGTGTCCTTTGCGGGCGGCTTCGCCTGGACCGGGGTTGCGTGGAACAGCTTCTGGACGACGATGGAGATCGCGCTGATCGCCGCCCCGCTGACGGCGGCGGTGGGGATGCTGACCGCGTGGCTGATCGTGCGGCAGCGGTTTCCGGGACGCGGCCTTTTCGAGTTCGCGCTGATGCTCAGCTTCGCGATCCCCGGTACGGTGATCGGCATCAGCTACGTCATGGCGTTCAACCTGCCCCCGCTCGAGATGACGGGAACGGCGGCCATCCTGATCTTCTGCTTCGTGTTCCGCAACATGCCGGTCGGTGTGCGGGGCGGGGTGGCGGCGATGTCGCAACTCGACAGCTCGCTCGACGAGGCGTCGCTGACGCTGGGCGCCTCCTCCCCGCGCACATTGCGGCGGGTGATCCTGCCGCTCTTGCGGCCTGCGGTGCTGGCGGCGCTGGTCTATTCCTTCGTGCGCGCGATCACTTCGATCTCGGCGGTGATCTTCCTCGTTTCGGCCAAATACAACATGGCGACCGCCTATATCGTCGGACTGGTGGAAAACGGCGAATACGGCATCGCGATCGCCTATTCCTCGGTCCTGATCGTAGTGATGATGGCCATCATCGGCGGCTTCCAGCTTCTCGTCGGGAAACGAACGCTCCGGCGGACCGAAACCGGCGCACGTCGCACGACCAAAGAGGTTCCCGCATGACCGAAAAGACGCGTGGCGCCGTGGCGTTCGACCGGGTCCGCAAGGATTTCGGCGCCTTCACCGCGATCCCGGAGCTGACGCTATCCATCGCACCGGGTGAGCTTGTCACCCTGCTGGGGCCGTCGGGCTGCGGCAAGACGACGACGCTGCGCATGCTTGCAGGGCTGGAAAGCCCGACCTCCGGGCGCATCATGATCGGCGGCGAGGATGTGACCCGCCTGCCCGCGAACCGCCGCGACGTGTCGATGGTGTTCCAGAGCTACGCGCTGTTCCCGCACATGAGCGTGATCAAGAACGTCGCCTATGGTCTCGAATCCGGCGGCATGAAACCGCGCGAGGCGAGGCTGGCGGCGGAGAAGGGCCTGGGCCTCGTCGGGCTCGATGCGATGGGCGACCGCCTGCCATCCGAGCTTTCGGGCGGCCAGCAGCAGCGCGTCGCCGTGGCCCGCGCGCTGGTGCTGGAACCGCAGGTGCTGCTCCTGGACGAGCCGCTCTCCAACCTCGACGCGCGCCTGCGCCGCCGGGTGCGGACCGAGATCCGCGATCTCCAGCAGCGGCTCGGCTTCACCGCCGTCTATGTCACCCACGATCAGGAGGAGGCGCTGGCCGTGTCCGACCGGATCGTGGTGATGCGGGAGGGGCGCATCGCACAGGAAGGCGCACCACGAGAGCTCTACGACGCCCCCGCCTCCGCCTTCATCGCGGATTTCATCGGCGAGGCCAACCTGATCCCCTGCGAGGTCGAAAGCGTGGCCGACGGCACGGCGAGGGTTCGCGTCGGTGGCCTGCGCCATGACGTGCCCGCGCGCGGGATCGGTCCCGGTCCGGCCAAGCTCGCGGTCCGGGCCAATGCCGTGGCGCTCACACCCGGCGAGGGGCCGCTGGAGGGGCGCATCCTGTCGGCGGCCTATCTGGGCGATCATGTGGAATACGAGGTCGACACGCCCGTCGGCACGCTCTTTGCCATCGACAGCGACAATTCCGAGCCCCTTGCTGTGGGCACAACGGTCGCGCTGGCCTTCCGGTCCCGCGGGCTGGCCATCATCCAGGGAGAGACGTGATGGACCTGACCGACCGCCTGCGCCGCGCAGAGGAGATCGCCCGCGAGGCCGGAACGCTCGCCCTCCACCATTTCGAGCGGCGCGGCGAGCTGCATGTGGAAGCCAAGCGCAACCGGCAGGACATGGTGTCCGAGGCCGACCGGGAGGTGGAGACGCTGATCCGCGACGCCCTTTCCGCCGCCTTCCCGGATGACGCGCAACTGGGCGAGGAGCACGGCCTTTCCCCCGGAACGTCAGGGCTGACGTGGGTGATCGACCCGATAGACGGCACCGCCCCGTTCCTCGCGGGCCTGCCTGCGTGGTGCGTATCCATCGGCGCGATGGACGCGGAGGGACCGGTCATCGGGGTGATTTTCGCGCCCGTTCTGGGGGAGATGTTCGCGGCCCGGCGCGGCGGTGGCGCGACCCTGAACGGCCGGACGATCCGCGTCGATACGGAGGATCTCGACTTGCGGTCAGGGCTTCTGGGGGTCGGCGCCAACGACCGCGCAGATCCCGACACGGTCGGCCGCATGATGGCCGATCTGATGAAGGCGGGCGCAAGCTGGATGCGCTACGGCTCCGGCGCGCTGATGCTGGCCTGGGTCGCCGCCGGACGTCTCGTCGGATATGCCGAGCCGAGGATGAGCGCCTGGGACTGCATGGCCGCCTATTGCCTGATCGCGGAGGCCGGCGGCCGCGTCCTCCCCTTTCCCACGGGCGCCGCCCTGACCCGCCCCGCCCCGGTCCTCGGCGCCCGCCCCGGCGTCTACGAGGAGGTGCTCGGACTCACCCGGCTCAATGACTGATGTGCCTCCCATCCGGCGGACAGATTTCCGGGTAATTCACTTTACCACCTGCTCCCCCTGATCGGTTTCAATGGAGTGGCAGCAGACCACGGCGGGCTGTTGTCTGCCATGGACGGCATGAGGCCGCTGGTGGTTGTCGGAGGTGATCCAGCGCCCGATACCGGCCTTGGTCTGTGAGTCGTTTTCCGAAGCATGCGAATTGACGCATTCACACGTTAGCAAGCGCCAGAGACGTTCGATTTGGATAGTATCGAGATAGCGGGCTTTGCCGTCCACGATAATGCCCCGGCGCGTGGTGCAATTCATTCTCCGGCTGGAACTTTGAGCTGCTGCCGGCTTCGTGGGCACGAAGACAAGATCGGGCCTGTGACCTGGAGAGTGGACAGGACGAGACGGAAGTTCAGCCGTGAGGTCTCGAGATCGAGGCTGTCTGGCTGGTGA
>JBBSVE010000074.1:0-15440 GCA_038233815.1 Rhodobacterales bacterium
AGAAGAACCACCTCACCCCGACGACGAGCCGTCGCCTGCGTCGACCGTCCCGTCTGCGTCGACCGTCCCGTCTGCGTCGACCGTCCCGTCTGCGTCGACCATCCGGCAGGACACGGCCGGGGCGTCGCGACTGGAACGTCATCTCACCGAGCTGCTGGCGCTGGCGGCCTAGCCCGAGAGGGAGACAGCAACAGCTCGCTGGGTGGTCAGCGGCGCTTGAGGAGCTCTTCGGCGATCTGCACCGCGTTGAGCGCCGCCCCCTTGCGCAGGTTGTCCGAGACCACCCACAGGTTCAGCCCATTGTCGATCGTGCTGTCCTGCCGGATTCGGCTGATGAATGTCGCATAATCGCCCACGCAGTCGATCGGCGTGATGTAGCCGCCGTCCTCGCGCTTGTCGATCACCATGCAGCCCGGCGCCTCACGCAGGATGTCGCGCGCTTCGTCCTCGTCGAGGAACTCCTCGAACTCCACGTTGATCGCTTCGCAGTGGCCCACGAACACCGGCACCCGCACGCAGGTCGCCGTCACCTTGATGGACTTGTCGAGGATCTTCTTCGTCTCCGCGACCATCTTCCACTCCTCCTTGGTGGAGCCGTCGTCGAGGAAGACGTCGATATGCGGGATCACGTTGAAGGCGATCTGCTTGGGAAACTTCACCGGTGGCTTGTGGTCAGTCGGATTGTAGATCGACTTCGTCTGGTCCCAAAGCTCGTCGATCCCCTCCTTGCCCGCGCCCGACACCGACTGGTAGGTTGAGACCACCACCCGCTTCACCCGCGCCCGGTCGTGGAGCGGCTTCAGCGCCACCACCATCTGCGCGGTGGAGCAGTTCGGGTTCGCGATGATGTTCTTCTTGGAGTAGTGCACTATCTCGCCCGGATTGACCTCCGGCACGATCAGCGGCACCAGGGGGTCGTAGCGATAGAGCGAGGAGTTGTCGATCACGACGCATCCGGCCTTTGCGGCCTTGGGCGCATAGGTCTTAGTCGCCTCCGACCCCACAGCGAACAGCGCCATGTCCCAGCCCGCGAAGTCGAACGTGTCGAGATCGCGCGCCTTCAGCGTGCGGTCGCCGAAGCTGATCTCCGTCCCCATCGACTTGCGCGAGGCGAGGGCCACGATCTCGTCCACCGGGAACTCCCGCTCCGCAAGGATGTTGAGCATCTCGCGACCCACGTTGCCCGTGGCGCCCACGACGGCGATCTTGTAGCCCATGCTGGCCTCCTTCATTCCGCCGCCGCTCTATCCGAAGGCGCGTCCCGGCGAAAGAGGCGCCGGAGCCGGAGCCCTCCGTGGCGACGCCGCAGGCGGGGGCTCGATGCCCCCGCCTGCGGCTGCCCCCCCGCTCAACGATCCTCCCAGCACACCCCCGCCGGCGACAGCGTTATAAGCCCATGCGTCACCGCCTCCGGCCCGTAGTTGAACCAGTAGCGCCGCACGTCCGTATCCCGGCACCGCAGCCCGTCCGGCAATAACTCCGTCCCAATTCTTTCCCGCACGCAAAGCCGGGTCAGGATGCGCGCAAGAGCTTCCGCGTCCGGCCAGCCCGCCAGATAGTGCAACCCGCCCGCCGCCATCAGCGCGGGCCAGCCGTCGGCGCCTGCCTCCACCACCCCCGCACGGCCCTCGCACTTCTCACGCCCATGGAGGAACGCGCCGCCCCCCTCCAACGGAACCGGCACGTCGGGCGGCAGGCTTTCCACCCGCGCGATCCTGCAGTCAAGCCCCGGCAGGTTCGGCGGCAACGGCACTGGCGTCGCAAATACGGCGGTCTTGGCATTGCTCCGCGGCCCGATCAGGGCGGTGCCGTCAAACCGTTCCAGCGCCTTCAGGAACCCTTCATTCAGCATCGCGACACCCGGGGCGAGCACCAGTCTGTAGGCAGACAGATCGGCCGTATCAGGCGGCAGGATGTCCACCGACAGCCCGAGCCTGCGGAGCCCGCGATACATGTCGAACACCAGCCAGAAATAGCTGAAATCCTGCCCCTGCGGCTGCACGTCCCATGCCCAGGCGGAAGCGTAGTCGAAGACCAGCGCCACGGCGGGATGCGCCGCCTCCACGTCCGGCATCGCCGCCAGTTCGGCCGCGACGCGCGCCGCCTCGTCATGGGCCGGGGCCGGCGCGCTGTCGGGACGCAGCATCCCAGCATGCATCGTCTCCTGCGCGAAGGGCGCCTGACGCCAGCGGAAATAGCACACCGCCTCCGCCCCATGCGCGAACGCCTCCCATGCCCAGAGCCTCGCCATGCCGGGCAGCGGATCGGGGTTCCACGGCGCCCAGTTCACCGGACCGGGCTGCTGCTCCATCACCCACCAGCGCCCCTCGCCGGTCCGCGCCCGCCCCACGGCCCGGTAGAGATCATGGTGGAAGGCCTGAAAATCCGGGTCGCCCTGCCGCACGAAGCGACGCCGGTGGTCCGCGTCCCCCCGCACCTTGGCGGAGAGGAAGCCAAGCGGATAGCTGTCCCACGACGCGATATCGAGATCGGCACCCACAGCGAAATGGTCGAACTCCGTCACCTCGCCCATGTAGTTATGCGCGATCGGGGCGCTCGAATGCCTGCGGATGATGTCGGTCTGCGCCCGGTTGAAGGACACCACCGCGTCGCTGGAAAAACGCCGGAAGTCCATCGCGTGCGCGGGATTAGGCTCGGTCACAGTGAGGTTCGGCAAGCCGATCTGGGTGAATTCGGCATAGTCCATGGACCAGAAGACATTGCCCCACGCCCGGTTGAGCGCCTGCGGCGACTGGTATTTCCGCGCCAGCCAGTCCTGAAACGCCCGCCGCGCCGCCTCGGAATAGGACAGCACCGTATCGTGGCAGCCATATTCGTTGTCGGTCTGCCACGCCGCGACATGGGGGTTCGCGCCATACCGCTCCGCCATCGCCGTCACGATGCGGGCGCACTCGACCCGGTAGCCCAGGTGCGAGAAACAGTAATGTCTGCGCGACCCGAAGCCGCGCGGGCGGCCATCAGCATCCACTGCCAGCATGTCGGGATGCCGCTCCAGCATCCAGCGCGGCGGGGTCGCGGTGGGGGTGCCCAAAACGACCTTGAGACCCGCCGCCCCCAGCACCCCGATCGCGCGGTCAAGCCAGTCCCAGTCGTATCGCCCCGGCGCAGGCTCCATCCGGCTCCACGCGAACTCGCCGATCCGCACCCAGGTCAGCCCGACCGCCACCATCCGGGCGGCATCCTCCGGCCAGATCGCCTCGGGCCAGTGTTCGGGATAGTAGCAGGTGCCCAGCGCGCGCCTCATGGCACCAAGACCTGGTGCTCCGCCTGACCGCGCGCGTCGGTGGGAAAGGCGAAGGTCATGCCTGATTGCGGAAAGCGGCCCCGCGCATCCTCCCCCATCCCGGCCGTGGCGGAGGTAACATGGAGCGTGGACAGCCCCTCCCCCCCGAAGGCGGGACAGGTCGGCTGCGGCGCGGGGAGGTCGATGCTCGCCACGACCTGCGCCGACGCATCCCACGCCCGGACCCGCGCCCCGCCCCATTCAGAAAGCCACAGGGTGCCGCGCGCATCCACCACCGCGCCGTCCGGCTCCGGCCCGTCCCCGCCCATGTGGAGGAACGGCTCCGGCGCGCCCTTGGGCCATCCGTCCCGGTCGAGCGCCATGCGCCAGACCTTGCGCTCGGCGCTGTCGGCGAAATAGCCGAGATCGCCGGACGGCGCGAAGGCGATCGCGTTCGGGATCGAGAGGTCGCGGACGATGCAGCGCAACTCTCCCGCGAAATAGCGGTAGATCCGCCCCTGCCCTTTCGCCGCCGTCTTGCCCATCGTGCCGATCCAGAACCCGCCCTTCGGGTCCGCGCGCCCGTCGTTCGACCGCGTGTCGGGATTGTCCGCTTCCAGCTCACACAGCGTCTCCTGCGCGCCGGTGCCGAGGTCGAAGCGAAGGAGCCGCGTCTCCGATGCGATCAGGAGCGTGTCCCGCCCGGTCCATCCGGCCGCAGAAACATGCGCGTCAAACGCCCATTCCAACGGGCCGCTCTCATCCCGCGACAGCATGCGCTTGCCGATGATGTCGAACCAGAAGAGCTGACCGCGTTCGGGATGCCAAAGCGGCCCCTCCCCCAGCGCACAGATCCGGTCGTCAAAGAGGCTCATCCCAGCGCATCCCACGCAGCGACCATGGCGCGCGCGCGCTCCGCCACGTCGGCCACCGACAGGCCGGGGGCATAGAGCGCGGAGCCGATGCCGAAGCCGGACGCCCCCGCGCGGCACCAGTCGGCGAAGTTGGCAGGCCCCACACCGCCCACGGCATAGACGCGGGTGTCCGGCGGCAACACCGCCCGGATCGCGCGCAGCCCGTCGGTCCCCATCAGCGTGGCGGGAAAGATCTTGAGCCCGTCCGCCCCCGCCGCGAGTGCCGCAAAGCACTCCGTCGGCGTCATCACCCCGGGCCAGCTTTCCATCCCCGCGGCCTTGGTCGCGCGGATCACGTCGGGGTTCGCGTTGGGGGATACGACCAGCCTGCCACCGGCGCGGGCCACGTCCGCCACCTGATCCACCGTCAGCACGGTGCCAGCACCGATGGTCGCGACCGCGCCGAACGCCTTCCCGATGGCCGCGATGGATTGCAACGGTTCGGGCGAGTTCAGCGGCACCTCGATCCACGTGATCCCGGCCTCCACCAAGGCTCCCGCGACGGGCACAGCCTCGGCCGGGGTGATCCCGCGCAGGATCGCGATCAGGGGACGGGTCATCGGATGCTCCTCAGGCTGGCCAGACCGGCAAGCGTGCAGGCCTCGGCGGACAATCGGCGGGCGGTGAGCCCCTGCGCCGCCAGCGCGCGCGCGTAGAGGACAGACAGTGTCTCCGCCCCCACGATCGTCACGGACCGGCCGAGCCAGTAGGGCCGCGCGCCGGCCAGTTCCAGCCCGATCAGCAGGCCGGAGAGCCGCGCCCGCGCCGCGTCCGCGCCCAGACCGTGAAGCAGCCCTTCCGCGCGCAAGGCGAACAGCCGCGCGGCGATGCGGTCGGGATGGGACAGACCCTCGGACAATGCCGCGTCGAAGGCGGCGTCGTCCCAGCCTTCGCCGGAAAGGCCGTGGCGCAGGATCGAATGGTTGGACAGCAGGTCGAACATCTCCCCCGTCAGAAAGGTCTGAAAGCTCACCACCTCTCCGGCCGAGACATGTGCCCATTTGGAATGTGTCCCGGGCAGGCAGACCACGCCGTCGAAGCCGGGGTCGAGCGCCAGCACGCCCGCGATCTGCGTCTCCTCCCCCCGCATCACGTCGGCAGGGCGCGACTGGCTGAGGCCGGGGGCGATCCGCACCGCGATGCGCGCGTCACGGACCGGCACCGGCGTCAGCGCGCCTGCGTCGAGCGGCGTGCAGGGCACCGCGCGGTAGCCCGCCTCCACCCACCCCTGACGCGCGCCCACCATGCCGCAGGCGACGACCGGCATGGGCGCGTCGCCGAGCCACGGGGCGATCAGCCGCAGCAGCGCAGGCTCGAACGCACCCTGCGCCAGTTGCCCCATCCCGTCGGGCGATGAGAGGCTGGCCACCGGACCCGCCTGCGACATCGCCGTGGCGCGCAGGTTCGAGGTGCCCCAGTCGACGGCGACCCAGTCCACGCGGGCGCCCGCAACGGTCATCCCGTCACCACCACGCCCGCGTCGATCACCAACGCCTGACCCGTCATCATCCGCGCGGCGTCGGAGGCGAGGAACAGGACGCCGCCGACGATATCCGCGGGCTGCATTTCATCCTTCAGGCACTGGCGGTCGATATGGGACTGCAACCCGTCCGGCGTGACCCACTTTTCGCGCTGGCGGTCGGTCAGGACCCACCCCGGCGCCACCGCGTTGACGCGGATACGGTCCGGCCCGAACTCCCGCGCCAGCGCGCGCGTCAGACCGTTGATCGCGGAATTGGCGGTGACGTAAAGCGGCATCTCCCCCGCGCCCATCATGTAGCTGATGGAGGAGAAGTTGACGATCGCACCGCCGCCCGCCGCCTTCATGCCGGGGATGACCGACTGGGCCGCAAAGAAATAATGTTTCAGGTTCACGTCGATCCGGTCGGTCCAGTAGGCCTCGTCCACCTCCAGCGTGGCATGACGATCATCGCTGGCCGCATCGCTCACCAGCACGGTGATGGGGCCGTGTGCCTCCGCTGCGCTGTCGATGGCCGCGCGCAGGGCGGGCGTGTCGGTGATGTCGCAGGCAATGAAAAGCGGGCGGTTGCCGGTTTCCCGCTCCATCCGGTCCACGAAGGCGGCGGCATCGGAAC
Source organism: Rhodobacterales bacterium (assembly GCA_038233815.1). GTDB lineage: Bacteria > Pseudomonadota > Alphaproteobacteria > Rhodobacterales > Rhodobacteraceae > JBBSVE01. Next base: position 6,255 of record JBBSVE010000074.1, read on the forward strand.
GCTGGACGAACGCGACCTTCGCGCCCTGCCGCAGGAAGCCTTCCGTCACCGCCGCCCCAATGCCGGAGCCGCCGCCGGAGATGAAGACGGACGCGCCATTGAGATCGGGGAAGGTGGGAAGGTTTTTCATGTCGGTGCCTCTGTGCACGGGTCCGCGATGCGCTGACCTTCGACGACCCAGATAGTCTCGGGGAAGGAGCATGGCAAATAGAGGCCGTGCGACATGAGCCATGCCCCCGATGCCTCCAGCAGGCCGGATTTCAGCGCGGGCGCGCCGCGCGACAGACGCCCCGGATCGGCGGTGTCGCGCAACGCAATGCTGTAGCGCGCGGCGGGATCGAGCGCGGTCAGCCGCAACGGGCGCGGGGCGATCTGCGCCGAGGCCATCACCTTCGCCGCGAAGACGACGAAGCGGCTGCCATCCTCCGCCATCTGCTGTTCTGCAAGGACCGCCGGATCGGCGCTGTCGAGCCGCAGGATGTCGGCGCGCATCGTCCAGTGGCGGTTGTCCTTCCACCACTGCGTAACTGCGCGCAAGGTCGTCGCCTCCTCCTCCGTCAACTCGCGCGGGTCCATCTCGAACCCCATGTGACGCTGCGCCGCCGTCCATGCGCGCACTGCCATATCGAGCGTCCGCCCCGACGTGTGGCAGCGCCGCGGCCCGACGTGGGAGCCGGTAACGCTCCCCGGCAAGAACAGCGCCGCGTCATGCTGAATGCGCAGCCGTTCCAGCGCGTCGTTGCTGTCCGACAGCCACACCCGGTGCGTGCGCGCAAGGATGCCCGCGTCGATCCGCCCTCCGCCCGAGGCGCAGCTCTCGATCTCCACCCCCGGAAAGGCCACGCGCAGCCGGTCGAGGAGCGCGTAGGTGCCGCGCGCCTGATCAGCGTAAGGGGCGGGCAGGACGCGATTGTGATCCCATTTGACATAGTCGATGGCGTGGGCCGAAAGGATTGCCGCGATGGCGGCGTAGAGGTGATCGCGCACCTCCGCACGGCTCATGTCGAGCACCATCTGATGTCGCCCGAGGGTCTGGTCGTCCGGCCCCAGTGTCCAGTCGGGGTGCGCGCGGTAGAGGTCGCTGTCGGGGCTGACCATCTCCGGCTCGAACCAGAGGCCGAAGCTCATTCCCTCGGCATGGACATGCTCGATCAGCGGTGCCAGCCCGTCGGGATATTTCCGCGCGTCCACCGTCCAGTCGCCGAGCGAGGTGCGGTCGTCGTCGCGTTGCCCGAACCAGCCGTCGTCCAGCACGAACCGCTCCGCGCCGAGACGCGCGGCACGGGTCGCGATATCCTTCAGGACGGTGAGATCATGGCGGAAATAGACCGACTCCCACGAGTTGTAATGCACGGGGCGCGGGCGCGCGGGGTCGGGCATCGCCACGATCCGGTCCCGGATATGGCGCTGGAAGGCCACGGCGCATCCGTTCAGCCCGGTGGTGGAGTGGGTGACGTAGAGCGGCGCGCTCTCGAACCTTGTGCCGGGGGCAATCTCGGTATCCACGGCATGGCCGAACTGGATCTGGCGACGACCGTCGGCCAGCTCCTCCGCCACCATGCGGTGCCCGCCAGACCAGCCGTAGTGGAAGGCAAAAGCCTCGCCATGACAGTTGGTGGCCCCGAGGCACGGCAGGATCAGACCGGGGAAATCCGCAGGCCCCGACCGGCCGGTCCGGCTCTCTCGCAGACGGATGCCGGCGGACCATTGCGAGGCGACGGGTTGGAACTCGCCACACCAGCGTCCGGCAAAATCGATCATCTCGCGGGCCTGTTGTGGCGCGGGCAGGACCGGGGCCGCGAGCCAGCCAAGCCGCACCAGCCGATCCGAGACCAGCACCGTGCGGCAGGTCAGCATCCGGGTCCGCGCATCGGCGTCGAACGTGAAGGTGATCGTCAGCCCCAGCGCCGCGTCACTGCACGCGAACGCGATCCCGCTGTCGGAGCGATGGTGCGAGACCAGTCGGAACACGGGCAGCAGCGGCGTGCCGTCAAGTGCGCGCAGGACGAGGCCCGGCTGCCCGGGAAAGCTCCGCGATGCCTCGGGAGAGAGCGACAGCGGGGGATGCGCGTCGAGCATCCCCCCGGTCACGTCCATCACACTCGCCCAGGCGATCGCCTGCGGATCGTCCGCCGCCGGTAACGTGGCACCCCAGTAGATGCACGACGGAATGCCCCCGTCCGACGCGAACACCAGCGTCTGCCCGCCCCCGTCCAGCCGCCAGGCCTGCGTCACTTCACGGCGCCCAGCGTCAGGCCCGCGATGAAATGGCGCTGCATCGCGAAGAACATCAGGACCGGCGGCAAGGCGGCCACGATAGACCCGGCGGACACGAGGTTCCACGCAGCAATCCACTGACCGTTGAGCGACGACAGCCCCGCCGTGATCGGCTGCGTGTCGGCGCTCGTGGTCAGCACGGTGGCCCAGAAGAAATCGTTCCAGATGAAGGTGAAAACCAGCACCGACAGCGCCGCGATCGCGGGCCGCATCAGGGGCAGCACGATATACCAGAAGATACGCCATTCGGCGACGCCCTCGACCCTCGCGGCCTCGATCAGTTCGAACGGCAGGGCGCGGATGAAGTTGCGCATGAAAAGCGTGCAGAACCCGGTCTGGAACGCGATGTGGAAAAGTGCCAGCCCATACCAGGTGTTATACATCCCGAGTTGCAGCGTGAGGTCGCGCACCGGCACCATCAGGATCTGGAACGGCACGAAGTTGCCCGCGACGAACAGAAAGAACACCAGCATGTTGGAGCGGAACTTGTAGATCCCCAGCGCGAACCCCGTCATCGTCGACAGCGCCACCGCCCCGATCACCGTGGGCACGGTCACCTTGAACGAATTGAGCATGTAGCGGCCGATATGGCTGTCCTGGAACACCGACACGTAGTTCGAGAATGCAATCCCGCTCGGCACGCCGAAATAGTTTCCGGCCGCAAGGTCCGAAGGCGGGCGCAGTGACGTGACAGCCACCCCGATCAGCGGCAAAAGCCAGAGGAACAGAGCCACCGGCAACGCGACGGTATACATCCATTGCGTGCCGGTGCTGGTCTGCTGGATCGGGCGGGGGAACATGGCTCAGGCCCTTTCCATCAGGTCGCGGCGCAAGGCCTTTGGGAGGTTCGCCACAATCAGCCCGTAGGAGGCGAGGATCCGGTGGCGCAGTTCGTCCACACCCGTCGTGTCAGGCAAATGGACCCAGCTTCGGTGCAGGTATTTCGCGCGGGCCGCGGCACCGACCTCGATCAGCATCGCGGCGGTCTCGACATCCGGGCATTTCACCGAAACGCCGGGCGACCATGACCCGATCAGCGCGAAGATCTTGCCGCCCACCTTCCACGCGTCATGCCCGCCGCCCCAGGGATCGGACACCTCCGCCCCCGGCAGGGGCCTGCACAGGGCTGTGACGCGGGCGCGGAAGTCCATCTAACGCTCCGTCTCGTCGCGCCACATCTTCCAGATGAAGCCGGAGATGAAGATCATCATGATCGCGAACAGGATCACCGCGATGGCTGCACCATAGCCCATCCGGTAGCCATATTCCGACAGCGCCTGCTCATACATGTAGTAGCTCAACACGCGGCTCGATCCGTAGGGCCCGCCCGAGGTCATGATCGACACCAGATCGAAGCTCCTGAGCGCGCCGATCACCGTGACCACCACCGCGATGAAGGTGGCGGGCCGAAGCTGCGGCAGGATCACATACCAGAGCATCCGCCAGCCCTTGGCGCCGTCCAGACGCGCCGCCTCCACCTGATCGGGGGCCACGTTGTTCAGCCCGGTCAGATAGAGGATCATCACATAGGCGATCTGCGGCCAGAGCCCCGCCGCGATGATGCCGTAGGTCACGTATCGCTCGTCCGCCAGCACTGCGACGCCCGATCCCGTCACCATCTCGATCAGCTTGTAGAACAGCCCGAAATTGGGTGCGTAGAACCATGAGAACATGAGGCCGACGACAACCTGCGAAATCACGAAGGGAAAGAAGAAGAGGGATTTGTAAAGCCGGATCCCCCGCACGGTCTGGTTGAGGAAAATCGCGATGAACAGCCCCAGCGGCACCGCCAGCATGTAGAGGACCAGCCACAGGACGTTGTTCTTGAGCGAGGTCCAGAAGGCCTCGTCGGTCCAGAGTTCGACGTAGTTCGCCGTTCCGACCCATGACTTCGCACCCATCCCGTCCCAGTCATAAAAAGACAGCGACAGCGACTGGAAGATCGGGATGATGACATAAAGGAGGAACATCGCCGCCCCGGGGGCGAGGAACAGCCACGGCGCCAGACGGCGCTGATTGGCGCGCCAGAAAGTGCGGCGGGGGGGTCGGGTTTCCGGCAGGGCGACGGTCATGGTGGCCTCTGGACAGAGTTGGAGAAGGGGCGGACGGGCCGCCCCCTCCGCTAGAGATCAATAGATCCGCTGGCGCGCCTTCTCCAGCCGGTCGAGGATCGCGTCCAGACGGTCGGGCTTGGCCAGAAACTCCTGGAACCCTTCCATTCCGACCTTGGCCATCTCGGCCGGCGCATCACGGTCGAAGAACTGTGCCAGCGCGGAGGCGGTGGACACCGTCTCGAAGCCCGCCACGAGGAACGGATCGTCCTGCGGCACGGTGCTGTCCTTGTTGGTGGGCAGCTGTCCGATCTTGGCGTTGAGCTTGGTCTGCGCCGGGGCGCTCGCAACGAAGGCGAGGAACTTCTTCGCGTCGGCCACGTTCTTGGCCCCCGAGGGGATGTGGATCGTGTCGGTCGGCGCTTCCTCGGCGCGCGGGATGCCGGGGGTGATCTCCGGGAACTGCATGTAGCCCAGCGTGTCGTTGGTCATCCCGCCTTCCTTGAACACCGCCACGGCAAAATTGCCCATGACGTAGTTCGCGGCCTTGCCTTGGGTGAAGAGAGCCGCCGCGTCCTGCCATTCGAGGGCTGCATTGTTCGGCGTGGTGAAGGGCTGGATCTTGGCCCATTCGGCAAACACCGCGCGCACTTTCGGATCCGTCCACGGCACCTTGCCGTTGGCCAGATCCATGTGGAAATCGTAGCCGTTGGTGCGCAGGTCGAGATAGTCGAAGATCCCCGCCGCAGGCCAGAGCGCTTTGGTGCCCGTGGTCACGCAGTCGATGCCCTTGGCCTTGAACTTCGGACAGGCGGCGACGAATTCGTCCCAGGTCTTGGGCACCTCGACGCCTGCGGCCTTGTAGGCGTCCTTGTTGTAATAGATGCCCCACTGGTAATAGGTGTAGGGCACGCCCCACTGTTTGCCGTCGATGGTCATCGAGGCCTTGGACGACGCGAGCTTGTCGCCCAGATCGTTCTCGGTCCAGACATCCGACACGTCGGTGAACTGGCCGGACGTCACGAACGGCGCCATCCGGTTCCCGGCATACCAGTTCGCGAGGTCGGGGCTGTCGGCGGTCAGAAAGTTGCGGATCGCGGTCTTGTAGCCCTCGTGGTCGAAGTTGTTGAGCTTGACCTTGACATCGGGATTGGCGGCCTCGAAATCCGCAATCAGCGCCTGCATCCCGGCCAGCGGGTCGGGATCGAAGTCGGCGTTGTAGGTCAGCGTCCGCTGCTGCGCTACGGCCGCCCCCGACAGCAAAAGCGCCGCCAGAAGCATCGGCGCGCCGGTTTTCATGGGAACCATCATGTCCTCCCCTCAGGTTTCATTATGCGAAACTCGGTTTTGAATGTTGAAAGTATGGCCGGGGGTCTCTAGCCTGTCAACCATCAAGGCCGGGACCGGGGAGGGCAGCGCGACCATGGTCGCATCTGGGGACAGCGCAGGCACGGTGGGCAAGGCGCTCGACGTGCTGGACCGGGTCGCGGGCTTCGGCCGGCCCGTGCGGTTCAGCGAGTTGCTGTCGGGCAGCCCCTATCCCAAGGCAACGCTCTACAGGCTTTTGCAGACGCTGCTCCAGCAGGGCATGGTGGCCTACGAGCCGGAGCGGCAGACCTATGCGGCGGGGCTGCGGCTGGTCCGGCTGGCCCATGCCGCATGGTCGCAGTCGAGCCTCGCCCCGCTCGCCCGCCCCCATCTCGACGCGCTGGCGGCCCGGCTGGGGGAGACGATCCATCTGGCCGAACTCGATCAGGGGCAGGTGCTCTATGTCGACAAGCGCAACGCCACGCGGCCGGTGGAGATGTATTCGAGTGCGGGCAAGATCGGTCCCGCCTATTGCACGGGGGTCGGCAAGGCGATGCTGGCACACCTGACCCCGGACGCGCTGGAGGCGGCGCTCTCGCGCCAGTCGTTCCACCGCTTCACGCCGCAGACCATCCAAGACCGATCCGCGCTGGTCGCGGAACTGGCGGAGGTGCGCGCCCGCGGCTTTGCCTTCGACCGCGAGGAGCATGAGCCGGGCATCGTCTGCGTCGCGGTTCCGGTGCTGGGCGGGACCGGGCAGGCAATCGGCGCGCTGTCCGTCACCGCGACGACGGCACGAAGCTCGCTCGATGCGCTGGCGCGTCTGGTGCCCGACATCAGCGCCACGGCCACGGACATTGCGGGGGCGGCGCGCGACTGGCGCTTTCCCCATCGGGGATCAGGGGAGGATACGGCATGGCAGGCGTGACGTTGCACGAGGTGAGCAAGCGGTTCGGCGACGTGAAAGTGATCCACGGCGTCGATCTCGAGGTGGAGGACGGCGAGTTCTGCGTCTTCGTCGGGCCGTCGGGCTGCGGCAAGTCCACCCTTTTGCGGATGATCGCGGGGCTGGAGCCGACCTCGGGCGGGAACATCGCCATCGGCCTTCGCGACGTGACGGGGACCGATCCCGCCGAGCGGGGAGTCGCGATGGTGTTCCAGACCTATGCGCTCTACCCCCACATGACGGTGGCGGAGAACATGGGCTTCGGGCTGAAGATGACCGGCCATCCCAAGGCCGAAGTCACGGCCAAGGTCGCCGAGGCCAGCCGCATCCTGAAGCTCGACGACTACCTCGCGCGAAAACCGAAGGCGCTGTCGGGCGGGCAGCGTCAGCGCGTAGCCATCGGGCGGGCCATCGTGCGGGGGCCGGAGGTGTTTCTCTTTGACGAGCCGCTGTCGAACCTTGACGCGGAACTGCGGGTGGAGATGCGGGTGGAGATCGCGCGTCTGCACCGGGAGATCGGGGCCACGATGATCTACGTGACCCACGATCAGGTCGAGGCGATGACGCTCGCCGACAAGATCGTGGTGCTCAGGGCGGGCCGGATCGAGCAGGTGGGCGCACCCCTCGACCTCTACCGAGACCCCGACAACCGCTTCGTCGCGGGCTTCATCGGCAGCCCTGCGATGAACTTCGTGGCAGGTTTGGTGGAACGGGCGGGTCTCGTCCGCGTGGACGGGCTGGCGGGGTCGGTCGCGACGGACGCGGCGCTGCCGGGTGCCGGGGCGTCGGTCATGATCGGCTTGCGTCCGCAGCATCTGAGGGTGACGGACGGCGACACGCACCAGGTCGAGATGACCGAGGCGCTGGGCGGCGTCACCTTCATCCACCTCTCCGCCCCGGGCGGTGCCATGCTGGTGATCGAGGCGCATGGCGAGGCCGTGGCGCGGACCGGCGACCGCGTGGGTGTGGCATTCGACGCGCCGCAAGCGATGATCTTTGCGGACACGCCCGAAGGGCTCCGCATCCGCTGAACCGCCTTACCGACGGTCGGCGCGCGCCTGCGCGAGGGCGATCTGCCGCTTGCGTTCGCGAAAGCGGTCGCGGTCGGTGTCGTCATGCTCGCCGTGGCAATCGGGGCAGGAGACGCTGGCCTCATAAAGCGGGCTGTCGCGGTGGGCCTCCCGCAGCGGGCGGCGGCAGGCGTGGCAGACGGTATGTGCGCCGGGGCGCAGGCCGTGACCGACCGAGACGCGACTGTCGAAAACGAAGCACTGGCCCTGCCAAAGGCTGTCCGGCTCCGGCACCGTCTCCAGATAATTCAGGATACCGCCGTCGAGATGCAGGACGTGCGCGACGCCCTGCTGGAGGAGCCAGTTCGTCGATTTCTCGCAGCGGATGCCGCCGGTGCAGAACATGGCGACGCGCTTGCCGGCGAAGCGCGCGCTGTTGGCCGCCCACCATGCGGGGAAGTCGCGGAAGGAGGCGGTGCCGGGAAGGACCGCGCCTGCAAAGCTGCCAAGGCCCGATTCGAAGCCGTTGCGGGTGTCGATCACCGCGACGTCCGGCGCGGCGATGAGCGCGTTCCAGTCCCGGGGCGCGACGCGGGTGCCGGTGGTGGTGGCGGGATCGACGCCGGGCTGGCCCATCGTCACGATCTCGCGCTTCACGCGAACCTTGAAGCGGGGGAAGGGCTGGCGCGGTGCAAGGCTGAGGCGCGGGACGATCCCGCCGCATCCGGGCAGGGTCCGGATATGGGCCAGCATGGCGTCAATGGCGGCATCGGTGCCGGCGATGGTGCCGTTGATGCCCTCATAGGCGAGCAGGATCGTGCCGCGGATGCCGTGCGCGCGGCCCAGCGCCTCCAGCGGCGGTCTGAGGGCGGCAGGATCCGCGAAGGGCGCGAAACGGTAAAGGGCGGCGACGCTAAGCATGCGCAGGGCCATAGCGCAGCGGCCGCGACGGCGGCAAGGGGGCGGGCCATTGACCGGTGCGGCGCGGGCGCCTACCCCTGAATCGGGACAACGGCAGGGGAGGTCGGGGATGGACCGGGCGGATACAGCACTCATCGTGATCGACGTGCAGGTCGACTTCTGCCCCGGAGGGCGGCTCGCCGTGGACGGGGGCGACGAGATCGTGCCCGGCATCAACGCGGCAATGGCGGCGGCGGCCACGGTCGTGCTGACGCAGGACTGGCATCCGGCGGATCACACCTCATTTGCTGCAAACCATCCGGGGGCGGAGGATTATGCGACGGTCGCGATGGACTACGGGCAACAGGTGCTCTGGCCCGTCCATTGCGTGCAGGGGTCGGACGGCGCGGGTTTCCATCCCGGGCTGACGCTCGAGCGGGCGGACATGGTGATCCGCAAGGGGTTCCGGCGCGAGATCGACAGCTATTCTGCGTTCTTCGAGAACGATCGGACGACGCCGACGGGTCTTGCGGGCTATCTGCGCGAGCGGGGGATCGGACAGGTCGTGCTGGTCGGGCTGGCGCTGGACTTCTGCGTCGGCTGGTCGGCGCTCGACGCGGCGCGTCTCGGTTTCGGGGTGGAGGTGCGGACCAAGCTTTGCCGGGCAATCGATCTGGGCGGCTCCCGCGCGGCG
>JBBSVE010000075.1:0-14945 GCA_038233815.1 Rhodobacterales bacterium
CTTTTGTCCGCCCGACGCTACACTCGCCCCTTATGAAAGCGCATCTCCGGTTACTCAATCCCGCCCTTGCGGCCCTTCTCGTGGCTCTCGCGTTCGTGTCGCCGGGGATGGCGCAGACCGCACCGCCCGCAATCGACCCGAGCGGTCCCGATCCGAAGGCGGCGCCGGAGGGCTCCGTCCCCGATTCGGCATTGGGCGAGACGCCGGGCGCCGACCAGGATGCCCGGCTCGACACGATGTTTTCGGAGCTCAGGACCGCGGACGAACGCGGTGCGGCAAGGCTGGAGCGGCAGATCTGGGCGGAATGGTCGAAATCCGGTTCGGCCGCGATGGACCTCCTCCTCCAGCGCGGTCGCGATGCGATGGCGGCGGGCGACACGCAGGCGGCGATCGACCATTTCTCGGCGCTGATCGACCACGATCCGGGCTTTGCGGAAGCCTGGAACGGGCGTGCCACAGCCTATTTTCAAGCCGGAATGTTCGGCGAATCGGTGGCCGATATCCAGCAGGTGCTGCGTCTCAACCCGCGCCATTTCGGGGCGATGGCGGGCTTCGCGCGTATTCTGGAGGATACCGGAAAGACGAAGGAGGCGCTGACGGTCTACCGTGCGGCGCTTGCTATACATCCTCACCTCGCGGGGGTAGAGGAGGCGATCGGCCGGCTCCAAGCCGAGGATGCCGGTCAGGAAATGTAAGTCGAGGCCATGCCGATGCGTGAGAACGCGCGGGTGACAGCGGTTCTCGGACCGACCAACACCGGCAAGACCCACCATGCCATCGAACGCATGCTGACGCACCGCACCGGGGTGATCGGCCTGCCGCTCCGCCTTCTGGCGCGGGAGGTTTACGACCGGATCGTGGTCCTGCGCGGCCCGTCCGTCGTGGCGCTGGTGACGGGGGAGGAGCGGATCGTCCCCGACCGGACGCGCTACTGGGTCTCCACCGTCGAGGCGATGCCGCAGGAGATCGGCGCTGATTTCGTGGCCATCGACGAGATCCAGCTTTGCGCCGACCCCGAGCGCGGGCATGTCTTCACCGACCGGCTGCTCCATGCGCGCGGGATGCTGGAGACGATGTTTCTGGGTGCCGACACGATGCGCGGCGCTATTGCGGCACTGGTGCCGGGTGTCCAGTTCCTCGCCCGCCCGCGCTTGTCGGAGCTGTCCTATTCCGGCTCCAAGAAGATCGCGCGGATGCCCGAACGCTCTGCCATCGTGGGGTTCTCGGTGGAAAACGTCTATGCCATCGCGGAGCTGATCCGCCGCACCAAGGGCGGTTGCGCCGTGGTGATGGGCGCACTGTCGCCGCGCACAAGAAACGCGCAGGTGGCGCTGTATCAGAACGGCGACGTCGACTACCTAGTGGCGACGGATGCCATCGGGATGGGGCTGAACCTCGACATCGACCATGTCGCCTTTTCCTCCACCGTGAAGTTCGACGGGCGCCGGATGCGGCATCTGATCCCGCAGGAACTTGCGCAGATCGCGGGCCGGGCGGGGCGGCACACCGCGCCGGGCACCTTTGGCGTCACCGGCGAGGCGCGGCCCCTCGCCGACGAGGTGGTCGACGCGATCGAGCATCACCGATTCGAGCCGGTCAAGAAGCTCTTCTGGCGTCATTCCGTCCCCGACTTCGGCACGCCCGAGCGTCTTGTCGCCGCCCTCGAGACGCATACCGGCAACGAATGGCTGTCGCGCGCGCGCGATGCGGATGATGTGACCGCGCTCAAGACCCTCAGCGCGGTGCCGGAGGTGCGTGATCGTCTCCGCGGGCCGGTCGATGTGCGCCTCCTCTGGGATGTGTGCCGGGTCCCTGATTTCCGTGGCATTTCGCCGGCCGAGCATGCAACCTTGCTGCAGCGGATATTCCTGTTCCTCAAGGAAGGCGAGGTGCCCGATGTATTCATGGCGAACCGGATCGCACAGATCGACCGGACCGACGGGGATATTGAAACCCTTTCGCGTCGGCTGGCGTTCATCCGCACATGGACCTATGTGGCGCAGCGTAAGGGTTGGGTGGCGGACGGTCCCTACTGGCAGGGAACGACCCGTGCCGTGGAAGATCGCCTGTCGGATGCGCTCCATGCGTGCCTGACACAAAGGTTCGTCGACCGGCGCACTTCGGTGCTCCTGCGTCGGCTCAAGCAGAAGGAGAGTCTTGTGGCCGAGGTGAATGACAGTGGCGATGTGACCGTCGAGGGCGAATTCGTGGGCCGGCTGGAGGGGTTTCGCTTCCGTCAGGACGCCTCCGGCTCACCGGACGAGGCCAAGACGCTCCGCACCGCCGCGACGCAGGCCCTGCGACCCGAGTTTCATCTGCGCGCGGACCGCTTTTACAACGCGCCCGACAGCGAGATGGACATCACCGATCAGGGCGGTCTCATGTGGGGCACCGGCGCGGTGGGCAAGCTGGTGCGGGGGGCCGATCCGCTCCGCCCTCAGGTGGAGGCGTTCGTCGACGAGGATGCGGGCACCGAGGTAGTCGAAAAGGTCCGCCGCAGGCTCCAGCATTTCATCGACCGCAAGATCGCGACCCAGTTCGAGCCGCTCCTCGCGCTGTCGCGGGACGAGACGATCCCCGGACTGGCGCGGGGCTTCGCGTTCCGGCTGGTGGAGCGCATGGGCGTCCTGCCGCGGGCGGAGGTCAACGGGGATGTGAAGGCGCTGGATCAGGATGCGCGCGGCGCGCTTCGCAAGCATGGGGTGCGGTTCGGCCAAGACACGATCTTCATGCCGCTGTTGCTGAAGCCTGCGCCGACCCGGCTCCGGCTGGTGCTCTGGTCGCTGATGAAAGGCATGGCGGAGTTTCCCGAAAGCCCGCAGCCGGGGCTCGTGACGATTCCGGCGGTGGAGGGAATCCCCCGCGACCATTATCTGCTTTCGGGCTACCATCCTGCGGGCGTTCGGGCGATCCGCATCGACATGCTCGAACGTCTCGCCGACCTCCTGCGCGCCAAGGACAGCCGTGCAGGGTTCGAGGCCACACCGGAGATGCTGTCCATCACGGGGATGACCTTGGAACAGTTTTCAGATCTCATGACGGGGCTCGGCTCTCGGGCCGAACGCAGCGAACGGGCGAAGCGGGTATCGCTTGGCGCTACGGTTGGGGTTGCGGGACCGGACCTGCCGATCGGCATACCGGACCCGGCGCCCACAGGGCCGGACCTCCCCGGCGGCATGCCGCCCGAAGAACCGGGGCAAATCCCGCCGGTCGGGCCGGATATTCCGGGAGAGACGCCGCCCGAAGGCGTGCCCGACGCGCCGGTGGAGATCCCCGACAGCCCGGGACCCGACATGCCGGACGAGCTTCCCGGCGCACCCGGCACCGACATTCCGATGGAGGTTCCCGGATCACCGTCCGAAGACATGCCGATGGAGATCCCGACCGATCCCGTCACCGGGGCTCCGGTCGACCGAATTGCCGGCGATCCGCTCGACGATGCGGTGGCCCTGACGGACGTGCCAGGGTTGACCGAGCCCGCTTTCGATCCCGAGGGCACGTCGGACGCGCCCGATGATCTGATGCCGGGGTTCGCCCCCCCGGCGCCGGAGATGGAAAGCGTTGTGACCTTTACCTGGGCGCCGCGTCGCGACACAGGCGCCCGGAACGTCCGCCGGGAGAAGCCCGCCGATGGCGACACCCGCGGGCCGTCCCGCAAGTCGCGCGAGGAGGGCCGGTCCGGGCCTGCCGGTGGCCGCAAGCGGGAGGCCGGGGGGAAACCGGCACCGCGGTCCGCCGACAAGGCGCCGGCACGCCCGGTGCGGGCGGAGAAAGTAGCCGATCCCGACAGCCCGTTCGCCGCCCTCGCGGCGCTGAAGGGCAAGATCTGAGCTGTTGCGGACCGTCGCAAGCCTCGACGCGACAACTCTGCGGATCGACCGGTGGCTCTGGCACGCGCGGATCTACAAGACGCGCAGCCTCGCCGCGGAAATGGTATCGCGGGGACGTGTGCGCCTCAACGGCAGGCGTCTCACGAAGCCCGGCCATGCGATCCGGGCCGGCGACGTTCTGACGATCCCCCGGGACAATGGTGTCTCGATCTTCCGCGTGGTGGCACTGGGAACTCGCCGCGGTCCGGCAGCCGAGGGAGCGGCCCTCTATACCGACCTCGATGCCGCAGGCTCGGTCCTTGAAAGACCCGGGAAGCTGGGCTAACGCTTTGCCCCAATCAATCCGGAAGGACCGCCATGACCTATGTGGTGATCGACAACTGCATCGCGTGCAAATACACCGATTGCGTGGAAGTGTGTCCCGTGGACTGCTTCTATGAGGGTGAGCAGATGCTCGTCATCCATCCCGACGAATGCATCGATTGCGGCGTTTGCGAGCCGGAATGCCCTGCCGACGCGATCAAGCCCGACACCGAGCCTGATATGGAGACATGGGTTGAATTCAACAGGACCTGGTCCGAGAAATGGCCGGTGATCGTGACCAAGAAAGACCCGCTCCCCGAGGCCGAGGCCCGGGACGGCGAGCCCGACAAGATCTCTAAATATTTCACCGAAGGCTCGGGGCCAGGCGGCTGACACCCGGAGCACCTGTTCATTTCGACGGGTTGACAGGCATCCGGCGGTCTTCGTTTGGAGATTTGCCAAATCTGTGCTATAGAATCATTACAGAAACGCAAACAGACGATCCGGTTCTGGTCGAACCCCGAGGTTTGGCCGAGTTATCCTCCATATGATCCAGCATCGCCGGGGCGTTCTGCCGCGTGCGATGTTTCATGTGCGGTAATCGGGTCTCCCTATCAGGAAGCCATTGCATGTCCAAGTCGAGAAAGCCGGAATTTCGCCCCAACGAGTTCGTCGTGTATCCCGCCCACGGGGTTGGCCGCATCGTTTCCATCGAGGAGCAGGAGATCGCGGGGATCCAGATGGAACTGTTCGTGATCTCGTTCGAGAAGGACAAGATGACGCTGCGCGTGCCGACCCACAAGGCGACGGAGATCGGCATGCGGTCGCTATCCTCGCCCGACCTCATCACCAAGGCGCTGGACACGCTGAAGGGCAAGGCCCGCGTCAAGAAGGCGATGTGGTCCCGGCGTGCGCAGGAATACGAGCAGAAGATCAACTCCGGCGACCTGATGTCGATTGCCGAAGTTGTGCGCGACCTGCACCGCACCGACGACCAGCGCGAGCAGAGCTATTCCGAGCGCCAGCTTTATGAGGCGGCGCTGGAGCGTCTGACCCGCGAAGTGGCCGCCGTGTCCGGTGTGGACGAGAAAGGCGCGCAAAAGACGGTCGACGAGGTTCTTGTCTCCCGCGCGGCCTGATGGATTGGGGCGGTCCTGCCGGGGCCGCCCCTTTCAGTTGAGCAGGGCAGACAGCACGGCCAGTCCTGCGCACTCCGCGAGGATCTGGCTCGCCCCCAGCACATCGCCGGTCTGTCCGCCGATCTTTGTCCATGCCAGCACCAGAACCGCCGCTGTGGTGACGCTCATGGCCAGCACCGCCGCAAGACCGGGCCATCCGGTCAGCCCCACCGCAATGCCGACCCCGATCACGACCGCGAGCACGGTTACCCCACGCCCCGGCCGCCCGACGGATCGCGACAAGCCCTCGGCCCGCGCGTTTGGCAACGCCGCCATCACCAAGCCCATCGGCACCCGCGACAGGGCCGCGACGGCAGCCAGTGCCATCCAGTCTCCGGTCCCCAGAAGCGTTGCGATCGCCGACCACCGGATCAGCCCTGTGACGAGCAGCGCCATCACGCCGTAGCTTCCCACAGCACTGTCGCGCATGATGGCAAGCCTGCGCTCCCGGTCCCAGCCGCCCCAGAACCCGTCGGCGCAATCGGCGAGTCCGTCCTCGTGCATCGCCCCCGTCAGCATCGCGGCGGTCCCGAGCGTCAGGGCCGCCGCGACGCCGATTCCGAGCGGGCGCGCCGCCATGCCCACGGCGGCCGCGATTACGCCGACCACCAGACCTGCCAGCGGCCATGCCCAGACGGAGCCCGCGCGCGACGGGCCGGCGGCGGGCAACGGCAGCCGCGTCAGAAGGCGCAGCGCGGCCCCGATATCGGCGGCCTCGGGCCTGTCGTTTTGGCGCATCGGTGCGTCCCTTTCGCGTGGTCTGTTCCCGGCTCCTTTCCGTAACCAGAGGCGTGACGTGCGGCAAGGAGCCTGACCGATGACCGTCCCCTTCACCTCCCTCGACGGGTTCCGCGAGACCCTTCGCGATCTGCCCGGACCGGACGCGGATGCGCGCGACGACGCCGCCCGGCGCGATGGCCAGCTCACGAAACCGCCCGGATCTCTGGGCCGGCTCGAGGAGCTGGCGATCTGGCTTGCGGGTTGGCAGGGAACCGCACGACCCGCCATAGAGCGGCCGCAGATGCTGGTGTTCGCGGGCAATCACGGTATCGCCGCGCGGGGAGTCTCGGCCTTTCCCACCGACGTGACCGCACAGATGGTCGCCAATTTCCGGGCTGGAGGGGCCGCGATCAACCAGCTGTCGAAGGCGTTCGGTGCGTCGCTTTCGGTCCATGCGCTGGACCTCGACCGACCCACCGCAGATTTCACGGAGATGCCCGCGATGAGCGAGGCGGAGTGCGTCGATGCGCTTGCGACCGGGTGGGAGGCGGTCGATTCGTCGTCCGATCTGCTGGTGGCGGGGGAGATGGGGATCGGCAACACCACCTCCGCCGCGGCCATCGTGGCGGCGCTCTACGGCGGCGAGGCGGAGGTGTGGGTCGGTCGCGGCACCGGGGTCGATGCCGCTGGCCTCGCGCGGAAAACGGGCGCCGTGCGGGCTGGACTGGCGCGGCATGACGGCGCGCTTGGCGATCCGCTTGAGGTGCTCCGCCGTCTCGGCGGGCGCGAGATCGCGGCGATGGCGGGCGCGATGGCGCGGGCGCGGAGGGAACGGATCCCCGTCCTCCTAGATGGCTTCATCTGCGGTGCGGCAGCAGCGGTGCTGGCGCGCGTGCAACCGGGCGCGCTGGATCATGCCGTTGCGGGGCACGTCAGCGCGGAGGGCGGCCATGCGCGGCTGCTGGAGAGGCTGGGGAAGGTGCCGCTTCTGGACCTCGGGTTGCGGTTGGGCGAGGGGTCGGGTGCCGCGCTTGCCATCGGCATCCTGAAAGGTGCCGTCGCCTGCCATTCCGGCATGGCGACCTTCGCGGAAGCGGGCGTGTCGGACCGCTGAGTCGCCTATTCCGCCGCCTGCAGGGTGGCACGCGTTTGCGCCATCTCATCGCTCATCGCGACAGCCAGATCCTTCTCCATCTCCTTGGAGCGGGCAACATAGGCCGCGTTGAGGTGGAGCGGCTGGCCCGGCACCCAGAGTGCCGCGAGATCGCGCATGGCCGCCCGTTCGACCCGAAAATAGGTCTGGCTCAACTTCGACGCCTCATATTTGGAAAATCCGATGTTTTCCAGCACATAGCGGCCCGCGCGCAGGCTCGAATCGTAGGTCTCTCGCACGATGTCGTTGGCCCCGGCCTGATATAGGCGGAAGACCTGCGGCCGGTCATAGGCGCGCGCCACGATATGCAGATCGGGGCGGCTTTTCCGCGCGAACTCCACGATGCGGAGGTTCTTGACCGGATCATCCACCGCCGCGACCAGCACGGACGCCTGCGCCAGGCCCGCTGCCTCCAGCAATTCCGGCCGCGTGGGATCACCGAAGAACCCCTTGGCGCCGAAGGTCCGCATCGTCTCGATGGCGCTCATGTCACTGTCGAGCACCACCGTCGTGCCGCCCGCCATCCGCACCAGCCGGTTCACCACCAGTCCGAACCGCCCGATGCCCGCGATAAGCACGGTCCCCGTCTCGTCGATATGATCGGCCGGGCGATCCGGGGTCCGGGTCGCCAGCCTGTGCGCGGCACTTTCATAGAGGATGAAGAGCAGCGGGGTCAGCAGCATCGTGAGGCTGATGACAAGCAGCGCCACCTCGCCGATGGCACCGGGCAGCACCGCCTGCTTGCGCGCGAAGCTCACGATGAGGAACCCGAACTCCCCCGCCTGCGCCAGCCCCAGCACGAAGAGCCAGCGGTCCCGGCCACGGACCCTGAAGATCAGCGCCAGCACGTGCAGAACCGCCATCTTGACCGCGATCACGCCCAGCGTCAGCGACACCACGATGACCGGGTTCGCGGCCAACAGCGCGAAGTTGATGCTCACCCCCACGGTCATGAAGAAGGGCCCCATGAGGATGCCCTTGAAGGGGGCAATGTCGGCTTCCAGCTGGTGGCGGAACTCGGAGTTGGCGAGCACGACGCCGGCAAGGAAGGTCCCCAGGGCGGGTGAGAGGCCGACGAGCATCATCAGGAACGCGATACCCATGACGAGGAGCAGCGTGGCGAAGGTCGACATTTCCGGCAGGCGGGAGGCGTGGACAAAGCGGAAGGCTGGGCGGGAGAGAAAGTGCCCGGCAAGCACGATCGTCACAACGATGCCGAGCGTGGTCAGCGTCACCGCCCAACCCGGCATCGACTGGACCAGCGACAGGAGCGGTGCGGCGGCCCCGGATGCCTGGGCGGTCTCCGCGACGGCACCGCGGTCGATGCCGTAGGTGGCGACGCTGACCCCCTCCGGCACGCCAAACCCCGGCACGGCCAGAAGCGGGATCAGGATCAGCATCGGCACGACGGAGATGTCCTGGGTGAGCAGGACCGCGAAGGTCGCGCGACCGCCATTGGTCCGCATCAGGTTCTTTTCGCTCAACGTCTGGAGCACGATGGCGGTGGAGGAGAGCGACAGCAGCATGCCGACGGTCATCCCGATCCGCCAGCCAGGGCCGAGCCAGACCATGATTGCGGTAATCGCCGCGGTGGTCAGCACGACCTGCAGGCCGCCCAACCCCAGAAGCTTGTGGCGCATGTCCCAAAGCGCTCGCGGCTCCAGCTCCAGCCCGATCAGGAACAGCATCATTACCACGCCGAACTCGGCAAAATGCTGGAGGTCGGCCGTCTCGGTCCCTGCAAGACCCAGCACCGGGCCAACCAGGATCCCCGCCGCGAGATAGCCCAGCACGGACCCCAGCCCGATCCGGACCGCGAGCGGCACGATCAGCACGGCGGCGCCGAGATAGATGCTGGCCTGAAGCAGGAAACTTTCCATGGCGGGCCTTTCGGGCGGGGCACGGCCACGCCGCATCGCCGACTGTCGGCGCAACCGGCATCCTAGCGGTGGCACACGCATCGGGCGAGGCGAAATGCGGTCAAGTTTTGTTACGCGGGTTGGCGCGCGATCACGCGCGGCGCGCGTGCGTCAGCCCTTGGGCATGGAGAGCACGTAAACGCGGCTCCCTTTCTGATAGCGCAGATCGGACCCGGTGATCTGTGCCACACGTCCGCCGTCAATCCGATCGCCCACTTTGACCTTGGAGAAACGGCCGGAGGCGTTGCGCACAAGGGCATAGCGGTTGTTCGAGGTGCCGTAGACGCCGATCAGGTTCGTCTCCGACAGGTTGATGGCGTTAGCGAAGGTCGCCTGCTTGGCCACGTTCGCGCGCGTCGGGATGCGCGGGGCGGCGGAGGCCACGACCTCGGGCTCACTGTCGGCCTCGGCGGTTGCCTCAGGGGCTGCGGGCGTCGGTTCGGCGGCAGGCGCACGGCGTGTCGCGCTGGCCACGGCGGCCTGGACGGACCCGGAGAAATCGTCGGGCCGGGCGGCGGGTCTGCGCGGGATCGTGGCGACGGTGGAGGCGGAGGCGGAGGCGGAGGCGAGCCGCGCCACAGCGTCCGACGCCGCCAGGTTGGCCGCGAGCGAGGCCGCTGCGGCGCCGGAGGCCTGCTGCGAACGCTCCGCCTCCGCGAACCTGTCGTCGGGACGGGCCTTGGGGCGCAGGCCCGTGGCCGGATCCGCGACGGGCAACGCAAAGGCTCCGTCCCCGGCCGTTGGCTCTGCCGAGGCGGGACGGGTCTCGGGCCGCACTTTCGGCGAGCCGGGATCGGCCGAGAACCGAAGCGCCGTGGGGTCGGCGGGTGAGGGCGCTGCAAGCGAGCCCCCGGTGACGGGCGCCGCGAGGCTGGGGCTGGACGAACGCGCGGGGGCGGGATCGTTGGCGGCAAGCGTCGCCGGACGAGGCGGCGGTTCCGGTTTCGGACGCGCCTCGATCAGGCGCACACCCTCCGGCGTGGTGATGGCTGTCTTGCCCGGAACGATGCGGCCTTCGGCATCGAGCGCATAGTCGGTGCCGAACGGCGGCGGCGCGAACCCGGTGATGGGCGCAATGTCGTTCTGCACCGGCACGGGGGGCAACGACGCCGCATCGAACGCCGGGGTTTGCGGATCGGTGGTGGTGAGGAAGATCTCATCCTGCCCGGGGCCCGCGGGGTTGGCACGGACGGTCTGGCCGGTCGCCGCATCCTGAGTCACGACGGGCTGCGTCACCCGCGCGGCGTCCGTCGCGGTTGGCGGCAGGGCACCAGTGGGGGCCGTTCCCGACGCATCCGGCGAGGAGGCCGCTGCGACCGGGTCTCCGCCCATATCGGGCACAGCATCGGGATTGCCTTCGTCCGCGCCGGTTGCGGCCAGATCGCTGTCCATCTCAGGGTCGTCGGCGACTGCCGGGCTTGCAGACGGCTCCGAAGCGGTCACTGGCAGGCCTGCGTAATCCGTCTTTTGCGCGGTGTCGGTCCGCGCGAGGTAGAGCGACGACCATGCCGCGATCAGGCCGAGGATCAAAAGCAGCGCCACGGTCAGGATCAGACCCAGATACCGGGGCCGCCCCCGCGCCTGTTCGAGCTTCCGGCCGAAGGTTCCCATCGAGCTGTCGGATGACAGGGTCGGGGCCGGGTTCGCAGCCCCGGACCGCACGAACGGGCGGAGCGCCCCCCGCGCCGCGACCGGCTTGGCGGAGCCCACGGTTTGCGCCGCGCCTTTCGATCCAACGCCGCGCCCCGGCGATCCAAGAGGCGGCGTCGTGGCGGGGATCGGTCGCAGGATCGGGCTGCTGGCTTGCGTCGTCTGACTTTTGCCGCGCACGGCGGGGGCGAGCGGTTTCGCCGCAACGGCAGGGGCATTCGGGACTGCCGTGCGTGCAGGTGCGTCGATAACCGAAGCCCGCGCCTCGACCCGGGCGGGTGAGGCGTCCGGTCGGCTGACGCCAAGGGCGGGCGGGATCAGGTCTGGATCGGTCGGCGGTGCATCGACCGGAGCGTCGGCGAGGGCCAGAGCCTCCGCCTGCCGGCGACTGGCGAACGACGGCGACCCGGTCGCATCCGTGTCGGCCCTGATCTCGGCGCGGCCCTCTTCCCGATCACCATCTTCGTCGGCAAGGACGCGCTTTTTCGCGGCATCCTCCGCCACGCGGGCGGCCTCGGCTGCGGCCACTGCGTCGGCCTCGGACTGGGCACGGTCGGCCTGCGCACGGCGGCGAGCCTCATCGGCCTCCTCCTCGTCGGCGCGGGCCTTGGCGCGGGCGGCGCGTGCAGCCTCGGCCTCGGCGCGCATCCGCTCCACCTCGGCGTCCGGGTCGGCTTCGGCACGATCGCTCTGTGCCACTTCGGTTTCTGGGCTGGCGGGGGGCGTGGGCGCCTCCTCGGGCTCACGGTTGACCGACTGCACCGGCTCGGGGTCGCGGGTCACCGTCTCACCCGCCGGAAGCAGGGTCGAGGCCATCGCCGTCGGACCGAACCAAGGCTCGCCGTCAAACACGCCCACCGGGGGGCTGCCGACGAACGAGAGTGGGTTCAGCCGGTGCACCGCGCCAAACGCCTCCGCCTCGTCCAGCGTTTCCTTCGAGACCACGGCGACCTGCACCACCGGGCCCGGGCCCGACCAGTCAAAGACCAGATCCGAAACCGGATAGGGAGTCCGCCCTTCGAGCCCTGCAGCGATCTGGGCGTGCCGTTCGGCCTTGCCCGGTCCCGGCGCCTCGATCTCGCAGTAGAGCACTTGGCTCGACGGCAGAATCAGCTTCGTGGTGATCCCGTGCGGCGAGAGGCCAAGCGCGGAATCGCGCAGGAACCCCAGCGCCTCGGCCAGATCGGGTCCATCGAACGCGGCGCGCCCGATTTCCAGCCAGCCGCCAACCGCGCGGTGCAAAAGACCGACGGAGGTATCAGAGATGTCGAGCGCAAAATTCGGTTTCATAGCATGGGTCTAGCACAAGGGCCGGAGGGGGCGGGAGTCCCGCGCTCCCGGCCTTTTTCATTATAGCAGGTTTTCGCCGAAGAAAAGGAAAGAAGGGCCATGCCACCGGACGCCGGATTTTTTGTTTGGCAAGGAGGACGGGCTTGCCGGACGCTCCGGCGGCTGAAATCATGGGGAAACGTCGGAAAGGATCCATCATGCGCCTGCGCCATCTGCTTCGTGCCGCCCCTCTCCTCGCGCTGCTGGCCCAGCCTCTCGCGGCCCAGACGCCGCCGCAGCCCCATGCCCGGATCACCGTGACCGGAACCGGGGACGTCGCGGCGGCACCCGACATGGCCACGATCTCGCTCGGTGTTGTTGCGCGGGCGGACGCGGCGGGTGCGGCGATGGCGAGCATGTCGGAGCGTCTGACGCAGGTTATCGCCACGCTGAAGGCCGCAGGCGTGGCGGCGCGCGATCTACAGACCTCGGACCTGTCGCTCAATCCGAACATGATCTACGGCCAGAACGGAGAAGCGGGCCGGATCGACGGCTATACCGCCAGCAGCACCGTGACGATCCGGGTTCGCGCGCTGGAAAGCCTTGGCGCCACGCTCGACGCGGCGGTGAAGGATGGGGCCAATACGCTCAACGGTGTCACCTTCGGGCTGGCGGACCCCGCACCCCGGACCGACGAGGCGCGCCGTCGCGCCGTCGCCGATGCACGTCATCGGGCGGAACTTTACGCCGAGGCGGCCGGGGTGAGGCTCGGTCGGGTCGAGGAGATCGGCGAGAGCGGACGGTCGCCCGCGCCGCCGATGTTCCGCATGGCGGATGCGCAGACCGCGTCCGTTCCGGTGGAGGCGGGCGAGGTGACGCTCGGCGCATCCGTCACGATCACGTGGAGCCTTGAGGAATAGGCAGGGGCTCAGCCGCCGCGGAGCCCGGTCTCCACCAGCATGCCGCGCCGCTTGGCCTCGTAGTAATAGCCGCGCGAATACCAGCCCTCTGCGGCGTCGGCGCTGCCGTGCGACAGGAGCCACGCGCCGCGCAGGTATTTCACGCCGAAGCGGAGGTTGGTCTCCGCGTCCAGCAGCCCGCCCGCGTCGCCATGATAGCCCATACCGCGCGCGGTCTGCGGCAAAAGCTGCATCAGACCCATGTAGGGTCCGTTGCGCGCGCCCGGATTGTAGGTGCTCTCACGCTTCACGATGCGGTGGACCAGCGGACGCGGCACGCCGTAGAGGTCGGCATATTTGTTGATGAGGCTGCGCATCTGCGCCGTTTCGCCCGCGTTGAGCTGGCGCGCAGGCGACGCGGCCTCGGCATCGCCGAATCCCAGAACCGCACCGGGAGAGCCGCATGCGCCGAGCGCCAGAAGCGTCAATCCCGCGACCATTCCGCGTGCCAGACCCCGTCCCGCGCTGCCGTTCCGCATGTGTCGTCCCTTCGGTTGCCTATCTCCGCTCTTAGCCGGACATCCCCGGTCCGGAAACGTGCGCGGACTCCGATGCGCGGTTATCTGCCGATCGGGCGCCCGCGCGGTGCGATTGCCGCCACACGCGCTTTCGCCTACCGTGTCACGCAAAGACCCTGTCACGAAGGAAATCAGATCCATGCCCGACCCGTCCGCACTCGGTTTCGACACGCTGCAGGTCCATGCCGGCGCCAAACCCGATCCAACGACGGGCGCGCGGCAGGTGCCGATCTACCAGACCACCGCCTTCGTCTTCCGTGACGCCGACCACGCGGCTCGACTTTTTAACCTCGAGGAGGTGGGCAATATCTATTCCCGCCTGACCAATCCCACGGTCACGGCGCTGGCGGAGAGGATCTGCGCGTTGGAGGGTGGGGCCGGGGCGGTCTGCTGCTCCTCCGGCCACGCGGCGCAGATCATGGCGCTGTTTGCGCTGATGGCACCGGGACGCAACATCGTGGCCTCGACGCGGCTCTACGGCGGCACGGTGCAGCAGTTCACCAACACGATCCGCAAGTTCGGCTGGAGTGCCACCTTCGTCGACACCGACGATCTGGCGGCGGTCGAGGCGGCGGTTGACGGCGACACCCGCGCCATCTTCTGCGAGAGCATCGCCAACCCCGGCGGCTACGTCACCGACATCCGGGCGCTGGCGGACATCGCAGACCGGGTGGGCGTGCCGCTGATCGTGGACAACACGTCGGCGACCCCTTACCTCTGCCGCCCGATCGAGCATGGCGCCACGCTGGTCATCAACTCCACGACGAAATACCTGACCGGCAACGGCACCGTCACCGGCGGCTGCATCGTCGACAGCGGCACCTTCGATTGGTCCGCCTCCGACAAGTTCCCGAGCCTTTCGGAACCGGAGCCGGCCTACCACGGCCTCGACTTCCATGCAGCCCTCGGCCCGATGGCCTTCACCTTCCATTCGATCGCGGTGGGTCTGCGCGATCTCGGCATGACGATGAACCCGCAGGGCGCGCATTACACGCTGATGGGGATCGAGACGCTGTCCCTGCGAATGGAGCGTCATGTCGCCAACGCTGTCGCGGTCGCGCGCTGGCTGGAGGCCGATCCCCGCGTGGACTCGGTAACCTACGCGGGCCTCGAAAGCTCGCCCTATTTCGAGCGGGCCAAGGCGGTTTGCCCGAAGGGTGCGGGCGCGTTGTTCATGGTGGCGGTCAAGGGTGGATATGAGTCCTGCGTCCGGCTCGTGGGCGCGCTTGAGCTGTTCAGCCATGTGGCCAATCTCGGCGATACACGGAGCCTCATCATCCATCCCGCCTCCACCACGCACCGGCAGCTGTCGGAAAGTCAGCAGACGGCGGCCGGTGCGCCGCCGGATCGGGTGCGCCTGTCGATCGGGCTCGAAGACCCGGCAGACCTGATCGCCGATCTCGATCAGGCGCTGGCCAAGGCGGTCCGGTAGGCCCCGCCGTCAGA
>JBBSVE010000076.1:0-14938 GCA_038233815.1 Rhodobacterales bacterium
AACTTCTTCCGTCCCGCCCGATCCGAGCGGCGTCTCTTCGTCGTCATTGCAACCTCCTGTCTCAGAGTGTTGCGACGACCGGTTGAGACCGCCGTAGACTCCCGATGGCTTTGCCTGTAGGCGTTTCCGCGGATTTCTTCAGGGATCAGGACACGATGGACAGCTTCACGACCCTCACCGGCATCGCCGCACCCATGCCGCTCGTCAACATCGACACCGACATGATCATCCCCAAGCAGTTCCTGAAGACCATCGCGCGAACGGGTCTGGGCAAGAACCTCTTCGACGAGATGCGGTTCACACAGGACGGCGCGGAGATCCCCGAGTTCGTGCTGAACCGCCCGGCCTGGCGCCATGCCGAGGTGATCGTCGCGGGCGACAATTTCGGCTGCGGCTCGTCGCGCGAACATGCCCCCTGGGCGCTTCGGGACTTCGGCATCCGGGCGGTGATCGCCACGTCCTTCGCGGATATCTTCTACAACAACTGCTTCAAGAACGGCATCCTCCCCATCGTCCTGCCGAAGGAGGCGGTCGATGCGCTGATGGAGGATGCGTCGAAGGGCCAGAATGCGCGCATGACCGTGGATCTGCCGGCACAGACCGTGACCACCTCGGACGGGCAGGTCTTTGCCTTCGAGGTCGATCCGCACCGCAAGCACTGCCTCCTGAACGGGCTCGACGACATCAGCCTCACGATGGAGAAGTCGGCCGCAATCGACAGCTACGAGACCTCGACCGCAGCCGCGCGCCCTTGGGTCTGACGCTGGTTCGAAGATGTCGTTAACCAAGCGTTAGGACCGTTCGCGCCATCATCGGGGGGTGGCTGCGAAGGACTTTGCACGAATGAACCTTTCGGATCGAGCGCGCGGGGTGGCCGGACCCGGCCGGGCCGTCGGTCTGGTGGGTGCGCTGATCCTCTGGATGGCGCTGCCCTGCGTCTCCGGCCCGCTGCGGGTGGCCTACTGGGATGTAGAGCTGAACCGCCGCGGTCCGGGGCTTTTGTTGCAGGACATCCAGCGCGGCAAGGACCCGCAGCTCGCGGCTGTCCTGTCGGTGGCGAAGCAACTGGACGCCGATATCCTCGTGTTGTCGGGGATCGACTACGATCACGACGGCATTGCGCTGGGGGCTTTCGCGGATCGGCTTGGCCGCGCAGGCAGCCCCTATCCCTACCGGTTCACGCGACGGCCCAACACCGGGCTTGCCACCGGGCTCGATCTCGACGGCGACGGGCGGCTCGGCGGGCCGGGGGATGCGCAGGGCTGGGGCCGGTTCTCCGGCGAAGGCGGGCTTGCGGTGCTGTCGCGCCTGCCGTTCGACACGGCGGCCTTCCGGGATTTCAGTGGCTTTCTCTGGCGCGACCTGCCCGGTGCTTTGCTGCCACCGGGGGCCGACGAGCGCGCGATGGCGGTGCAGCGGCTGTCGACCACCGCACACTGGGCCTTGCCGGTGATGCTGCCGGACGGGCGGCGGCTGACGCTGCTTCTGTGGCACGCCACGCCGCCGGTGTTCGACGGGCCGGAGGATCGCAACGGACGGCGCAACCATGACGAGGCCGCCTTCTGGCTGCGGCTTCTGGCGGGCGATCTGGACGTGCCGGCGCCGGAACCGCCGTTCGTGCTGGCGGGAACGGCCAACCTCGACACCGTGGCAGGCGACGGACGCCCCGATGCGCTGGAGGCGCTGATGGCGAGCCCGAAGCTGCAGAACCCCGCGCCGCGCGGCACCTCGGGCGAGACCGCGCTCGCCACCGCCGATTTCAGCGCGAGAGAGGGACCGGGGCGGCTGCGGGTGGACTATATGCTGCCCTCCGCCGATCTGACCGTGGCGGGTGCCGCCGTGCTCTGGCCAAAGGCGGGCGATCCGCTGGCGGAGACTTTGGTCACCGCCTCGCGCCACCGGCCTGTCACGGTCGACCTGATGGTGCCGTGAGGCCGCCGCCTTGACCGCTCCCGCCCGACCCGCTACCCCTCGCGCACCCCGTCCGCAGAGGAGCATCCCCATGGCCAATCCCTCCCTCCTCATCCTCGCCGGAGACGGCATCGGACCCGAAGTCATGGCGGAGGTGAAGAAGGTCATCCGCTGGATGGGCGAGCATCGCGGCGTCACCTTCGACGTGACCGAGGATCTGGTCGGCGGCTGCGCCTACGACCGCCACGGAACGCCGCTCCATGATGACACGATGGCGAAGGCGATGGCGGTGGATGCGGTCCTTCTCGGTGCCGTCGGGGGGCCGCAATATGACGGGCTCGACTTTTCCCTGAAGCCGGAGCGGGGGCTGTTGCGCCTGCGCAAGGAGATGGACCTCTACTCCAACCTCCGTCCCGCGCAATGTTTCGACGCGCTGGCCGACCATTCCTCCCTGAAGCGGGAGGTGGTGGCGGGCCTCGACATAATGATCGTGCGGGAACTGACCTCCGGCGTCTATTTCGGCGAGCCGCGCGGCATCTTCACCGAAGGCAACGAGCGCGTCGGAATCAACACCCAGCGCTACACCGAGAGCGAGATCGCCCGCGTCGCCCGCTCTGCCTTCGAGCTTGCGCGAAAGCGCGGCAACCGGCTCTGCTCGATGGAGAAGGCCAACGTGATGGAATCGGGCATCCTCTGGCGCGAGGTGGTCACCAAGGTCCATGACGAGGATTATCCCGATGTGGAGCTTACGCACATGTATGCCGACGCGGGGGCGATGCAGCTGACGCGCTGGCCCAAGCAGTTCGACGTGATCGTGACGGACAACCTCTTTGGCGATCTGCTGTCCGATCTGGCCGCAATGCTGACCGGCAGCCTCGGGATGCTGCCATCGGCGAGCCTCGGCGCGGTGGGTGCGAATGGCCGGCCGAAGGCGCTCTACGAGCCAGTGCACGGCTCCGCCCCCGATATCGCGGGGCAGGGCAAGGCCAATCCGATCGCCTCGTTCCTCAGCTTCGCGATGGCGCTGCGCTATTCGTTCGACAGGGGCGAGGATGCGACGCGGGTCGAGACGGCGGTGAAGACGGTGCTGGAAAACGGCCTGCGCACGGCAGATCTGGCGGGGGCGGAGGGCGTGGAGCCGGTCTCCACCGCCGAGATGGGCGATGCGATCATCGCGGCGCTCTGACCGCTACATCCGGGACAGGATACGGCGCACGACGTCCCCGTAAGGTGGCACCAGCGCCCTTGTCCATCGCCCCTGCGCCACGGTCAGGACAGCGCGTTCGTGGCTGAACGCCAGCAGGCCGCGGTCGCCGTGATAAGCGCCCATCCCCGACGTGCCGATGCCGCCAAAGGGCAGATCGTGCAACGCCAGATGCAGAATCGTGCCGTTCACGGCCGCCCCGCCGGACCGGATCCGCGCGACGTGGGCGCGCGCGGCCGCAGCGTCGCGCCCGAAGGCATAGAGCGCCAATGGCGGGTCGCCTCCGTTGATCCGCGCCACGGTCTCGTCAAGCATGTCATACTCGCGGATCGGCAGGATCGGGCCGAAGATCTCCTCCTCCGCGAGGGGGCCAGTCTCGGGCGGGTCCAGCACCACCGTGGGCGGCATCCGGTTTGGCAATCCGGGTCCGGTGGACAGCACTTCGCCGCCATCCTTCAGCATCGCGGCGAGGCGGGCGGCATGCGCCGGATCGACGAGGGCGGTATAGTCGCGCGGATCGGTCAGGAACCCGCGTGCCACGTCAAGAAGCGCCTCCGCCCACGCCCGGCCCGTGCCTCGCGGCACCAGCAGATAATCCGGCGCTACGCAGGTCTGGCCGGCGCTGAACCATTTCCCCCAGCCGACGAGCGGCGCATGAACGGCAGGGTCCGCGTCGGGCATCATGATGCAGGGGCTCTTGCCGCCGAGTTCCAGTGTGACCGGGGTGAGGTTGCGCGCCGCGGCCTCCGCCACCAGCCGCCCGGTCGCGGTCGAGCCGGTGAAGAAGAGATGGTCGAACGGCAACGCCGCAAATGCCTTCGCCACGGCCGCATCGCCGGCGATGACGCGCACCTCGTCGGGGGGGAAGACCTCGGCCACCAACCGCTCCAGCAAGGCGGCGGTCGCGGGCGTGCGCTCCGACGGTTTCAGCAGGACGCGGTTTCCGGCGGCGATGGCGGTGGCCAGCGGCAACAGCGCCAGTTGCACCGGATAGTTCCAGGGCGACAGGATGCCGACGACGCCCTTTGGCTCCCGCCAGACCTCGGTCCGTCCGGGCAGGGGGCGCAGGACATGGCCGATGCGGGGCCGCGCCCAGCCGGGCAACCGGCGGATCAGGTGGCGGATGGCGTCGCAGGTGAAGGCGACCTCCGCCACTTCCGTCTCCAGCGCCGCACGATGGCCGAAATCCTGCGAGACGGTCGCCACGATCTCCGCCTGCCGGGTGCGGAGCGCGGTCCGAAGGGTGCGTAGCCGCGCGATGCGCGCGCGGACCGGCGGCACGGTGTCGAGGCTGAAAGCGGCGCGCAGGGCACCAAAGGGGAGGGCGGGGTCGGTCACTGGAAATCGTAGCTCCGCCCGCGCCATGTCGTGCGCCCGCCGCGACGCGCGCTCACCAGCGCCGACCACTGGATCGCCAGCGTGATGCACACACCCACGGGATGAAGCAGCACCGACAGCACGGGCTGGCGCATGCGGACGGCCAAGGCGATGCGCGCGGCGAGCACCAGAACGATGGCGAGTGCGGAGAGGGCGGCGGCCACCCCGTTCCCCGCGACCCCGGCTATCGCCAGCAGCAGCCAAGGCGCCACGTGCCCGCCGAACAGAAGGAGCGTCCAGACGAGGAGCCCCGGAAGCCGGGCCATCCCCTCGGTCGCGTTCTTGGTGAAGCCGGACCAGATCCCGGCCCAGCTGTCATACATCCGGCAGGACGCGAGCGGGGTCGCGTCCACGATATCCGTGCGCCCGCCCGACTGCCGGATATTGCGCGGCAAATTCAGCCCGTCGTGCATCAAATGCCGGAAGGCGGCATGCCCGCCTGCCTTGGCATAGGCATCGGCGCGCACCATCATCAACTGACCGCAGCCCGCGGCGAAACCCGGCGACGGCGACGTGCGCGCCATGCGGAGCGGCAGATAGCCCAGAAGCACCACGAGGATCTGCGGTATGACGACCGCCTCGGCCAGCGACCCCGTGATCTGGCACGGAAAGCCGGAGACGAAATCCAGATCGTCCCGCGCCATCTCTGAGCCCATCCGCGCCGTCGCATCCGGGGCCAAGCGCACGTCCGCATCGACGAACAGCCACACCGGATGCCGGGCCGCCTGGGAGAGCTGGTGGCAGGCATGCTGCTTGCCGTTCCACCCGGCGGGGAGTGCTGCACCCTGCAACAGCCGCACGCGGGGGTCGCGCGCCGCCTCGGCCGCGACGATGGTAGCGGTGGCATCGGTGGAGCCGTCGTCGAGGATCACGACCTCCACCGCGACCCCGGTCTGCGCCAGCGCCGCCGCGATGGCACCGGGCATGTTCGCCGCCTCGTCGCGCGCGGGGATCAGGACCGAGACGGCGGCCCCCCCTGCCCCCACCTCCGGCGCGCGAAAGACCGACAGGTTGATCGCGGTCATCACCGCATAGAGCGCGGCCAGCACCAGCGCCACGAGCGCCGCCCCGACAAGGACCGTCGCCATCATTCCCGCGCATCCGGCAGATGCTCGTCGCGGTAGTCGCGGCCCGTGACGGCAGCCGTCAGGCGCGACCAGCCGCCATAGATCCCACCGACGCCGTTGCGCCCGCCCAGAAGCGTCTCGAATGCCGCCGGATCGCGCGCTGCGGCCCCGGCGGCGAGGCGACCCGCAGCCTCCTGCAACGCCGCCTCCAGCCTCTCCTCGTTCGACTCGGCGGCGATCATAGGGGTGCCGAAGGCGGCGAGCGCCTCGGGCCGCTTTTCGGACCAGAACGGATATTCGAGCGCCAGCGGCATTGCCACCACGTCCGGCGCGCGAGCCAGAAGGCGGGCGAGACCGCGCTCCAGCACGACCGGCGTGCGTGGATCGGCGAAGGCGCCTTGTGCTGTCAGCCAGATGATGTGGCGAGGGTCGGACAGGATATGGCGACCCGTGCGCAGCAGACGCGCGGCTCCTGCAACCGATCCTGGCTCGATCCCGAAGATGCCGATTTTGCGCATGAAGCGATACCGCTCCAGCGCCGTCGACTCCATCGGGCCGAAGAACGGACGCCCCGGAAACAGGATCGCGGAGAGGAAGATGAAGAAGGCAGGATCCCACCAGGACGGATGGTTGGCGTAAAGCACCAGCGCCCGGCCGGGGGGCAGTGCGGGCAGGCCCGGGCGCAACAACCGGACGGCGCGGAAGTTGCGCCGCATCTGGCGCCGCATGACGCCGGTGAAGAACCGCGTCGCCGCCTCGGACCGGAGGGCGACCGGATCGTCGCGGTCGCCCCCGGGTCGGTTCATTCCGCTGCCACCGGACCGTTCGCGCGTGCGTCCGAATCGAGGCTGTCCGCCGCGATCCAGCCCGACATCAGCGCCATCGGCATCCCCGCCCCCGGATGCGCCGATCCGCCCGCGAGATAGAGCCCCTCCACCTGACGCGACCGGTTGCCGGGCTTGAACGCGCCCAGAACACGCCCGTGTGAGGCCAGCCCGTAAATCGCGCCGTCGAGCACGTTGTAGCGGTCGTGGATGTCCTGCGGGGTCAGCACGCGTTCGGTCACGATGCGGGACTGGATATCCTCCATCCCCGCGGTGCGGCCCAGTTTGTCGAGGATCACGCGGCGGTAGTCAGGCAGCATCGCCTTCCAGTCCTGACCGGGATGAAGATGCGGGGTGTGGACGAGGATGTAGAGCGCCTCGCCCCCCGGCGGAGCCACATCCGGGTCGGTGCGCGCCGGTGCGGCGATATAGGCGGTGGGGTCGGGCGCGGGCACGCCCTTGTCGTAGATCGCTGCGAACTCCTCCTCCGGGTCGCGGGAGAAGACGAAATTGTGGTGCGTCAGATGCTCGTAGGCGCGGTCGAGCCCGAGATAGAGCACGACGCCCGAACAGGCAGCCTCACGCTTGCGGCCCTTGGAGAAGTCACGCCAGACGTCGCCGCCGATCAACTCACGGTAGGTGCGCACCGAGTCCATGTTGGACACGATCCGGTCGAACGCCATCCGCTCGCCGCCCGCCATGACGGCGGTGGCCCGACGGGCGTCGGTCTCAATCCCGGTGACGTCGACGCCGGTGCGGATATCGACGCCCAGATCCTCCGCCAGTCGGGTCAGTGCCAGCGGCACGGCACGGGTGCCGCCCATTGGATACCAGACCCCCTCCGCCGACTGCATCTGCGCAATGCCGCAGAGAACCGCCGGCGAGGCCAAGGGCGAGGAGCCGACATACTGGATGAAATGCTCCAGCATCTGCGCCACGCGTGCGTCCTTCACGTCGCGCTTGATCTGCCCCGCCACGGTCCGGTGCATGCGCAGCGCCAGCACATCCTTGAGGGTCGACAGCGTCATGTTCTGCTTAAGGTTCATCGTGTCGCGCAGATCTTCGACCGAGCGCCAGAAGAAGAAGCGGTCCGATACGTCGGACAGCCGCGCCGCCACCGTCATGAACCGATCAAACCCCTCGGCCGCGTCGGGCGAAAGCTTCGCGATCTCCGCCTTCGAGGCGGCATGATCGTCGCGCAAATCAAGCACCGTTCCGTCGTCGTAGAAACACCGCCACTGCGGGTCGAGCCGCCGGAGGTCGAGATGGTCCGCCAACTCGCGCCCCGCCTCGCGGAAGATCCGGTCCAGCACGCGCGGCATGGTCAGGATCGTGGGGCCCATGTCGAAGCGATAACCCCGGTCCTCGTGCAGCGCCGCCTTGCCGCCAAGCCAGTCGTTACGCTCCAGCAGCGTCACGCGATGGCCGCGTGCCGCGAGCGTGCAGGCCGCGGCCAAGCCGCCAAGACCCGCCCCGATGATGCCGACGCTGCTCATGCCAATGCCTCCTGCCGATCGTCCTTCGGACTGTAGTCCAGCGCATCGAGCCCCAGATCCTGCGACACGAGCTTGGCCGCGATCTTGGCGCTCTCGAAGATTGTTGGCAGGCCGGAACCGGGATGCGTGCCGCCGCCGGTGAGATAGACGCCGTCGACATCCTCGAACCTGTTCCGGGGACGCAGATGCAGCATCTGGCCCAGATTATGCGCAAGGTTGAAGGTGGCGCCCCGGAAGATGCCCATCTGCGCCTCCCAGTCGGCGGGGGTGATCATCCGTTCGGTCCGAATGCGCTTGCGGATATCGTGTCCCGAAAGGCGCGACACACGGTCGAGCACCTTTTCGCGGTAAGCCGGTGCGATTGCCGCCCAATCGACCTTGCCGCGCAGGTTGCCGGTCGGCACGAGGATATAGAGCGTCGAATGCCCCTCCGGCGCCAGCGTGGGATCGGTCACGCCGGCATTCTGGACGTAGATCGTGGGCTCCTCGGGTGCCAGACCCTCGTCGATCTCCTGAATGTTCCTGGCGTAATCGTTGGACAGGAAGATCGTGTGGTGGGCCAGATCGTCGAGCCTGCCTTCGATGCCCAGATAGAGCATGAAGGTCGAACAGGAATATTGCTTGGAATCGATCTTGCGGTCGGTCCAGCGACGCCGCAGCCGGTCCGGGATCAGCGTTCGGATGGTGGAGGCGAAATCGCCGTTCACCACCACGGCGTCGGCGGGAATGGTGCCGCGCGCGGTGCGGACCGATGTGGCGCGGCGGCCCTCGAAGCCGATCTCCTCCGCCGGTTCGGACAGGCGGATATCGACGCCCATCTGGCGGGCGACGCGGGCCATCGCGCGCGGAACCGCATTGCATCCGCCAAGCGGGTGGAACACGCCGTGGCCATATTCCACATGCGCCACGATGGTGAAGAGCGACGGGCACTTGAACGGCGACATGCCGAGGTATTTCGACTGGAAGCTGAACGCGAGCCGCAGGTCAGAATCGCGAAACCAGCGCCGCAGATGGCCGTCCACACTGGCCCAGGGGCGCAGCTTCGGGAACGCGCGCACCATGTCGGCTCGCATGAGGTCGCGCATCCCCAGAAACGGGCGCTGCAGGATCGGCACGAAACTGTCGAACTTCGCTGCATTGTTCGCAAGATAACGGCGCACGTTGGGCGCGTCGGCGGGCGACAAATGCGCGGCCTCCGCCGTCAGCCGGTCGATGTCGGGCGTGGCATCGAAGGTTCGCCCGTCGTCGAACTGCAGCCGATACATCGGGTCGAGCCGCTGCATCGGCACCTCGGCATCGAAATCGAAACCCGCCGCGCCAAAGATCTCGCGCAGCACCTGCGGATAGAGAAAGAAGGTCGGACCGTAGTCGAAGGTGAAGCCGTCCTGCGTGAAGCTCGCGGTGCGACCGCCGACGCGGTCGCCGCGCTCCAGCACCGTGACCTCCGCCCCGGCGGCGCGCAGCAGGATCGCCGATGCGAGTCCGCCCGGTCCCGCGCCCACGACGACGGCCCGGCGCGGGGCGCCCGCCTTCATGCCGCCCTCCGGCACCGCATGCGCGGCAGCGGTGTGTCTCTGGTGATTGCAGCGTGATGCATGGTCCGGACCCTTTCCCGGTCGATGATTGGACCTAGAACGACTGTCAAGTCAGAATGACTGTCAAGCCGGTTCGGGTGGCTGTAGACTGCGGCTGCAGCGGGCCATCCGGGTCGCGCTCCAAAGCTAGGACAGTGTCCGGGAATGTCACGGTCAACATGACGGGAGCACGGATGCTCGCACGATTGCCCCAGCGCGACGCGGTCCCGACCCGGACCGCGGGGACGGAGAATTTTCCCGTGCTCACCCGTCTCGTCGCACCGCGTTTGCGCCACCGGGTTGCCGCCTTCTACCGCTTTGCCCGCGCCGCCGACGATGTGGCCGACGACCCCCGGATGGAGGCGTCGCAAAAGCTCGCCGCGCTTGATGCGATGGAGGCAGGTCTGCACGATGCGTTGGGCGCCGACGCGGGCCAGGCCCGTGCGCTTCTGGGCGCGTTCCGTCAGGATGCGCGCGGTGCGATCTACCGGACATGGGCCGATCTTCACGCTTATTGCGCGATGTCGGCGGTGCCCGTGGGTCGTTTCCTGCTGGCCCTCTACGGTGAGGAGGCGACGCTACGCCGGGAGGCCGACCCGCTGTGCGCGGCGCTTCAGGTCCTGAACCATTTGCAGGACCTGCGGGAGGATCGGATCGGCCTTGGACGGGTCTATCTGCCGCACGACTGGATCGCGGAGGCCGGGGCGGACCCTGCGGACCTTGGCCGGACGGCACTGACGCCGGGGCTGAGGGTGGTCGTGGACCGGGCGCTCGATGCCTGTGGCGGATACCTCGACCGGGCGGAGACGTTGCCGCGCCGGATCCGCAGTCCGGGTCTGCGCGGTCAGGCGGCGACGACGCTGTGGCTGGCCCGGCGGCTTGCGGCAAGGCTTCGCAGCACCGATCCGCTGGCGTGCCGCGTTGCCCTGTCGAAGCTGGATTTCGTCCGCGCGGGTCTTGTCGGTCTGCGCGCCACCCTGCCGGGCGGCCGATGATCGGCGCGCTTTCGGATAGTCCCCGCGCGGACCGGCGCGAGGTGCGGCGCATCGTCGCCCGGTCGGGGTCGTCGTTCGCCTTTGCCATGGCGATCCTGTCGCCCAAGCGCCGGCAGGCGATCCGCGCGGTCTATGCCTTTTGCCGGATCGTCGACGACATCGTCGATGGCGACGCGGAGGCTCGCACGCCCCCGGCCCGACGCGGCGCAGCACTGGACGCGTGGGAGGAGGAGGCCGTGCGCGCCTCCGGCGGCCAGCCGCGCACGGCGGTGGGCGCGGAACTGGCCCGCGCCATCGACAGCTTCGATCTGCCGCTGGCCGAGTTTTTGCTGCTGGTCGACGGGATGCGGATGGATACCGAACCCGTCGTGGCGCCCTCGGACACCCAGCTTGCCGCCTATATTCGCCGGGTCGCGGGGTCGGTCGGACTGCTCTCCATGCGTTGCTTCGGCGCCTGGCAGGGCGAGGCGTCGGAGCGGTTTGCCCTGTCACTGGCGCGGGGCTTACAGCTCACCAACATCCTGCGCGACGTGGAGGAGGATGCCGCGCGCGGTCGCCTCTACCTGCCCATCCATGTCCTTGAGGCGGCGGGCCTGCCGCCGGACCCCCGCACGGTTACCCGCCATCCCGCCCTGCCCCGCGCCCGCGCGCTACTGGGGACCGAGGCGCGCGCCGCCTTTGCCGACGCGGCGGTGGAAATCCCGGCCCATTCGCGTGCGCGCCTGCTGCCCGCACTCTTGATGATGGGGCCCTATGAGCATCTCCTTGCGCGGATGGAGGCCGACTGGACCGCCCCTCCGCCGCCCCGCTCCCGTCTGGGCAAGCTCGTCGATGGCACGCGGCGCGTCGCCATGGGCGCGTCGATGAGCGGCGGGCGCTGATCTGGGGGGGCGCGCCGTCATCGTGGGTGCGGGGCTCGCGGGCCTCGTCGCGGCCGAGGCGCTGTCGGCGGCGGGGCGCGAGGTGCGGCTGCTGGAAGCATCGGCCTCGCCGGGCGGGCGCTGCCAGTCGCGCGACGATGCGGTGCTCGGGCGGCGGATCGACAATGGCAACCATCTGATCCTGACCGCGAACCGCGCCGTGCTGGGCTGGGCGGACCGGACCGGAGGCCGCGCCGCGCTGGAGGTCATGGCGGAGGCGGCGTTTCCGTTCCTCGACCTCGCCTGTGGGCGGCGCTGGACGCTGCGGATGGCGCCGCATCCGCTGGGGGCCGTGGCCGCCGCCGCCCGCCCGCCCGGCGTGACGCTGGGGCGCGTGTGCCGGCAAGGGCTGCGCTTGGCACTGGCCGGACGCGGGCGGACGGTGGCTGCGGTCCTGCCCGACCGGGGACCGCTCTGGCGCGGGTTCTGGGACCCGATGACGCGCGCGGTCCTGAATGCCGCACCCGAGGCCGCCGATGCCGGCCTGATGCGGGCGGTGATGCTGCGCAGCTTTGCGCGCGGCGCGGTGGCCTGCCGTCCAGTGCTTGCGCCCCACGGCCTCGGTGCTGCGCTGATCGAGCCTGCGGTGGCCCTTCTGGCGCGGCGTGGCGTAGCACCGGACCGTCGCAGCCCGGTGCAAGGGATCGAGGTGGAGGGCGCACACGTCACCGCGCTCCACCTCCGGGACGGCCCCATGCCCATCGGCCCCGAGGATGCGGTCGTGCTGGCCCTGCCGCCGCAGGCGCTCACGCGGCTGCTTCCCGACATCGCGCTGCCCGGTCCGGGCCTGTCCATCGCCAACGCGCATTTCCTGCTGCCGCAGAGTGGCCTGCCACCGATCCTGGCACTTCTGGGCGGAGCCGCGCAATGGATCTTCCGGCGCGGCGACGTGGTGTCCGTCACCGTGTCCGCGATGGAGGCCTCGCCCATTGCCGGACTGGATCGGGAGGCGGCGCTGGCCGCACTCTGGGCCGATGTGGCGCAGGCGGTGCGCGCGCATGGCGGCGCCGTGCCGGACCATATGCCGCCCGCGCGCTTTTTGCGGGAGCGGGCCGCGACCTTCGACCAGTCGCCCGACGGCGTGGCGCTTCGCCCCGGGACGCGGACGCGCTGGCGCAATCTCGTGCTGGCGGGGGACCATGTCGCGACCGGCCTGCCCGCGACGCTGGAAGGCGCGGTCCTGTCAGGGGAGCGGGCCGCCCGGATGCTCCTCCAGATCGGGGTATAGCGCGGGGTTTGCCGCCATGAAGCGCCCAAGCAGTCCCGCGAGCGGCCAGCGCGCGCCCCGCGCGATCCGGGCATGCCCTGCCACCGCGCCGACAACCGCGCCGATCAGGTTCGACAGCTCGTCCCCCATCGTGTCGGGCAGACCGGACCGCTGGGCGTGGGTGCCAAAGAGGGCGTCGATGGAAAACTCGAACAGCTCCCACATGGCGCCCACCATCATCGCGAACCCGACCGCGAGGATCGCCAGCACCCGCAGCGGCACCTTCGCCGGCCGCGCCCCCCCCGTCGCCGTCATCCCCAGCGCCATGCCCATGACCGCAAGCACCGCCCCCGCAGTGGTGTGGAGCCCCACGTCCCACCAGAACGAGGTAGTATAGAGCCCGCCGAGTTCCCCCGCGAGCAGAGCCGCCGCGTTGAAGATCAGGATGCCGGTGCAGACACCGGTCGGAAATACCATGTCCGACGCGGCCGTGTAGGCCTTGGGCAATAGTGCAAGCCCCATGCACGCCGCCGACACCGACGCCAGTTGCCAGTCCCCGCGCAGCGCACCCCAGCAGGCGATGACTGCGACCCCTCCCCATGAGATCCCGCCCAGAACCCGGCCTGTTGAAAAACGTCTGCCGCGTCCCTCCGGTGCATCGAGGGCTTGTGTCACCGGGCGCTCCCCAGGAACGCGGGGAGATCCCGCCGGATGTCCGCCCCGCCGCCCCCGTCCGAAATCCTGAGCCTGATGATGCCGGACACGAGCTTCCCTCCGAATACCGTCCCCCGCGCGGACACGATCTCGCCAGCATATCTGACCCGGGGCAGTCCGTCGACAAGGCGGAGGCGCTGTTCCGGCGCGGCCTGTTCGACCTTGGCGTGCGAACCCTGCGAACTGATCCCGCTCAGGGTGTGCATGCCCTTGAAGTTCCCGCCCCACCGGGCCAGAACGGGACGATCCCAGATCAGAGCCGCCCGATGCCCCTACCCAGTTCTTCTGCGCGCGGCGCGCTGACAGCCCTCGGCTCGTTCGCGATCTACTCCACCCATGACGTGATCGTGAAGTTTCTGGGCCAGCATTACGCGCCGTTCCAGATCATCTTCTTCTCGGTGCTCCTCGGGTTCCCGCTCGTCACCATGCTGCTGATCCGGGACCGGACCGACGGCAACCTGCGTCCGCGCCATCCGTGGTGGACGGCGGTCCGCACCACCGCCGCCGTCGCCACGGGCGTGTGCGCTTTCTACGCCTTTTCCGTTCTGCCGATGGCCGACACCTACGCATTCCTTTTTGCCAGCCCGCTTATCATCACGCTCCTCGCGATTCCGATCCTGGGGGAGAAGGTGGGCATCCGGCGCGGCATCGCCATCGTCGTGGGGCTGGTGGGTGTGCTCGTCGTGCTCCGCCCCGGGGGCGGCCATCTGGGACTCGGCCATTTCGCGGCGCTGGCGGCGGCCTGCACCTCCTCGCTAGCCTCGGTGATCGTGCGCAAGATCGGCAAGGACGAACGCGCGGCGGTGTTGCTGCTCTATCCGATGCTGGCCAATTTCGTCGTGATGGGGGCGGCGCTGCCGTTCGTCTACCGTCCGATGCCGGCGCTGCATCTGGGAATGCTGGGCGTGATCGCGCTCTTCAGCTTCTGCGCCACGCTCTGCATCATCTCCGCCTACAGGCAGGCGGAGGCGATCATCGTGGCACCCATGCAATACAGCCAGATGCTTTGGGCGCTGGTCTACGGCGCGCTCATCTTCCACGAGATGCCGGACGCCACCACGCTCATCGGGGCCACCATCATCATTGCAAGCGGGGTCTATATCGTGCTGCGTGAAGGCCGGGCGAAATCCTCCATCAGCCCGGTGCTGGAGGCCCGGTCCCGCCCCGACACCGGCACCATGCCCCGGATCAGCGTGATGCTGCGACGGGGTGGCACGGCGTCCCGCTAGAGGACCCCACGGCCCCTCTTGCAAAGCCCGCCCCGACCCGCTACCCCCCAGCTCACGGTCGGAGCGTAGCGCAGTCTGGTAGCGCACCTGCTTCGGGAGCAGGGGGTCGGAGGTTCGAATCCTCTCGCTCCGACCATCCCGATTTATCTTTTTAATTACCCGATTTAGCTTTGTAACTTAATGACTTACTCGATCATGGACCGCCGTGTGCTTCAGTTTCAGGAGTGTTCCACACGCTGTTTCAGGCCAGTCCCGACGATGACGATGCGCGGAACAGCCATACGCTGGAGACACATCACTTTGTCGGCAGCCAGTGGAGCGCCTAGCAACTGTGTTTACGTGACCGGGTTTTGTTGCCATGGGACGCCCGTTTTCAGGATCGCGTTTGCGATGGTGACCAGTCTGCGGGCAATGGCGATG
>JBBSVE010000077.1:0-14764 GCA_038233815.1 Rhodobacterales bacterium
GAACTCCGCCAGACCCGCCTCCGGCCCGGGACCGCCCGTCAACCGCCGGACCGCCCAACCCACGCGGGCCAGAGCCCGGGCATCCTCCTGGATCCCTGACAGCCGCAAGGCGATCCACAAGGCCAGCCGATCCGACGTCACCCGGTCGCCGGTAAACCAGCTCATCTCCACGGTCTCGATCAGCGCCAGGGTTGAAGCCCATGGCCCTGAGGGCGGGCATGTAAAGCGCATCGCGCAAGGGTTTGCGTCCGCCGCTGATGAACGATTTGCCTTTCCACTAACCGGATTCCCGGTTGTTGGGGACGAGCCCTGTGAGGCTTCCGGCCTGCTTTCGCTCCAGCGCCCGATTTCAGGCGGGCTGGGTTCTTGGGCGGCCCGGTTTCAGGCGGGCCCGGTTTCAGGCGGGAAAGTAAGGATCAGCGCTGCGGCGATCGGGCCGAGACCGGGAATGGAGCACAGAATCTCGCGGTTGCGCGCGACAGGTTTGTCCTCGGCGATGCGCCTGGCAATCTCTGCCTTCGGCTCCGCGATCTGGCGCTCGACCAAAGCCAGCCTCGTCTTGGTCTGGCGCGTCAGACCGGCGTCGCTTTGAACATGGCCCCGGTTGCGCAGGCGGGTGCGCTTCTTGACCAGACCGGTCCGCGCCACCTGCAAATCCCTTGGACCATGTTGCGTCTCCGAAATTGGCGCATCCGGTTCCAAGGCAAGTGCCGCCACCAGGCGTGCCAGGATGCGCAGCAGCAGCATCTGTCCTGGCGCGCTCGCCGCTGGCCTCGGCAATTTGATATGTCGATGCCAACCGTGAGCTCGGTCGTCTTCGCCAATCCTGTCCTTGTCATGCATGGCTCAAGCCCACGTATCCACCTCTCAGCAGATTGCTGTGCAATCGCCTGCCGGTCAGCGGTTCAGGCCCATGGTGAAAACGGCAGTCGACCTTGCTCACTCGCTGTCCTGCGAGACCAGGGAGGACACGATCCGACCGCCGCCACTGCCCGCATCAATGGCGTGGGGGGAAGTGGCTTCCGTCTACCCCCGGGAACCGCCCGATTCATAAGACGAGGAGGGTCAGAGTGCGGCCATGGTCTTCCGCGTGCGAGAGCTTCTCATCCGGCGGCGGACGCAAGCGATCAACGCCCTACCTCGCCAACTGAGGGAGTTCGAACAGGTTGTGCCTCAAGGAGCGGCCAACGCCTCGAAGTTGATCACCATCGTCGAAGACCCGGAAAGCGAAATGCTTGCCGATGCCATTTCCACGCTCAAGGTGCTGGTTGCGGCGCTCTCCTATCTGAAGGCGGAGATCGGGAAGCTCGACGCGGAGATCGCCCGCCGGGCCCGGGAGAATGACGTGGCGCGACGGCTGATGACGGCCCGGGTATCGATCCGCTGATCGCCACGGCCGTCGCGGTCCTGGCTACGCTTCCCGAGACACTCCGAAAGGGGCGCGATTTTGCAACTTGGCTTGGTCTGGTGCCATGGCAGCATGCCACGGACGGCAAGCAGCGCCTCGGGCCACTACCCGTATGGGAGAGTGGTCCTTGCGACGGCTGCTGATCATCGGTGCCAAAAGGGTGATCATCAGACGGTGTGCCCCGGCACATGGCTGGGCGGGGATGCTGTCGCGCAAGCCGCCGAAGCTTGTGCGGGTGGGGCTGGCCAACCGTCAGCCCCGCTTGCCGTCAAGCAGTTCGACATATCGCGATACGGAGTTCCTGACGGTCTGTTTTGCGCCAGACGGGACGGTCTTGCCATCGAAGGCACCGTAGATGCGGTCGAAATCCCACCTCTCGAGCATGTCACCCATGCGCCGAACCGTCGCCGCCGGAAGTGGCAGCATGTTCGGATAGCTCCACATGAAAGAGACACGGGCAGTGTCAGCGGCAACCTGAACGGTATCTCCACTCAGAAGAGCGCCCCGGCCATCTGCGCCGTCCCGCCAATGAAGCGTCATGCTACCGGGAAAATGGCCACCCAGCCGCAGCAGGGTAAGACCGTCGCCGATCTCGTGGGTGTCACCGTCCCAGAAGGTCAGCCTGTCACCCGGCCGCATCACCCATTCGCGGTCGAGCGCATGAAGATACACAGGCGCGTCGAAAGCCTGGGCCCAGTCCTGCATGGTGGTGTAGAAATGGGGATGCGAGATTGCGATAGCCTTGATCCCGCCAAGCGCGTGGATGATCTCTTTCGTCGCAGGGTCCAGGAGGGCGATGCAATCCCACAGGATGTTGCCCGTCGGCGTCCTGAGCAGGAAGGCGCG
This sequence comes from Rhodobacterales bacterium, assembly GCA_038233815.1. Taxonomy (GTDB): domain Bacteria; phylum Pseudomonadota; class Alphaproteobacteria; order Rhodobacterales; family Rhodobacteraceae; genus JBBSVE01. The sequence goes on from JBBSVE010000077.1 coordinate 2,255, forward strand.
CTGACCGATCCCGAAGCCGGGTCGGGTCCTGATCTCGAACAGGCCCGGTTCATGGCGTTGCCAGAGGTTGGAATGACTTGCGGCAAGATCGTCGGCCGTCGTCCAGGCCTGTCCACTGGCGGGCACGAACTGACGTTCGTCTTCACAGATCGGGCAGGCGTCGGGCGGACGTCCGCTTTCGGGAAAGGATGTCCCGCAGGCGTTGCAAAGGTAAATGGGCATTGGGTATCTCCGGTTTTCCCGCGCGGATCAGTCAGGCGAAGCCGCAACGGCGTCCGTTTCGCTAAACATGGCACCGTTCGCGCGTCGCGGCACCGAGAAGTGGGCCTGCCGCCTGTCGGCATTGGTTATGGATCGCACCCTGACCATGCCACCTTCGGATCAGCCGCTCAAAGGTCTTCGCTGGTCGTCCGGCCCTTTTTATGGATCGGCGCGGTGTCGCACAATGTTCGCGGCACCGGCTACCTTATTTCTCTGCGATCACATCCGCGTGTCAGTCGCAGGGTCGATCCGGGGGAATGACGATCGACCATGTTCAGCGCGCCGCTCGGCGTGGCTGTCGGACCGGGTCAGGTCGTTCTGAAGGACCAGCTCGAGCCGGTTCTCTGTCAGCGCCGTCGTCGGCCAGCACGGTCGCCTGACGAAGAGGCAGACCGAAAAGCGCGTTCAATGTCAGTCATGTCTGGATCGCGGTCTTCATGCACAAATCCCCCGGACTGTTTGCTGACCCTCGTCGTTCGGCAAACGTGGCCGGGCGGCCCCGCCTTGCGCTCAGCTCAGCCAGCCATACCGCCTCTGGGTCAAATCATACCTGCAGCGAACCACGCTGCTTCAGGGCGGCATTGTAGGACCGCCAGTTCGTCGTGTGGTAAGTCGGGGGCGTGGGTTTGCTCATGCAGGCCAACCAACACCTTGGAATTACGCCCGAAATCCCCAGCGATTTGTGCAACCTATGTGCTGGTTTGTACCGCATGCCTAAGCGCGTAAATTCACGATATAAATTGTCCGTCATCAGAGTCTTGCAACAACGCCTGATGGATGCTCGTCGCGAATCAGCGTTCCGGGCGGACAAGATTGGCGAGCAGGCGGAACGCGCCGGGCACCATCCGGTCGAGCTGATGATGGAGCGAGAGCGCGACATGCGTGTGGCGCCCCGCGCCGATCCTTGCCGAGACCAGGGCGCCTTCGAGCGCCAATTCTCCCGGATCGGAAAGCAAGATCAAGGGTTTGTAGGCAGCATCCCATTCCGAGGCGAAGTAGAGGCCGCGCTCCTTGTCCCAACCGGCCCAGTCTTGCGGGCCGATGCGATTGGGCAGGTTCAGAACCGGGTGGTCCGGATCGAGCGGCGTGACATCCGCCGCCGGATCGGTCACGCGCCAGCGCAGGGAGGGCGTGCCCACCACCAGTCTTTTCGGTGGCACGGAGCCTGGATCCCATCCGGCATCGGGGCGCTGGTAGAGAGTGACGAGATTGCCGCCTGCCACCACGAAGGCATGGATCGCGGGGAGGTTGGCCAGCACATCCGGCCGCGTATCGAGCGCGACGACGCCGATCACGAGCGTCGTGAAGGCCGAAAGGTCGGTGGCGGGTCCGATGCGGTCGAGATCCGTGACATGCAGACCCACGCGCCGCATCCATATGTCCGTGCGGTCGCTTCCGCCGCCGATCCAGCCGATCCGCGCATCTTGCGGCAGGTCGAGGTCAAGATGGAGGATGCGGATCTCGGCGGGCTCGAGGTATTCAACTGTGCCGATATGCGGATACGAGACTGTCGAGCGTCGCATCGCGGGACGACCGTCGAAGGATGCGGTGATCTTCGCGAGGCCGGGGGCCGGGTGGGCCGGCGCGCGGAGCCATGCGTCCGGACCCTTGCGCGTGATGTGCCAGCCATTGGGCAGCGTGAGGTCGAGCCCGGTCAGATCGCCGCCGAGACGGAAAGCGAGCGGTTCGGCCGGCGCGTTGCGGCGGCGGATGAAGGCGTCGGGGCGCGCGTCTAAGGTGGACTTGGGCAGGATTGCGAGGGGCGTTTCAAGATCGAAGGCTGCGCTTATCTTGCGCCCGCCGATGTCGGCATGAAGTGTGACGGAGCCGCCTTGATTGCCGCCGAGCGCCGTCCATCCGGGTGCGAAGGGTTGCGAACAGTCTGCGTCGGCGGCAGCGGTGGCGTCGATGTGGTGGAGGCTGCCCGGCGTCAACGCTGTTTGCGTCGCCCTGATACCTGCGGGGAGGGCGGGTGTGATGGACAGGTTGTCCACTCCGTCGACGCAGGGCGGCGGCAGGCGGATGTCGATCCGTCCGGTTTGTCCGGGCGTGAGCGTCGGAGGGTCGATCCGTATCTCGGGGGAGATGCCGGCGGCTTCGACCATCGCGGCCTGCACGGCACGGCGCTGCGCGCAGATGCGGTGACCGTGTGCGGCGTTCATCCCCGGGTCCGGGGCCAGGGTGGTTTCCGCCTGCTCCAGCGCTGCATCGGCTGCGGCAAGATGTGTCACGATGGCTGCACGGTCGGGGAAGGCAGTCCGGGCGGCTTCGGTGCGATCAGCGGCTTCGGTCAGGGTCTTGCACGCCGCGGGCAAGCGGATCGCGAGGTCGCGGAGCGACACCGGCAGACCGTCCGCGATGCTGCGTTCGTCTGCGCCGTCGACCAAATGGAGGTTCCACTGCGTCCGGGGATCGTCGGACCAATGCCCCATGCCCTGCGAGGCGTGCCGGAGACGGGACCACTCGCCAATGCGGGCGTAGTCGGCTCCGGTCGCCGTATCACGGCCCGTGGCCGTCTCCTGCAGGGTCGTCGAAGGGGGTGGGATCTCGTCGTCATACGTGCCGCCGCCGGACCAGGCGGGGAGGTATAACTTGGCGACGGTCCAGGGTCGCAGCCCGGCCTCCATGTGGTCCGGGTAAGCGGACGGATCGGCGGCGAGCGGAAGCGCGGCCCGTGCGGCGCGGGTCATCGCACAGTGGTGGCCGTGCTGGCCGGGCACGTCGAGGAAGGTGGGGATCACGATGTCGGGCCGCTCGGTCCGATAGGCGCGCACCATCCGTTCGACCACGCGGTCCTCGCCCCAGCGGGCGAAGGTGGCATCGCCGTCTTTGGAGAAGCCGAAATCGTGGACCGGATCATCTGGCCCGTGCCCGAGCCAGACCACGTCGCAGTCGAGCACCCGCGCGGCTTCCTCCATCTCGCGCGAGCGGAGCAGGCCGAGCGCGCCGCCGCGTTCCGGACCGAGGTGGTTCTGGCCACCCTCGCCACGGGTTGAGCAGGCCACGATCACCCGCATCCCGATGCCGAATCGAAGCCAGGCGAGCAGGCCGCTCTGTTCGTCATCGGGATGAGCGCCGGTATTCATCACGGTCAGGACCGACCCAAGACGCGAAAGGGCGCGGTGCAAACGAACGAGGGCGGGCGCGGCTTCGTCGCGGGCGAGGCGGTCTTGAGGCGTCATGGCGTAGCTCCGTCGGGCAGGATGGGGATGGGTGCGGCGTCGGCAAGGTCCAAGCGCGGCGTTATGGCGGTATGCAGCGGCAGGGCCGCGGCGCCGAGGGAGGCGGTGATCTGGCCGGCATGGCCGCGGATCACGCGGGCGACGGATCGCTGGTCGTGGTGGGAGACGCTTGGGGCGAGCGTGAGCCCGGCGATGAGCGCGTCGAGCAGGGTGTCGGGCAGATTGCCCGAGAATACGATCGTCTGCGGGTCAAGGATGTTCTCGAGCATCGCAACCACCGGCGACAGGTGACTCGCGGCCTCGCAGATCCAATCGAGCAGCGCGACATCCCTTTCGGTCATCAATCGGGCGAGATCGTCGAAACCGGACGGCACCCCGCACGCATCCAGCCACTCACGCAGTGAATGTGGGGAGGCGTATCGTTCGAGGCATCCGGACTGGCCGCAGGTGCAGGGGCGCCCGCCGGGAACGACGACGATATGGCCGATCTCGCCCGCATTTCCAAAAGCGCCACGCACGAGCGTGTCGTCAGCGACGATGCCGAGGCCAAGGCCCGTGCCGAAATAGATTACCGCAAAATCGCCAAGGGTTCGACCGACCCCGAGCAGCGTCTCACCGATGGCGGCGGCGTTCGCGTCGTTCTCAAGCTCGACGGGGATACCGAGGCGGGCGGAGAGATCCGCCGCGACGTCGATGCCGGCCCAGCCGGTCAGGGTCGTCGGGCCGTTGACCGAAAGGCCATCGAACTCGAACGGGCTAGGCATGACGAGACCGACGCCGATGAGTTTGCCCGGATGGAGGCCGCGCAAGGCCGTCACCTCCGCGGCCATGAGCGGGATCAGCAGCGCCGGATCGAGTGATCCGAGCGTCCGGATCTCCTGAAAGCGGACTGCGCCACCGAGATCGACGACAGTGATGACCATCCGGGTGACGGCCAGTTCGATTCCGATGGTGAAGGCGCCGGCCGGGTCGAGCGCGTATTGCAGGGGCGGTTGACCGCGGCTGCCACGGCGACGATCCCGCGCGACCAACAGGCCATCCTGCATCAGGTCCTCGACGATCTTGGTTATGGCCTGAAGCGAGAGCTGCGTCCGGTCCGCAAGATCGCGACGACCCAGTTGCCCCTGCGACCGCAGCAGGTCGAGGACGACACGGCGGTTATGCGCGCGGCTGCGGCCCGGGTTCTTGCCACGGACGCTCCGCGATCCGGCACGCGCCGAGCCGTCGGAGGGCTGGGTCTGCTTCTTCATCTCGAACTATCCGGGAATTGCGTCCGTCGAACACGACGAGCATGGCCATCGCTGCGCAATAAGACAACTAACTTACAGTATTGACACGGAGCCCTTCCCGAGTGGAGGCTTGCGTGAGGAAAGCTGCAGGTCAGATTGCGGACATTTGACCATTCACAGCCCGCAGGTCGCGGGAACCCTAGGGAGGACGACATGCACAAGCGCATCCTGATGGCGGGGATTTCCGCGATAGCCCTGCTGGGCGCTGCAAGTGCCGCGCAGGCGGTCGAGATAGAATACTGGCAATATATCTACGAATCCCGCGTCACCGCGATGAACGAGCTGATCGCGAAGTTCGAGGCCGCCAATCCCGACATCACCGTCAAGCAGGTGACGTTTCCCTATGCCGACTACCAAACCCGGATCGTCGCGGCGAACATGGCGGGCAAGGGCCCCGATGTCATGCAGCTGTTCTACGGCTGGGCGGACAAGTTCATCGCCGGTGGTCAGATCCAGCCACTGCCGGTGGACCAGTTCCCGAGCGCCCAGATCGAGAGCGAGTTCTTCCCGATCGTCTCGGCGATGAGCCGGGACGGCAAGTATTACGGCTTGCCGACGGCCGTGCGCTCGCTGGCGCTGTTCTGGAACAAGAAGCTCTTCGAGGAGGCCGGGATCGACGGCCCGCCCGCGACGCTCGACGCGCTGGTCGCCGATGGAGAGAAGCTGGCGAAGAAGGATGCAGCAGGCAATTTCTCGACCGTCGGCATAACACTCGACATGGCCGGGCAGGACCACCAGTGGTGGCGCGAGGTTCTGGTGAGGCAGATGGGCGGTGAGCCGTACAACGCCGATTACACCAAGGTAACCTATGACAGTCCGGCCGGTGTCGCGGCGCTGAAATATTACACCGACATGCAGACATCCGAAGGGATCGGCGCCTCCGGGTTCATGGACGAGGGGCAGGCCGCGTTCCGCGCGGGCCGTGCGGCGATGACCATAGACGGCACGTTCCGGCTCGGCTCGTTCAGCTCGATCAAGGATTTCGAGTGGGGCGTGGCGGAGCTTCCAGCCAATGCGGACGGGATGCGTTCGAACTACGCCAGCTACTTCGCCAATGCCATCGGCGGCAAGGTTGAGGGCGAGAAGCTGGACGCATCCATCAAGTTCCTGAAATACGTGTCCTCCCCTGAAGCGATGGAAATCTGGCTCAAGACGGTGGGTGAACTTCCGGCGCGGCGCGCGGTCGCGATGACGCCAGAAAATCTGGCCGACCCGATCTATGCGCCGTTTCTCAAGGCGCTGGAATACGCGCATACCACGCTTTTCGTGGACGAGGCGGCACAGCGGCAGGTCGCCATGGACATGGCAAACCGGGTCTTCCTCCAGGGTCAGTCGCCCGCCGATTCCGTGGCTGAGGCGGCGAAACAGGAGCAGGCGATCATCGACGACGCCCGGAAGTAGGGTGCTTGCCTTGCCGTGCGGACAATCGTCCGTGCGGCGTCCGGGCGGAGGAGGACGGCATGGCACATCCGACGGAGGCGGAGACCACGGCGATGACGAGCCCCGCGAATGGACGCCGTCTGTCGATGCGGATGCGGACAGGCCTGTGGGTCTGGACGTTCCTTGCCTTGCCGGTCCTGTTCTACGGCGTCATCCGGTTTTACCCGACCTTTGACGCTTTCCGGCTGTCGCTGACAGACTGGGACCTGATGTCGACGCCGAAGTTCATCGGATTGGAGAACTACCGTCGGATGTTCGCGGATCCGGGCTTCTGGCACGTGTTCCGCAACACTTTCGCCTATCTCGTCTTCGGCACGCCGATCAGCCTGCTGCTGGCCTTCGCCATCGCCTATTTCCTCGACAAGGTTACGTTCGGCCACGCTTTCCTGCGCGCGCTCTACTTCATGCCCTACATCACCACCGCAGCGGCGATGGCCTGGGTCTGGCGCTGGTTCTATCAGCCCGCGCCGACCGGCATCATCAACTCCGCCCTAGGTCAGATGGGGATCGCGCAGTTCGACTTCCTCCAATCCACGACATGGGCCCTGCCGTCGATCATGGTCACGGCGATCTGGGCAGGTCTCGGATTCCAGATCATCATCTTCATGGCTGGGCTGCGGGCCATTCCCGACACCTATTACGAGGCCGCGCGGATCGACGGGCTCGGCGAAGGAGCGATCCTGCGGAAGATCACGCTGCCATTGCTGAAGCCGACGACGATCTTCCTCGTCGTTTTCGCCTCCATCGCGTTTCTGCGGATCTTCGATCAGGTCTACAACATGACAACGAACGATCCCGGCGGACCGCTCGGGAGCACCAAGCCGCTGGTCCTGCTGATCTATCAGACCGCGTTCTCATCCTACGACATGGGCTATGCGGCGGCACAGACCGTGGTGCTCTTCACGGTCCTGTTGATCGTTTCGCTGTTACAACTCTGGCTTTTGAGGGATCGCGCATGAGTGCCGTCGCCAAGACGCCGATCCTGCCGGTGTCGCGGATCCGGCCGGGACCAATCGTGCTGTGGACGGTGCTGTTCATCGGCGGGGTCCTGATGGTCACGCCGCTGCTGTTCATGTTCTCGACCTCGCTTAAGACGGCAGGGCAGATCTACGACCTGCGCCTGATCCCGGCGCAGCCGACGCTGGCGAACTACGTCGAGGTGCTTTCGACGGGCGACTTCCTGCGCTGGTTCGTCAACTCCTCCATCGTCGCGATTTCGGTGACGGTCTCGAACCTTTTTTTTGACAGCCTCGTCGGATACACCCTCGCCAAATTCCGCTTCCGGGGCCGCCGCTTCGTGTTCATCGCAATCCTGTCCACTCTGATGATCCCGACAGAGATGCTTGTGATCCCGTGGTATCTGATGTCGGCGCAGTTCGGCTGGCTTGACACCTATTGGGGCATCATGTTCCCCGGCATGATGACCGCGTTCGGGACGTTCCTGATGAAGCAGTTCTTCGAGACCGTCCCCGACGATTTCCTCGAGGCGGCGCGGATCGACGGGATGAACGAGTTCGTCATCTGGTGGCGGATCGCCATGCCACTGGTGACGCCCGCCTTGTCGGCGCTGGCGATCTTCACCTTCCTCGGGAACTGGACCGCCTTCTTCTGGCCGTTGATCGTGACGACGAGCAAGAAACTCTACACGTTGCCCATCGGCCTCACGAGCTTCGCCGTGGAACAGGCGATCAGGTGGGAGATGATCATGACGGGCGCCGCGCTGGCCACGATCCCGACGCTGGTCGTGTTCCTCCTGCTGCAAAGGTTCATCGTGCGCGGCGTGATGCTCGCGGGCCTCAAGGGATGAAAAATCCGCGCGAAGCCGACGAAACGACATTCCCCGATCCGGTCTATCGCGAGACGGTCCTGGCGCCGCTTTTCGACGGGGCGCGTATGCATCACTCCGACGGATTCCGGCGCATCGACCGGGCGCATCTGGTGATGCTGGCGGAGACCGGCATCCTGCCGTGCGAGGTCGCGAACAAGATCGCCCGTGCGCTCATCTCCATCGACGCGGAGGTCGATCCCGGCGCGGCCGTGTATACCGGCGAGGTGGAGGACTGGTTCTTCCTTGTCGAAGCGAAGTTGAAGATACGCCTCGGGCCCGACGTCGCCGGTCGTCTGCACACGGCGCGGTCGCGTAACGATATAGACCATACGCTCTTCAAGATCGCGCTCAAGCGCTGTCTTGACGGGCTTCTCGCGCAGGCCCGCGCGCTGCTGACGGCGATGATCGACACCGCGCGGCGGGAGGTGGGCACGATCATCGTCGCCTACACCCACGGGCAACCGGCGCAGCCGACGACGCTAGGCCATTATCTTTCGGCGGCTATCGAAATCCTGATCCGGGACATCGCGCGGCTGGAGCGCGAGCGAGCAACCTGCGACCTCTGCTCGATGGGGGCCGCCGCGATCACCACGTCGGGCTTTCCCATCGACCGCGCGCGGGTGGCGGATCTGCTGGGTTTCGCCGCGCCGCAACGCAATTCCTACGGCTGCATCGCGGCGGTGGATTACATCACCGGCACCTATGCCGGCATTGAGCTGCTGTTCCTGCATCTGGGGCGCCTGATCCAGGATCTCCAATTCTGGTCCGCATTCGAGGTCGGGCAGATCTACGTCCCCAACTCCTTTGTGCAGGTCTCCTCCATCATGCCGCAGAAGCGCAATCCGGTGCCCATCGAGCATATGCGCCATCTGTCGAGCCAGACGGTCGGGCGGGCGCGGACGATGCGGGACATCATGCACAACACGCCCTTCACCGACATGAACGACAGTGAGGGCGAAAGTCAGGAGGCGGGCTACGGTGCCTTTGCCAGCGGCGGTCGCGTGCTCGACCTGCTTGCCGCGTTCATTCCAGCGATCCAGGTCGATTGCGCCCGTGTGGCGGAGAATATCCGACGGTCCTGCATCACTGTCACCGAGCTTGCCGATACTCTTGTGCGGCGCGAGGGGCTGTCGTTCCGGCAGGCGCACGAGATCGCAGCGCAGACGGCCCGCGCCGTGGTTACGGATGGAAGTGACCTGCCGTCCAGTTTTGTCGCCTTCGCGGAGGCGTTCGCCGCGGCTACCGGCCATGTCCCGATTCTCGACGCGGCGGCGTTTCGCGAGGCGGTATCGCCGGAGCATTTCGTTGCCGTGCGGACGCGGTTCGGCGGGCCCGCGCCGGAACCGATGGTCGAGGCACTGGCGGCTTATGACGATGCCCTGTCAGGTTTCTCCGGGCGGGCCTTGGCGTTCGCGGCGCGCGATACGGCGGCGGCGGCAAAACTCGACGCCGCTTTCTCGACCCTGTTGGAGACCGGATGATGGCGACGATCGCACTCAGGAACCTCGTCAAGACTTACGGCAAGGCCGAGGTCATCCATGGCATTGACCTCGACATCGCGGACGGCGAATTCGTCGTCTTCGTCGGACCGTCCGGCTGCGGCAAGTCGACCACGCTGCGGATGATCGCGGGGCTGGAGGAGGTGTCGAGCGGGGAGGTCCGGATCGGCGACCGGGTGGTCAACGACCTCGACCCGAAGAGCCGTAACATTGCGATGGTGTTCCAGAATTATGCAATCTACCCGCATATGACGGTACGCGAGAATATTGGCATCGGGCTTTATACAGCAAAGCTGGACAAGGCTGACAAGGCGGCGCGGGTGGAGGAGGCGGCGGATCTGCTTGGCCTGACCGAGTATCTGAACCGGCGACCCGCCGCGTTGTCCGGCGGGCAGCGCCAGCGCGTCGCCATTGGCCGGGCGATGGTGCGAGATCCGGCGGCCTTCCTTTTCGACGAGCCGCTGTCGAACCTCGACGCCCAGCTTCGCGCCCAGATGCGGATCGAGATCAAGGCGCTGCACCGCCGCCTCGGCTCGACCATCGCCTATGTCACGCACGATCAGGTCGAGGCGATGACGATGGCAGACCGGATCGTGGTCATGCGCGACGGTCACATCCTCCAGACCGGCGCGCCGATGGACATCTACGCCAAACCCGTGGACGTCTTCACCGCGCAGTTCATCGGCACGCCGTCGATGAACATCGTCCGCACCCGTAGGGACGGGGACGGGTTCGTGCCGGATGCCGGAGGTTCGCTCCTGCTCGGCATCCGGCCGCAGGATCTTGTGGTCGGCCCCGCGCGGGGCGAGAGCGGCGCGCTGTCGCTGTCTGGTTCCGTCACCGCCGTCGAGCCGCTGGGACCGGAGACGCTGGTGCATTTCGAGATCGGCGGCCAGACCGTGATCGGCAGCGCCGCGCCCCGCGACATCCCACAAATTGGCGCGACCGTGGCCGCTTGGGCGGACCGCTCGCAATTGCACCGCTTCGATGCGGAAACCGGGAAGAATCTGGACGCTTCCTGATGCACGGTTTCGATGCAATTCTGGCCACAGTGGGCCTTTCCGTGGATGCCCGCATCGCGCTGGCAGACCTGCTGTCGGAGCGGGGTTCAGGCGTCGGCGCACGTCGTGCGGAGTTGACCGATGCCGGGTGGAGCGGCCGGGACGGCGTGCTCGACCCGCGCCGCGCCTTTCTGCTGGGCGTGGATGTCGGCGGGACCAAGGCGCAATCCGTCCTCTGCGACCTGAATGGCGGCGTGCTGGCCGAGGTGCGGACGCCGACGGCGGCAGGCGGCGGACTCGCGGTCGTGGAGCAGTTGGGGGCGCAGCGGGATGCGATGCTCGCCGATAGCGGGCTGGATGGCGGGCGACTCGTTGCGGCGGGCATCGGCCTTCCGGCATCGGTCGATCCCGTCACTGGGCGCCTGCACCGGGCGCCAAACGTGGCGGATCTTGAGGGTCTCGATCTTCGCGCGCTGCTCGGTGAGAGGCTGGGACTGCCGGTCGCGGTCGAGAACGACGTGAACATGGCCGCCCTCGGGGAGCATTGGCTGGGGGAGGGGCGCGATGACCGGAGCCTCGTCTTCATCGCGCTTGGGACGGGGATAGGCATGGGAATCGTGCTGGGGGGCGAGTTGCTTTGCGGCAGTAGCGGCGCGGCAGGCGAGATCGCCTGGCTGCCCATCGGGGCGGATCCGTTCGACCGGAGGACGTTCCGCTCCGGAACGCTGGAGAGCGCCATTTCGAGCGGAGCGCTCGTCCGGAGCTATACGGAGCGTGGCGGGATGGGAGCGGGCACGCTGCGCGACCTGTTCGATCGCGAGGACGATTCGGCTTTCGATGCGGTGCTCGATCATCTTGCAGGGTTCCTTGCGCAGGCGATCCTGTCGGTTTGCGCGATCCTCGATCCGGGGCGGGTGGTGCTGGGCGGCAGCGTCGGCTCTCGTAAGGAACTTCTGGACCGCCTGCGCATCAGACTGGACTGCTGCATGTCCGCCCCGCCCGAATGCCGCATCAGCAGTCTCGGCAATCGCGCGGGGGTTCTGGGGGCGGTGCGCGCCGCGCGCCTGCAATTCGCGCGGAGCCTGATGTGACGGCCATGTGCCAACGGCCTGATCTGAACATCCTCGATAATGCCGAAGAGATGGCCGACCAGGCCGCCGCGTGTATCATCGCGTTCGTGACTTCGACGCAGCGCCCCGTACTCTGCCTCGCCACGGGCCGGACGCCGCTCGCGGTCTGTGCGCGACTCCGAGTGGCGTTTACCGCGGGAGAGGTCAGCTTCGCCGACACGACCACCTTTAATCTCGAGGAAGATCGCGGACTTCCACAGCCACATGTGGCGCGAGTTGATGTCTGAGCGGCACGGAACAGAAAACATAGTGTAATCGCGGAAGCGCCAGGCTCTGATACGATTTGCTGCGGTAAGCGGTTATTTCCCGATAGAATGAGGCTTGGGTTCACGATGTTGGTCGGGCACTTTGGTTCTGTTGCGCAAATTGGGAGAGATCCCCTATTTGACTCCATGATGGTAGTCGCGGAGCCTGAGCAAACCCGCACCTTCGACCTACCGCACGACGAACTGGCGGCGCTACAACGCCACCCTGAAGCAGCGCGGCTCCCTGCTGATCTGGTTTGATCCTTAGACAGAGTGGTTGGCCGCGCCGAACGGCAAACGGGGGCGATCGACCATTTTCACGGATGCGGCGATCCAGGCTTGCCTGACGCTGAAGGTGCTGTTCGGCCTGCCGCTGCGCCAGACGACAGGTCTGATTGCGAGCCTGCCGGACCTCGCGGGGCTCAATCGGTCGGTGCCGGACTTTATCACGCTCTGCCGCCGCCAGAAGGGTCTGAGCGTGGCTATTCCTTACCTTCCATCCCGGATGATCACATAGACCCTCGGCGCTCTGCGTTTTTCATGGCAAGATCGATCCTGAGGGAGTGCGGCGGGGCAGAAAACAGTCTGGGGGACTGTTTTCCCGCCAAACGAAGCGGGGTTCGGGCCTGTTGATC
>JBBSVE010000078.1:0-14701 GCA_038233815.1 Rhodobacterales bacterium
CCACGGAAAGCCCGTGCGCGACACATCCAGCACCTCACAGAGCCCAATGATGGCCCAGGTGTGGCGGTGCCTTGCGATGAAGGCGAACCTCATGTCGCCTCCCGCGCGAAAACGGTCGCCGTCCTGAGGATGTCACGCTCCATCTTGAGAGGGGCGACCTCTTTGTTCAGGGCTGAAATCTCGGCCAGACCGGACCGCATCTGCCCGTTTCCGGGAAAGGCCGCAGCAGACGTTGCAGCCCGTTCCCGCATCCAGCGGCGAACATTACGCTCTCCGCCACGTCAGGGTCACGGGCCGCCTGAGCCACGGCCACACCCCGATCCGTCACCAGCCCGACAGCCTCGATCTCGACCTTACGGCTGAACTGCCGTCTCGTCCTGTCCATTCTTCAGGTCCCTGGTCACGATCTTGTCTGCGTGCCCACGAAACCGGCAGCAGATCAATCAGATCGGATCAATGCTTGACCTCATCATGGACCCAACCAGTCCGATCGTGACCGGCGCTTACAAAAAGCGCAGCGATGAGTTGGAAAGGCAGAAGATCAAACTGACCGAACAGGCGAATTCGAGCAACCCGCAGCAGGAACGCCTAAAGGAATTTATCAAACGGGCTTTCGCGTTTCTCGCAAATCCCTGCAACATTAAAAAAAAGGTAGCGTTTCCCTCGAGCCGACAGCGCTTGAACTTGCCTTTGCAGAGCCGCTGAGGTTCAGCCGAAAAACCGGCTATCAAACCGCCAGAATCACATTTAATTTAAGGAGTTAGCGGACATTTGGGCTCATAACTTCGGGATGGTGGAGCCAGGCGGGATCGAACCGCCGACCTCTTGAATGCCATTCAAGCGCTCTCCCAACTGAGCTATGACCCCGGTCGTGTCTGATCGGCGTCTTGGGAACGCCGTGGGCGTGTCTTAGAAGAGGGCCTTGGGGGCTGCAAGCGAAAAGCGTGCGCCGCATGGCCCCCTAGGCGTCATGTCTCGTCGTCCGACCCACTGACATCTGCGATCTCGTCGAGCGAGACGTTGTCGTCGGTATCGTCCTCGAGGAGATCATCGTCGGTCTCCTCGCTGTCGTCCGAACTGTCGGTCGTAAGCAGATCGTCGTCGCTTTCGAGATCGTTGGCCACGACCTCGTCATCTTCCTTCTCGGGCTTGGCGCGGGTGTTTACCGACGCCACGACCTTGCGACGCGCGGTGTCGATATCCACGACCTCGCCGGTATAGGGGCTGACGGTCGGCGTCTTCTTCAGGTCATAAAAGCGCTTTCCCGTGGTCGGGCAGACGCGCTTCGTGCCCCATTCTTCCTTGGGCATGGGAGGTTCCTTCCAGATGGGCGGGCGGGATCGGGCAATGGGGCGAAAACGGTCGCATGCCACAGGGGCGGGCGGGTGTCAAAGGCTTTGACGGAGGCGCGCGTGGCATCCGCCCCGGGGCTTGCGGCCGCGCGGATGCAAGCTAATCTGGGCGCGCATCCAGAGGATTTCAATGCCGTCGCTGCCCGGATCCCCGCCCGTCGAGATCACGCTGCGCAGGTCACGCCGGGCCCGGCGGATGAGCCTGCGCGTCTCAAGGCTCGACGGGCGGGTGACGCTCTCGATCCCGGAACATGCGCGGGAGGCGGAGGCGATGGGGTTTGCGCGCTTGCAAGTGGCGTGGATCCGGGGGGCGCTGGCGGGGCGGGTGGCGGGGCAGCGTGTGGGGGCGGGCACGCTTCTTCCCGTTGAGGGACGGATGCTGTGTGTGACGCCCGGCAACGGGCGCGCGGTGCGGATCGAGGGCGACGGCCTGCTGGTGCCGGGTGACGCAGCGCGGGCGGGGGTGCGCATTGCGGCCTTCCTGAAGCTTCTGGCGCGGGACCGGTTGGTGGCGGCCTCGGACCGGTTCGCGGACCGGATCGGGCGGCGCTACGCGGCGATTTCGCTCCGCGATACCCGGTCGCGCTGGGGCTCCTGCACTGCGGCGGGAGGGCTGATGTTTTCGTGGCGGCTCGCGATGGCGCCGGGCGAGGTTCTGGACTACGTCGCAGCGCACGAGGTGGCGCATCTCACGGAGATGAACCACTCGCCGCGCTTCTGGGCCGTCGTGGACGAGCTGATGCCGGACCATGCACTCCGCCGTCGCTGGCTCCGGCGGGAGGGGCATCTGCTTCACGGTTACCGGTTCGATGGGTAGGGGCGGCACCATCCGGCGCAGGGAATGCTGAGCGCCGTGCCGGTGGCCGTGGCCCCGAATACGGCGGCGCACGAACGCGTCTACCGCGCGCTCCGCCAGCAGGTGATGCACGGTGAGATGGCGCCGGGCCAGCCGCTTACCCTGCGCGGGGTGGCGCGGACGTTTGGCGTCTCCATGACCCCTGCGCGAGAGGCGGTTCGGCGGCTGGCGGCCGAGGGGGCGCTCGCGATCTCCTCCTCCGGGCGGGTCGCCACGCCGGAGCTGTCGTCCGACCGGATCGAGGAGCTGGCCTCGATCCGCGCGCTTCTGGAGCCGGAGATGGCGTCGCGCGCGCTTCCCCGCGCGCATTTCGCGCTGATCGACCGGCTGGCGGCGATCAATGCGGCCAACACCGAGGCTGTCGCGGCGCAGGATGCGGTGGGCTATATACGCACCAACCTCGAGTTCCACCGCACGCTCTATCTGCGCGCGCAGGCTCCCGCGATGCTGGCACTGACGGAGACGGTTTGGCTGCAGCTCGGCCCCACGATGCGCGCGCTCTACGGCAGGCTCCGGCGCAACGAGCCGCCGCCGCACCACAGGCTCGTGCTGGCGGCGCTGAAGGCGGGGGATGAACCGGGCCTGCGACTGGCGATCCGAACGGATGTGACGCAGGGGCTGAGGCATCTGGCAGGGTAGGGGAGGCAAGGACCATGACGATCCATATCGGGGCCGCGGCGGGGGACATCGCGGAGGTGGTGCTGATGCCCGGCGACCCCTACCGCGCGCGCTGGGCGGCGGAGCGGTTCCTGACGGGGGCGCGGCTGGTAAACGAGGTCCGCGGGATGCTCGGCTACACCGGGACCTGGCGCGGGCATCCGGTCACCATCCACGGGTCCGGGATGGGGATGGCGTCGCTCTCCATCTATGCGAATGAGCTGATCCGCGACTACGGCGCGCAGGTGCTGATCCGCATCGGCTCTGCCGGGGCGATGCAGGAGGCGGTGAAGATCCGCGACGTGGTGCTGTCGACGGCGGCCACCTCGCTTTCCACCCCGTCGAGCGCGCTGTTCCGCGAAATCAACTTCGCGCCCGCCGCCGATTTCGCGCTGATGCGGGCGGCTTGGGCCGCAGCAGAGGGGCGGGCGACGGTGCATGCGGGCGGTGTCTATTCGTCGGACACATTCTATGACGACCGGCCCGACCTCACCGACATCATGCGCGCGCATGGCATCCTGTGCCTGGAAATGGAAACGGCGGAGCTCTACACCCTCGCGGCCCGGCATGGACGCCGGGCGCTGTCGGTTCTGACGATCTCGGACCATCTCCTGACCGGGGAGTCGCTGCCCGCCGCAGAACGGGAGCGGAGCTTCGGCGACATGGTGGAGATTGCGCTGGAGGCGGCCTTCGCGTGACGCGCCTTCAGGAGCCTTCGACGGACCGGCCAAGCACCGTGATCGCAACGCCGAGGACGGCGAGGGCGCCCAGTGCCACGGCGCGGGGCTTGCGACCGTCGGGATGGCGCCACGCGGTCAGGCTCGCGATGGCGGCCTGACAGGCATAGTAGGCCGCGAACGCGCGCGAGGCGTAGCTGATGATCTCGAAGATGTTGAGCGTCCAAGTCAGTACCAGTCCGAGGCCCACGAGGATCGCGTAACCCACACGCGGGCTGATCCGGTTTCGCGACGCCTCCGCAATCAGCCCGCCCGATCCGGCAGTGTCGGCAACGGCAGCGCTGAACTGCGCGGCAAGCGCCGCCGCCACCAACAGGACAGGCAGGACGACCGCCACCACCTGCATCATGTCGATGATCGACGTTTCGGTCAGTTTTCCTTCGGGCGGGCGCAGCGAGTAGACGAGCAGCACCGTGTAGACAAGGTAGATCACCGTCGCCAGGATCTGCGCAAGCCGCATTGAGCGGATGCAGACCTCGGGCGAATGGTGATGCGTCAGGTAGCGCGACGTCTCGAACCCCTGCACCGTCACGATCAGGCCAAAGGCGATCGTCACCGCGTGCCATCCGCTGACCGTCACCGGATCGAAGATCAGCGTGCCTTGTGCGACCGTCTGGCCGAACCAGATCGCGAGGCCGACGACGAGGCCCACGATGATCGCGAGCTTCAGGCCGACGGTGACCTGCTCCATCCGCTCCAGCGCGCCGAAGCCCTTGGTCCAGCCCGTGCCGAGGATCAGAAGAAAGACGAGCGTGGTCAGCATCTTGCCCGCGAAGGGCGAATTGAACGGCGTGAGGCTGACCCCAAAACCGCCGAAGAGGTTGAGGTAGTAGGCGACCGAGATCACGTAGGCGAACGACAGGGCGTAGGAGGAGACCGTGTCGATCTGCTCCTCCGGGACGGGACGGACGGGATTTTCCGCAAAGGTCTCGATGTTGCGCCGGATCGCGGCACCGAAGAACCATGCGATCGCGCAGAGGAACGCCATGACCAGCGGGCCCCAGATGCCATAGGTCTTGGACAGGATCGGTCCGAGGACGAGGAACCCCGACCCGATGATCGAGGCAAGCGGCGTCCCCGTGGCGCGCCACAGTTCGGCATTGCGGACGCGGGGGAGGAGGAGGACGACGGCAGTGAGAAGGATGGCGATCAGGATCGCGGCACTGGTCATGGGGGGCTTTCCAAGGGCTGGTATGGCGGTGCCCAAAGACCCCGTGCGACCGGATATCTACCGGCTCGCACAGGGCCAGTCCATGAAAAGGTTGTGCTGCGGGGCCGCCGATGCGGCCCCGTTCCGCGTCAGACCACCCGCTCGACCATCTGGTGCTTTATCGCCGCGATCGCCTTGGCCGGATTCAGACCCTTGGGACATGTCCGGGTGCAGTTCATGATCGTATGGCAACGGTAGAGCTTGAAGGGGTCCTCCAGCTCATCCAACCGTTCCGGCGTCGCCTCGTCGCGGCTGTCCACGATCCAGCGGTAGGCGGTGAGAAGGGCCGCAGGGCCGAGGAACTTTTCCGGGTTCCACCAGTAGGACGGGCAGGAGGTGGAGCAGCAGGCGCACATCACGCACTCATAAAGTCCGTCGAGCTTCTCGCGGTCCTCGACCGACTGCTTCCACTCCTTCTGAGGCGTGTTCGACTTCGTCTCCAGCCACGGCATGACCGAGGCGTGCTGGGCGTAGAACAGCGTGAGGTCGGGGATCAGATCCTTCACCACAGGCATGTGGGGCAGGGGGTAGATCTTGATGTCGCCCTTCACCTCGTCCATGCCATGGATACAGGCCAGCGTGTTGGTTCCGCCGATGTTCATGGCGCACGACCCGCAGATCCCCTCGCGGCAGGAGCGGCGGAAGGTCAGGGTGGGGTCGATCTCTCCCTTGATCTTGATGAGCGCGTCGAGGATCATCGGGCCGCAAGTGTCCAGATCGACGAAGTAGGTGTCGACGCGCGGGTTCTCGGTATCGTCGGGCGACCAGCGGTAAATCAGGAACTTGCGCAGATTCGTCGCGCCCTCAGGCTTCGGCCATGTCTTGCCGGTGCGGATGGTGGAGTTTTTCGGCAGCGTCAGCTGGACCATGGTTTAGCCTTTCGGAAACGTGGAGAGCGGCACGCGCGCGGGCTGGCCGGTCCTGTCAGTCATACATGTGGTATAGGCAGCGCCCGGATCAACGCGGCGGATCGCGCGGGGGGCGATGATGATCGCAGCACCCGCATAGCCCCCGCGCCCACAGCCGGAAGATGGCGTTGTCGCGATGCGGCCCGAGGTGGCCCGCGCAAAGCGCTGACGCTCCGCCACGGCCATCGGCAATCGCGCCGGGGCGCAGGCTGCGAGCAAGGGAAGGAACGCCGGTCCCCGCATCACAGCGCGAGCCCCGGCAGGCCCGCGCCCAGCACGCATTGGACCGTGGCAGGCCGCCTCAACACGCCCGCGATGGCCGCCACGGTCGAGGGTCCGGCCCGCGTGCCCCCCTCGCGTGCGAGGGCGTGCGGAGCCTGGTGCGTGGCGTTGTCGAGCTCGCGGGTCGTCACCGCCTGCGCCTGCGGACCCGGCAGACGCTGGCTCACCACCGGCAGCACCACGGTCTTTGCCACCTGTCGCGTTACCGCCGTGCGCGGATCGCCCGAGGTGCAGGCCGCGAGCGCCACGCAGCCGAGGAGCATCGCCCGCATCAGTAGACCCGCTTCTTGGGCGCCAGCCGCTTCATGTCGATGCCGCCTTCCGCTTCGGGTGTCAGCGGCTCCCGGTGGACCGGGCGGCTGCCAAGCCGGACGTTCGTGCCGTCGACCCAGGCCAGCGAATGGACGCGCCAGTGCTCGTCGTCCCGGTCGGGATAATCCTCGTGCGCATGGGCGCCGCGGGTCTCCTTGCGCGCTTCGGCGGACACGATGGTGGCCAGCGCGTTCGGCATCAGGTTCGCCAGTTCCAGCGTCTCCATCAGGTCGGAGTTCCAGATGAGGCTGCGGTCAGTGACGGAGATATCGTCCATCTTGGCCGCGATCACAGCCATTTTCCGGACCCCGTCGGCAAGCGTCTTGTCAGTGCGGAAGACGGCCGCATCCTCCTGCATGGTCTTTTGCATGTCGAGCCGCAGCGCCGCCGTGGGCACGGAGCCGCTGGCATTGCGGAAGCGGTCGAAGCGGTCGAAGATCTTGTCCACCTCGGCCTCGTTGGTGCCGGGTGCGTCCGACTTCGGGTCCACGATCTCCCCCGCGCGCAGAGCCGCCGCACGGCCGAACACTACGAGGTCGATGAGGCTGTTGGACCCCAGCCGGTTCGCGCCGTGAACGGAGGCGCAGCCAGCCTCGCCCACCGCCATCAGGCCGGGATAGATCGCGTCCGGCTCGGCTTCGGTCGGGTTCAGCACCTCGCCGTGAAAGTTGGTGGGGATGCCGCCCATGTTGTAATGCACGGTGGGCAGGACGGGGATCGGCTCCTTTTGCAGATCCACGCCCGCGAAGATGCGCGCGGATTCGGAAATGCCGGGCAAGCGCAGGTCCAGCGTCTCCTTCGGCAGGTGGTTGAGGTTGAGGTGGATGTGGTCTTTCTTCGGCCCTACGCCGCGCCCCTCCCGAATCTCCAGCGTCATGCAGCGCGATACCACGTCGCGGGACGCCAGATCCTTGTAGGTCGGCGCATAGCGTTCCATGAACCGCTCGCCTTCGGAGTTGGTGAGATAGCCGCCCTCGCCCCGCGCGCCTTCGGTGATGAGACAGCCCGCGCCGTAGATCCCCGTCGGGTGGAACTGCACGAACTCCATGTCCTGCAGGGGCAGGCCCGCGCGCGCCACCATCCCGTTGCCGTCGCCCGAACATGTGTGCGCGGAGGTGGCGGAGAAATAGGCCCGCCCGTAGCCGCCCGTCGCCAGCACCACCATCTTGGCGTTGAACACATGCATCGTGCCGTCGTCGAGCTTCCACGCCACGACCCCGGTGCAGCGCCCGGCGGTGATGATGAGATCGAGCGCGAAATACTCGATGAAGAACTCGGCCTTTTCCTTCAGGGAACGGCCGTAAAGCGTGTGCAGGATCGCGTGTCCGGTGCGGTCGGCGGCGGCGCAGGTGCGTTGAACCGGGGGGCCTTCGCCGAACTCGGTCGTGTGGCCGCCGAATGGGCGCTGGTAGATCGTGCCCTCCTCGGTGCGGCTGAAAGGAACGCCGTAATGCTCCAGCTCATAGACCGCCTTCGGCGCCTCGCGCACGAGGTATTCCTGCGCGTCCATGTCGCCCAGCCAGTCCGACCCCTTTACGGTGTCGTACATGTGCCACTGCCAGTTGTCCGGGCCCATGTTCGACAGGCTGGCCGCGATCCCGCCCTGCGCCGCGACCGTGTGGGACCGGGTCGGGAACACCTTGGTCACGCAGGCGGTGCGCAGCCCCTGCTCGGCCATGCCAAGCGTCGCGCGCAGTCCGGCACCCCCGGCACCGACCACCACAACGTCGTAATCGTGCGTCTCGTAAGCGTAAGCAGACATCGTTTTTCCTTCAGAGCGCGATGCGGACCAGCGCGTAGAGGCCGACGGCCGTTACCGCGTAGGACAGCGAATAGGCGAAGATCACGAGCGCCCTGCGCATCGTGCCGTGGGTATAGTCCTCCAGCATGGTCTGCGCGCCCTTGGCGAAGTGACGCATGCCGACGACGAGGATTAGTGCGGTCAGAACGGCCGGGAACGGATGCGCGAATGTGACGAGCACGACCTCCCGGCTTTGGCCCAGCGCGTGGCCGAAAATATAGACCCACGCGGGCAGCATGAAGGCGAGGCCCACCGAGGACATCGTCATATACCAGTGCGTTTCGGTCCCGGTGCCGGAGGCGCCGCGGCCCACGGCGCGCTTGCGGTCGGTGATGTAGCGCATGGCGCCCTCCTATTGCACGAGGATGATGGTGAGGACGGTGAGGATCACCGACCCCCCGATGCAGCCCCAGCCGAGCAGGTCTGACGTCGGAATATCCATCCCGCGCCCCGCGTCGTAGAGCAGATGCCGAAGCCCCGCGAGGTAGTGATACCAAAGCCCCAGCGCGGAGAAGGCAAAGACGATGTCGCCGAACCACGAGGTCGCGAATCCGTTCGCGGTGGCGAACGCTTCCGGACCTGCGGCGGCGGCGGCGAGCCACCAGACGCCGATCGCCGCGCTGATGACCAGCGCGTTCCCGGTAATCCGGGTCAGGATGGAGGTGACCGAGTTGATGCGCCAGCTATAGATGAGGATATGCGGCGACAACGGGCGGGCGATCCGTGGCGGGGCGCCGACCCTTGGCGAGGCGTTCGAGGTGGAGGCGGCCGATGGTGTGTCTGCCATGGGGATCCCTATCATGCGGGCGATGCCGCGTGTGCCGAGCGTTGAACCGGGTCCGGTCACAGGCCCGCAGTTGTCACTGTTTCTAGCGCAATTTCCGTCGATGTCACGCCTGCACCTGCGACAGATGACACCGCAGCGTCGCAGGATCGTGCCTTGCGATCACAGACCGCGCGCTTAGTCCGTCGCACCCGCCTGCACCAGCATCGCCACGATCGCCTCATTGTCGGGAACCGCGCGGGCGAGGGCCAGCGCCGTCTGTCCCGCCGTGTCCTTGGCGGTGACATCCGCGTGCGCGACGATCAGTCCGGCCACCATGTCCGCGCCCTCCGGCTCCTGCACGAACAGCATCAGCGGCGTCTCCCCGGCCTTGTCGCGCAAGTCGACATCGGCCCCGGCGGCGAGCACGGCGGGCAGGAACTCCGGGTCCACGAGGAAATGGATCAGGCCGATCCCGTCGTGGTTCTGCGCATTGATGTCGGCGCCATTTGCCAGCAGCAGCTTCAGCTTCGCGTCGAACCCCGCGTAGTCGAGCATGTGGATCGCCTCGAACCCGAACCCGTCCTGCTGCGTCGCAAGCGTCGGATCAGCCTTCAGCAGTGCGGCCATCTCCTCGGTCGAGCCGAGCGCCACCGCGTCGTAGAAGGCGGTCAGCCGGTCCGGCGAGCCGGGGGCCGCCTCCGGCACGGTCTGCGCGAAGGGCAGCGCGGGAAAGAGGGCCAGCGTGAGGATCAGCAGAAGACGGGACATCGGAAACCTGTCGGCAGGAAGGGTGTGGGGAGGCGTCAGTGATCGCCGAGCTTCGTCTCCGGCGTGTAGATGCCCGGCGCCTCGCGCATCACGGCCTGTCCGCAGCGCATCACGCCGCGTCCGGCGTCATAGGCGTAGGTCGGGGGGCCATGAAGCTCCCACCCCTTGTTCAGGGCGGCGGTGACCTTGTGGCAGAAGGCCGAGGTGTCGTCCTCGGTCAGCAGGCGGTAGAGTTTCATCGTGTCATCCGAACGGGTTGTAGCCAAGCGACGCATGGATCCCCGCCACGGCCGCATAGACGATGACGGTGACGAGAAGGGCGGTCCATTCCTTGCGGATCGGGACGGCGTGGTAGGGCGGGGCGGTGCCCGCGCGCGTAAGGACGACAATCTCCGCCAGCGCCCAGACAAGGAGCCCGCCGAACAGCAGGAACGAGGGCGTGTTGCCGTTGACCAGCAGATGGGCCACGGCCCAGACGCAGACGGCAGTGAGCTGCGGATGCCGGACCCATTTCGTGACCCGCGTCTTGGCCCCGGACGCCGCGAACAGATAGAAGGCGAACAGCACCAGAAGGTTGTTGAGATGCGTCATCGCATCCGTGCGGCCCCAGTAGACCGTGCCCTCCGCCCGCTTGTAGCCGATCACCATCAGCACGATGGCCACCACCAGCAGGACCGCGACCAGTCCCTTGCCCGCGTTTCCCATGGCGGCGCGGCTTTCGGGGGCCGCGCGCTTCCAGAAATGCGCGCCCGCCCAGAGCAGGAGGCCGAGTGCGAGCAGGGTCATGGTGTCTCCGTCATGCTGGGGTCCGCTATGGCGCAACGTATGCAGCTTTCGGCGCGGGTTTCCATCGGGAACGTGCCACGGTCGCGTGATCTCGCGGGGGGAGAGGCATGACGGCAACTTCGACGCACGATCCGGGACCGTGCCACCCCGTCACGCAGGCCGGATCGTTAACCACATCTGGAGATTCGCGGCGCAGACTCCGGGACATGGCCAGCAATCGGGCCTTGGCGCAGACGACCGCAGATGCGGTCCCGGGACAGGGAATTGGACATGACGGACCGTCTTTTCGCCGCATCGCTCGCCTTCGGGGTGTTGATCCTCGCCGCCCATGGCGCGCAGGCGGGTCCAAAATGCGGCCCGCGCCCCGCGATCCTGTCGCAACTCGCCGAGAGATGGGGGGAGACGCGCCGCTCGATCGGGATCGCGTCTAACACGATGGTGGTGGAGACGTTCGCCAGCCCTGCGACGCAAAGCTGGACGATTACCGTGACGACGCCCGATGGCAAGACCTGCCTGATCGCGACCGGCGAGGATTTCGAGGGCACCACCGATCCGCTGCCCGCGTTGGGCGATCCGGCCTGAGCGGGCGCGGCATCGTGGGCGGTCGCGGTCCGCATCGGCCGCCCCCCGGCCTTGCGCCCCCGGCGTGCAGGGTCTAGCCATGCGCCATCCAAATCAACCGACCCGGAGACAGTCCATGGCCCGACCGAAGATTGCGCTGATCGGCGCGGGGCAGATCGGCGGCACGCTCGCCCATCTCGCCGCGATCAAGGAACTGGGGGACGTGATCCTCTTCGACATCGCCGAGGGTGTGCCGCAGGGCAAGGCGCTCGACATCTCGCAGGCGGGACCGTCGGCGGGCTTTGATGCGAGCCTCAAGGGCGCCAACGCCTATGCCGACATCGCGGGCGCAGACGTCTGCATCGTGACCGCCGGTGTCGCCCGCAAACCGGGGATGAGCCGCGACGACCTTCTGGGCATCAACCTCAAGGTCATGAAATCGGTGGGCGAGGGGATCCGCAGCCATGCGCCCGATGCGTTCGTGATCTGCATCACCAACCCGCTCGACGCGATGGTCTGGGCGCTGCGCGAGTTCTCCGGCCTGCCGCACGAGAAGGTCGTGGGCATGGCGGGCGTTCTCGACAGCGCCCGCTTCCGCCATTTCCTGAGCCTCGAATTCGGCGTCTCGATGCGCGACGTCACCGCTTTCGTGCTGGGCGGGCACGGCGACTCGATGGTTCCGCTGGTGCGCTACTCGACGGTGGGGGGCATTCCGCTCCCCGATCTCGTGGCGATGGGCTGGACCACGCAGGACCGGCTCGACGCGATCGTGCAGCGCACCCGCGACGGCGGCGCGGAGATCGTGGGCCTGCTGAAGACCGGATCGGCCTTCTACGCTACTGCGACCAGCGCCATCGAGATGGCGGAGGCGTTCCTGAAGGACCAGAAGCGTCTGCTGCCCTGTGCAGCCTGGTGCGATGGCGTCTTCGGCCTCAAGGGCATGTATGTGGGCGTCCCCACCGTTATCGGCGCAGGCGGGATCGAGCGGATCGCCGACATCAAGCTCAACGGACAGGAGCAAGCGATGTTCGACCGCTCCGTCGAGGCCGTGAAGGGTCTGGTCGCCGCCTGCAAGGGCATCGATTCGACGCTCGGCTGAAACCGGGCCTGAGCGGGTGCCGTCCCGCCCGCTCTCGCCCTATCTGGCGCCCGGCTTTTACGACGACGCTCTGGCACGCGGCCGCCACCGCGACATCGTCGGCGGCCGGTGGGAGGAGACGGGGCGTCTGCAAATGGTCCTCCTGCAGGCCGAGGGCATGGAGCCGGAGCATCGGCTTCTCGACATCGGATGCGGCGCACTTCGGCTCGGATGCAAGGCGGTGCCCTATCTCGACCCCGGGAACTACTGGGGGACGGACGCCTCGCTCGCCCTGATGCAGCGGGGGTGGGAGGTGGAGCTTGGGAACAACGCCCGTCTGCCTCTGTCCCATCTGGTCGAGGATGCGAAGTTCGCGTTGCCGGGCATTCCCGCCGTCGACTACGCCATCGCCTTCGGCGTCTTCACCCATCTTCCGATCGACCGGCTCGGTCAGGTCTTGCTGCGATTGCGTGACCGCGCGCCGGCCTTGCGCGCTTTGTTATTCACAGCCTTTCTCGGGACACCGACGGAGTCTCTTCGCCAACGCGATGGCGTCGTGACCCATCCCGACCGCCCGCCGTGGCATGTCACGCCGGATGCGCTGCAAACCTTGTGCGCCAAGAGAGGTTTTGACCTGCGCCGCCGACCCGACCTTTTGCCGCGCGGACAAATCCTGTTCGTAGCGACGATGCGCTGAAATCACGGCCCCTGGCATCGCGATCACACCGGTATTAAGTGTGATCACAACGTTGGACATTCGGCCCCAATCGCCCCGCCAGACCCGATTCCCCTTTTGAATCGGTGTCGTTCCGTGGCAAAGGGGGGCAAATGAACCAGCGCGGGGTCGTGACATGAACATCCACGAGTATCAGGCCAAGGCGCTTTTGCGGAGCTACGGGGCTCCGGTCTCGGACGGCCGTGCCGTGCTGCGCGCCGAAGAGGCCAAGACCGCCGCGGGGGAACTCGACGGTCCGCTCTGGGTCGTGAAGGCGCAGATCCACGCGGGCGGGCGCGGCAAGGGCAGCTTCAAGGAGGCCGCCGCCGGAGAGAAGGGCGGCGTGCGGATCGCGAAATCGGTGGGCGAGGCGGCGGAGGAGGCCCGCAAGATGCTGGGCCGCACGCTCGTCACGCACCAGACTGGGCCCGCAGGCAAGCAGGTCAACCGCATCTACATCGAGGACGGCTCGGACATCGCGCGCGAACTTTACCTTGCCCTGCTGGTCGATCGCGGGTCCAGCCGGATTTCCTTCGTCGCCTCCACCGAAGGCGGCATGGATATCGAGGAGGTGGCCAAGACCACGCCCGAAAAGATCGCCTCCTTTACCGTCGATCCGGCCTCGGGTCTCTCGGACTTCCATGGCCGCGAGGTCGCCTTCGCGCTCGGGCTGGAAGGCGCGCAGGTCAAGCAGTGCGTGGCGCTGATCCGCATCCTTTACAAGGCCTTCACCGAGAAGGACATGGAGATGCTGGAGATCAATCCGCTGGTCGTGACGACCGACGGCACGATCAAGGTGCTCGATGCGAAGGTCTCCTTCGACGGCAACGCGCTTTACCGCCACGCCGATATTCTCGCCCTGCGTGACGATACCGAAGAAGACCCGAAGGAGCTTGCCGCCTCCAAGTTCGACCTGAACTATATCTCGCTGGATGGCGAGATCGGCTGCATGGTCAACGGTGCGGGCCTCGCCATGGCCACGATGGACATCATCAAGCTTTACGGCGCCTCGCCGGCGAACTTCCTCGACGTGGGCGGCGGCGCCACGAAGGAAAAGGTGACGGAGGCGTTCAAGATCATCACCTCCGACCCGCAGGTGAAGGGGATACTGGTCAACATCTTCGGCGGAATCATGCGCTGCGACGTGATCGCCGAAGGCGTGATTGCTGCCGTGAAGGAGGTCGGGCTGAAAGTGCCGCTGGTGGTCCGGCTGGAAGGCACCAACGTCGAGAAGGGCAAGGAGATCATCCGCAACTCCGGCCTCGACGTGATCGCGGCGGACGATCTGAAGGACGGGGCGGAGAAGATCGTGGCGGCGGTGAAGAAGGGCTGAGGGCGATGCTCGCAGAGGCAATGGGAGGGGCGGCGGTATTCGGTCGTGCTGGCGATGACGTCGAAGTCGCAAGCCGGTTCGTTCTGCCGGGCTGCGTTCGGCAGAAGATCCTCTGCAAGTTTTTTGGTGAGCTTGAGGTCCCGCTGTATCGTTACTTCGATACGCTAGGTCATGCGGAAGACCTTGCGAATAAGGGTTCACTTCGGCTGAGCCCAATTTTATCTCACCGAAAACCGGAACAGGACGAACTGGGCCGGTCCGATCCCTCTGAGGCGCAATTCATACAACATGCCAACGTCGAGGGGACGTTTGGGCAATTCATGCTCACAAGCGTGGATGTTTGGACCCTGTGTCTTTCCCGCTCGCTGAGTCGGGCCGTGGCGAAAGAGTTCAGTGCGGTCGCGGTCGTGAAAATCAGCGATAGAGATTTTTTCAGAAGACTGGTCTCAAATGTAGCCAGCAAGGCGCATGTGGCCGGTTTTCATAAGGTAAAATATTTGCAGGATAAAGAGAGATTTGGTTTAGGTGAACGCAGACAGGTTGATTGGATAGCGAGAGGCGGAAGTCGTTTCACGTACA
>JBBSVE010000079.1:0-14568 GCA_038233815.1 Rhodobacterales bacterium
CCGAAGGAACCGTAATGCAAACCTGAAATTTTGGAACGCTGATCCCGCATTGGCTCAATCCTCCTTCGACCTGAACACCGGACGTGGTGTACTTCCAAAAACATACCCCCGGCTCAAGCCGATTAATGTCAATGATCCGAAGCTCAGCGCTGCATGCGCGCTTATCAAGGTGGATGATCTGCAATGAAACAATATCCTGGATGGATCGGATGTGCATCCCTATCCCCATATCGTTACGGACCCTGAACCATGCTGATCCTCTGCCACAACCTCAAGCTCGCGTAATTCGACACGCCGAACCCCGCCTGCGCGTCCCGCTTCGAGCCGCGCGGCACTGACTTAAAGGAGGCCCCATGGCCGTTCTCGTCGATAAAAACACCCGCGTGATCTGTCAGGGCTTCACTGGATCGCAGGGCACGTTCCATTCCGAGCAGGCGATTGCCTACGGCACGAAGATGGTCGGCGGCGTCGTGCCGGGGAAGGGCGGGCAGGTGCATCTCGACCTGCCGGTCTTCAATTCGGTGCATGAGGCGCGCGAGGCGACTCATGCCGATGCGAGCGTGATCTATGTGCCGCCGCCCTTTGCCGCCGACTCTATCCTTGAGGCGATCGACGCCGAGATGGCGCTGATCGTGTGCATCACCGAAGGTATTCCGGTGCTCGACATGATGCGGGTGAAGCGCGCGCTCGAAGGTTCGAAATCACGTCTGATCGGGCCGAACTGTCCGGGCGTCATCACACCCGGGGCCTGCAAGATCGGGATCATGCCGGGCCATATCCACAAGCGCGGCTCGGTCGGTGTGGTCTCACGCTCCGGCACGCTGACCTATGAAGCGGTGAAGCAGACGACGGACCTCGGCCTCGGGCAATCGACAGCCGTGGGTATCGGCGGTGATCCGATCAAGGGGACCGAGCATATCGACGTGCTGGAGATGTTTCTGGCCGACCCGGAGACGACCTCGATGATCATGATCGGTGAGATCGGCGGGGCTGCCGAAGAGGATGCGGCGCAGTTTCTGGCCGACGAAAAGAAGGCCGGGCGCTGGAAGCCGGTCGCGGGTTTCATCGCCGGGCGCACCGCGCCTCCGGGCCGGCGGATGGGCCACGCGGGTGCCATCGTCGCAGGCGGCAAGGGCGACGCGGAGAGCAAGATCGAAGCGATGAAGCGCGCCGGGATCGTCGTGGCGGAAAGCCCGGCGGACCTGGGCGAGGCGGTGATGCGGGCGATCAAGGGGTAGGCTCGGTGACGTTTCTGCGTGTGCATTACGATCGACCTGACAGAGGCACTGCGCTTGCGGAGGGAACGGGATTTCCCATTGCGGATAGGGCCATGAGCATCAGCGATCGCATGCATCAGACCGCTCGTTCACGCCGGGGATGCGCTGCCGGGACTGTCACCCCGACCGATGCTGCCTGTGCTTTTGATGGTGCGGATCGGATCTGTCCCGTGGCCGCGCGGTCCGGTCCCTGTGGGTCTGGCTATGTGGTTCGCTCGATCCGTGGCTCATTTCTGGCAAGGTGTGAGGAGCGGGCAAAACGGACTGTCGTGCGCAGCAGCCCGAGCGTACAGTCCGGCCAGCAAGTTGCGCTCAAAGCGCCGTCCGCCCGCGCACGTCCTCGGCTAGCTTTGGCCAGTGTGGCGCCTGATCCGGCTGGAACGGTCACCCTTCATTTGGGCACGGGACCGATGACAGTGGCGGCGCAAGGTGGGGGAGGCGGATGGGCGCGGTCGGATACCTCCCGGCGTTCCGTTCGCGAGGCTTGGGAATGGGCTTGATATGGTGACGCGGGATCTTTCGATGGACGAGCCGACCCTGCCTGTCGATCCGATGCCCGGTCTGCCGTCCTGGACGTTGTGCATCGCGACGATGAACCGTGGCGATGTGCTGCTTCTGACGCTCGGTTTCGCCTTGGCGCAGACGGTGCCTCCGGGTCAGATCGTCATTGTGGACGCCAGCGACGACTGGGCGTCGAGCGCGGTCGCGACCCGCGCCGTGGGCGCCGCAGCGGGTGTCGAGGTCGTCCATGTCGTAGCCGAGGCGCGCTCCTCCGCGCGCCAGCGCAATCAGGGTGTCGCGCTGTCCGACCGGGAAATCCTGTTCGTGATCGACGACGACACGTTCATGTATCCCGATTGCGCGGCGGAGATACTTTCCCTCTATGCCGCCGACACGCAGGGCCGGATCGCGGCGATCGGGGCCTCGCCGACCAGCACCCCGCCGAGCCCCGCACTCACCGGGATCGCGCGCCAGTCGAAATCGCTGGGCGGGCGCAAGGCCGCGGCGATCAAGTCCCTGAGCCAACGCTCGCGCATCATGGGATTTCTCATCGACGAGGTTCTGATGATGAGCGCCGAGAGCCGCGGGATCCGCTACGATTTCGAGCATCCGCATCACGGGCCCGAGGCGTTCGCGGCCCTTGCGCCGCCCGACGCGTTCTACAGCCTCTTCATTTTCGGCTATCAGCTGACGGTGCGCCGGTCCATCGCGATGAAGGAACCGTTCGATCCGGGGCTCCTCGGCTACTCGCCCAACGAGGACATGGACGCGACCTATCGCTATAACCGGCACGGCCTCAACATCAATGCGACGAAGGCAAAGGTGCATCACTTCGGCTCGGCTGCGGCGCGCACGAACATCTTTCGCGTGTGCAGGCTGTCGCTGTGCAACACCGTCTATTTCGCGCGTCGCAACGGGCAGCCTCGCCTGCGTGCGGCTGTGGCGGTGACTGTTTTCGTCGCCCGTATGCTGCCTGCGCTGTTCCTGCGCGATCTGATCGCGCGGCGCTGGCGTTTCGAGCGGTTCTTCGGCTCTCTGGCCGCCGTTCCCGATTGCGTTCGCATCCTGTGCCACGGTGACGAAAACCTGGTTGAGTGGTATCAGGCGCGGCAGGCACATATTCTCGGCAAGCCCCTCGACGCCTACATCGACTGGCAACGCGCGCAGAACCCGGGAGACGCTGCAATAATGGCGTGCGGCCCCACCCCTCAACCCTTTCCCAATGAGGTCCCCCGATGACCGAACAGTCCCCCAACGACCAATTCCGCGCGCAGTCCTTCATGGACGGGGCGAATGCAGATTATATCGACGGACTGGCGGCGCGCCATGCCGCCGACAAGGGCGCCGTGGATGCGGAATGGGCTGCGTTCTTCAAGGCGTTGGGCGACAGCGACGGGGATGCGGAGGCCATGGCGCAGGGGCCGTCCTGGGCGCGGGCGGATTGGCCGCCGCAACCTTCCGACGATCTGACTGCGGCGCTGACGGGGGAATGGCCGGTAACGGCGCCTGCGCGCGATGCCAAGGCTGCGGGAGAGAAGATCGCCGCCAAGGCCAAGGAGGCGGGGGTCTCGCTTTCGGACGAACAGGTGCAACGCGCCGTTCTGGACAGCATCCGCGCGATCATGATCATCCGCGCTTACCGCATCCGGGGGCATCTGGCTGCCGACCTTGACCCGCTGCGGATGTCGGATGAAACACCCCGACCGGAGCTGGACCCCGCGAGCTACGGCTTCACGGAAGGTGACAAGGACCGCCCGATCTTCATCGACAACGTGCTGGGCCTCCAGACCGCGTCGATGCGCCAGATCCTCGAGATCGTGAAGCGGACCTACTGCGGCACCTTCGCGCTGCAATACATGCATATCTCCGACCCTGAGCAGGCGGGCTGGCTGAAGGAGCGGATCGAGGGCTACGGCAAGGAGATTGCCTTTACCAAGAACGGCCGGAAAGCGATCCTGAACAAGCTGGTGGAGGCGGAAGGGTTCGAGAAGTTCCTCCACGTCAAATACATGGGCACGAAGCGGTTCGGCCTCGACGGCGCCGAAAGCCTGATCCCCGCGATGGAGCAGATCATCAAGCGCGGCGGCGCGCTGGGGGTGGAGCAGATCGTGTTCGGGATGCCGCACCGGGGCAGGCTATCGGTTCTGGCCAACGTCTTGCAAAAGCCCTACCGCGCGATCTTCAACGAGTTTCAGGGCGGCAGCTTCAAGCCCGAAGACGTGGATGGGTCGGGCGACGTGAAATATCACCTCGGCGCGTCCAGCGACCGGGAGTTCGACGGCAACACCGTGCATCTGTCGCTCACCGCCAACCCCTCGCATCTGGAGGCGGTAAATCCGGTCGTGCTGGGCAAGGTTCGCGCCAAGCAGGATCAGCTCAACGACACGGACCGGCACCGGGTGCTGTCGGTCCTGCTGCACGGCGATGCGGCCTTTGCGGGGCAGGGGGTCGTGGCGGAATGTTTCGGTCTGTCGGGCCTGCGCGGGCACCGGACCGGGGGCACGATCCACATCATCGTGAACAACCAGATCGGCTTCACCACCGCGCCGTCCTTCAGCCGCTCCTCGCCCTATCCGACCGACATCGCGCTGATGGTGGAGGCGCCGATCTTTCACGTCAACGGCGACGATCCCGAGGCGGTCGTCCATGCCGCCAAGGTCGCGACGGAATACCGCGAGAAGTTCCACAAGGACGTGGTGCTCGACATCTTCTGCTATCGCCGGTTCGGCCATAACGAAGGCGACGAGCCGATGTTCACCAACCCCGCGATGTACAAGCAGATCCGAAAGCAGAAGACGACGCTCCAGATCTACACCGACCGGCTGGTGCGCGACGGGCTGATCCCCGAGGGCGAGATCGAGGATATGAAGGCGGCCTTCCAGACGATGCTCAACGAGGAGTTCGAGGCCGGCAAGGATTACAAGCCGAACAAGGCCGACTGGCTCGACGGGCGCTGGAAGGATCTGGAACGGGAGGGCGAGAAATACGAGCCCGGCCAGACCGCGATCTCCACCGCCCTGATGGCGGAGGTGGGTGCGGCGCTGACGACGGTTCCCGAAGGGTTCGACCTGCACAAGACGGTCGGCCGCCTGCTGGAGGCCAAGGGCCGCATGTTCGCCGACGGGCACGGGTTCGACTGGGCCACCGGCGAGGCGCTTGCCTTCGGCAGCCTCGTGACCGAGGGCTTTCCGGTGCGCCTCTCCGGTCAGGACTGCACGCGCGGCACCTTCTCCCAGCGCCACTCCGCCTTCGTCGACCAGACGAGCGAGGATCGCTACTATCCGCTCAACCACATCCGGGAGGGTCAGTCGCGCTTTGAGGCGATCGACTCCATGCTGTCGGAATATGCCGTGCTCGGCTTCGAATACGGCTATTCGCTGTCTGAGCCGAACGCGCTGGTGGCGTGGGAGGCGCAGTTCGGCGACTTCGCCAACGGCGCGCAGATCATGTTCGACCAGTTCATCAGCTCGGGAGAGAGCAAGTGGCTGCGGATGTCGGGCCTCGTGTGTCTGCTGCCGCACGGCTACGAGGGGCAGGGGCCGGAGCATTCCTCGGCCCGGCTGGAACGCTTTCTCCAGCAGTCGGCGAACGACAACTGGATCGTGGCGAACTGCACGACGCCGGCCAACTATTTCCACATCCTGCGCCGCCAGCTTCACCGCATGTTCCGTAAGCCGCTGATCCTGATGACGCCGAAAAGCCTGCTGCGCCATCCGATGGCGGTATCCGACGCAGCCGATTTCACCGAAGGCTCGAGCTTCCACCGCGTGCTCTGGGATGATGCGCAAAAGGGCCATTCGGACCTCGCGCTGAAACCCGATGCGGAGATCCGGCGCGTCGTGCTTTGTTCGGGCAAGGTCTATTACGACCTTCTGGCCAAGCGCGACGAGGACGGGCTCGATGACGTGTATATCCTGCGGGTGGAGCAGTTCTATCCCTTCCCGGCGTTGAGCCTCGTAAAGGAATTGGAGCGGTTCAAGGGCGCGGACATCGTCTGGTGTCAGGAGGAGCCGAAGAATCAAGGTGCTTGGACCTTCCTCGAGCCGAACCTCGAATGGGTGCTCACACGGATCAAGGCGGATCACAGCCGGGCGCGCTATGCGGGCCGGGCGGCGGCGGCGTCGCCCGCGACGGGGCTCGCGAGCCGGCACAAGGCCGAACAGGCGGCGCTGGTCGCCGACGCGCTGACGGGAGAGGGCAAGCAATGACCGACATCAAGGTGCCGACACTCGGCGAAAGCGTCAGCGAGGCGACGGTCGCGACCTGGTACAAGAAGGTCGGCGACAGCGTGGCCGTGGACGAAATGCTCTGCGAGCTGGAGACCGACAAGGTCACCGTCGAGGTGCCGAGCCCGGTTGCAGGCGTGCTGACCGAGATCGTCGCCGCCGAAGGCACGACGGTCGGCGTATCCGCCCTGCTGGCACAGGTGGGAGAGGCGGATGCGACGCCGGCAAAGGCGCCCGACGCGGGCAATGCCGTGTCCGGCAAGGATGACGGGACAGGAGACGAGACGATGGATGTGATGGTACCGGCACTGGGCGAGTCGGTTTCCGAGGCCACGGTCTCGACCTGGTTCAAGGCGGTGGGCGACGCGGTTGCGGTGGACGAAATGCTCTGCGAGTTGGAGACCGACAAGGTATCGGTGGAAGTGCCGAGCCCGGTCGCGGGGGTCCTGTCCGAGATCGTGGCCGCCGAAGGCGCCACGGTAGCGGCCAGCGCGAAGCTCGCCGTGATCGCGACGTCGGGGGCGGGGGCTGCGCCGAAGGCCGTCGATGCCGGACCGGAGGATACGAAGCCCCGTGCAAAGGCGGAGCCGCCGACCGCCACGCCCGGCTCTGATCGCAAGCCCGACACTGACCGCAAGCCCGACACTGACCGCAAGGATGTGGAGGATGCGCCGTCCGCAAAGAAGGCGATGGCGGAAACCGGGACGAGCCGCGATCAGGTCAAGGGCTCGGGCCGCGACGGCCGCGCGATGAAGGAGGATGTGGTCCGCGCCGCTTCCGCCTCCGCCGGTCCGACGGACCGTCCGACCGGCGCTCCGACGGCGGCCCCGCGCGGTCCCGTTTCCGCCGACGATGCGGGGGGCGAAGAGCGGGTGAAGATGACCCGCCTCCGCCAGACCATCGCGCGCCGCCTGAAGGACGCACAGAACACCGCTGCCATGCTCACCACCTACAACGAAGTGGACATGTCGACGATCATGGCGTTGCGGACGCAATACAAGGATCTGTTCGAGAGAAAGCACAAGGTGAAGCTCGGCTTCATGTCGTTCTTCGTGAAGGCGTGCTGTCACGCGCTGGTCGAGGTGCCGGACGTGAACGCGGAGATCGACGGCACCGACGTGGTCTACAAGCACTACGTCCACATGGGCGTCGCGGTGGGCACGCCGTCCGGCCTCGTGGTGCCGGTGGTGCGCGATGCCGACGCGATGGGCTTTGCGGAGATCGAAAAGACCATCGCCGGTCTTGGAGCGAAGGCCCGCGACGGCAAACTCTCCATGGCGGATATGCAGGGCGGGTCGTTCACGATCTCGAACGGCGGGGTTTACGGCTCGCTGATGTCATCGCCGATCCTGAATCCGCCGCAGTCAGGCATCCTCGGGATGCACAAGATCCAGGAGCGTCCGGTTGTCGTGGACGGCGCCATCGTGATCCGCCCGATGATGTATCTGGCGCTCAGCTACGATCACCGGGTGGTGGACGGAAAGGGTGCGGTCACGTTCCTCGTCCGCGTGAAGGAGGCGCTGGAGGATCCGCGCCGGCTGCTTATGGATCTGTGAGTATGCAAAGTGCTATTCGTATTATAATTGGTGGCGATTGGTATGGCAGAGACTTCGCTGCTATTTTCGATGAGCTGGAGAATCTGGCAAGCGTGATGGAGACGGGAGAAAACGAACGCCTGGGATTGCAAGAACCCGCTTTTGGAGGGGAAGGTGGAATACCCTTGTTTTTGAAAAGTCGATAAAAGGGGTCGCTTGCAGATTCTCAGGATTTGGACTGATTTCCGGGTTCATTGGACCGGTTGGGTTCAGCCTAGAGAAAATTCGACTTCCAATAGAGACCTTACTGAATAATACTGAAAGAAACGATAGGGAATTCGATCGGGCGCCTCAGCGCAATTCAGTTAAATAGAGCACAGCTGCAAATTGTAGTCGAAATGCGGGCCGCTGGGTATCCAAATTTTCAAGAAGATGTTCTTAGTAAAGTAAATGAAAATGCCACATTGAAAGCGATATATAAAGATCAGATAAAAGCAATCGAACTGCTGTAATCGAAATCCAAAACGGGATTGAGAGGTATTCTGCCATCTTACGAAAGCTTTCGCGCGAACATGTCCTCCGAACTGACCATCCTCACTTACTATACGCTCGTCGTGATCCTCACGATTGTGGCGCGGGGTGTCGTTGCGGCGGTGGTGGCGATGCTGGGGCGGAAGGCGTGGCCGTGGATCCTGCGCATGGCGGGACGGCTCGACGGGCTGATGCTGGATTCGGTCGTGGCGATGGCGCTTCTGGTTCCGTCGCTTCTGATTCTGGCGCAGGCCGACAGGCTCGGCGGGTTGAGCCTCGTGGTCGTGCAGATCTTCTTCGGCGCCCGCGTGATCTACACGGCGATCCGCCTTCTGGGCATACCGTGGATCGGCGTCATTTTCCGGGGACTGGGGTTTCTGGCGCTCGTGGAACTGGCCATGATGGCGTGGTAATACCCCACCTCTCAATGCAAAGGATTAGACCATGCAGATGCTCGCCCGACTGGAGACCGCCGGCTATGCCGCGTGGAAGACGGCGTTCGACGAGCGCGCCGAGGACCGGTCCGGCATGACGATGATGCAGATGTGGCACGACGTCGACGATGCGAACCGCGTGCTGATCCTCTTCGACGTCCACGACCGGGCGCGGGCTGCGGGTTGGGTCTCGGCGCAGTCCGCACTCGGCACCCGCATCGACGCTGCGTATCTGAGGACGGTATGACCCCGGAGCTGACGGTTCTCGCACTCGCAGCACTGCTGCAGGTCGTGCAGTTCGCGCTGATGGCGGTGCCCGCGAACCTGGAGCTGGGGGCGGGCTACCTCATGTCCGCCCGCGACCGACCGCCGTCGCGCACCATGTCGGAGGGCACGGGCCGCATGCAGCGCGCCTTCGCCAACCATTTCGAGGGACTGATCCTGTTCACCATCGCCGTGGTGACGGTCACGCTGGGCGGGCAGGCCACCGGCTTCACCGCCGGGTGCGCGTGGGTCTTCCTTGGCGCCCGCGTCCTCTACATCCCCGCCTACGCTTTCGGGTGGAGCCCTTGGCGTTCGCTGATCTGGGCGGTAGGGTTCGCCGCGACCGTGGCGATGATCCTCGCCGCCCTGCTCTGACAGACGCAGCCTAACAGGAGCCTTTCATGGCCAGCTTCGACGTCATCATCATCGGTTCCGGCCCCGGCGGCTATGTCTGCGCGATCCACTGCGCGCAACTGGGTCTCAAGACCGCCGTGGTCGAGGGGCGTGAGACGCTGGGCGGCACCTGTCTCAACGTGGGATGCATTCCGTCCAAGGCGCTGCTCCACGCGACTCACATGCTCCATGAGACGGAGCATAACTTCGCCAAAATGGGCCTTGTGGGGGAGCGTCCGACAGTCGACTGGGGGCAGATGCAGACCTACAAGCAGGACACGGTCGAGGCGAACACGAAGGGGGTCGAGTTCCTCTTCAAGAAGAACAAGGTGACGTGGCTCAAGGGCTGGGGCTCCATCCCCGCGGCGGGACAGGTCCGGGTCGGCGACGAGGTGCACGAGGCCAAACACATCGTGATCGCCAGCGGGTCGGAGCCTGCGGGCCTCAAAGGCGTCGAGGTGGACGAGAAGGTTGTCGTGACCTCTACCGGCGCGCTGATGCTGGACCGGATCCCCGAAAGCATGGCGGTGATCGGCGCTGGCGTCATCGGGCTGGAGATGGGGTCGGTCTATGCGCGGCTCGGCACCAAGGTCACGGTGATCGAGTATCTGGACGCCATCACGCCAGGCATGGACAGCGAGATCGCGAAGGCGTTCCAGAAGATCCTCGTGAAGCAGGGGATGACCTTCGTGCTCGGTGCGGCAGTGCAGAGCGTGACCGTGGGGGAGGGCAAGGCCTCGGTGGACTACCGGCTGCGCAAGGACGACAGCGCGCAGAGCCTTGACGTGGACTGCGTGCTTCTCGCCACCGGACGGCGGCCCTTTACCGAAGGTCTGGGGCTGGAGGCGCTCGGCGTCGCGATGGAGGATCGGGGCCAGATCGCGACGACGCAGTTCGAGACGTCGGTGAAGGGCGTTTATGCCATCGGCGATGCGATCACGGGTCCGATGCTCGCCCACAAGGCGGAGGACGAGGGCATGGCGCTGGCCGAGATCCTCGCCGGCAAGTCCGGTCATGTGAATTATGGCGTGATCCCCGGCGTGATCTACACCACCCCCGAGGTGGCGAGCGTCGGGCAGACCGAGGAGCAGCTGAAGGAGGCGGGGCACGCCTACCGCGTCGGCAAGTTTCCCTTCATGGGCAATGCCCGTGCGAAGGCGGTTTTCCAGGGCGAGGGATTCGTGAAGCTTCTGGTCGACAAGGAAACGGACCGGATCCTCGGCTGCCACATCATCGGACCGATGGCGGGCGATCTGATCCACGAAGTCTGCGTCGCGATGGAGTTCGGCGCCTCGGCGGAAGATCTGGCGCTGACCTGCCATGCGCATCCGACCTTCTCGGAGGCCGTTCGCGAGGCGGCGCTGGCCTGCGGCGCGGGCGCGATCCACGCCTGATCGCGCGCCCCCGATAGGGGTGGCGCGCGATCGGCGGCTTTCTGCGTATCCGCACTGATGTTCCCCGATGTTCCCTGCGACGGTCAGGATCTGTTGACGAATGACCCGCTACGGTCGATCTGATCGCGAATCGCCGAAATATCAGGTGCGCCCGAAAGTGGCCGGAGGCCCATGACCAACTGCTGGATTCTGGAAGTGCTGGTGGACATGCAGCATTACGCAAGACGAAACGATCTTCCCAAGCTTGCCGCACAGCTGGAGGATACGCTGGAAAAGGCGCAGGCGGAAATTACGGCGAGGGCGTCCAAGACGGCGCGTTCGGGCGAAGACGCGCGTCCCTCGCAATGATCGGCCTGGTGGCGCTGGTCAGGTGCGGGGCGGCCCGCTATGGTCGCGCCGATGTCCCTGCCCGTGCTCACCTTTTCCGACGATCAGGCGCTGGCCTGGGACCGGCTGACCCGGCAGATGCAGGGCATGGGGATCGACATCGCCAACGGCACGCTCGGCCCCGCGGCGGAGGGGAGCGCGTCGGTGCTGGCGGTGATCGGCAAGGCCGGGTCGGGCAAGACGATGCTTCTGGCCGCGCTCTGGCGGGCGATGGTCGCGGCGGGGGTCGACATCGTGTCGGGCGACTACGAGAGCAGACGCCGCCGCGACCGGCGCACGTTGGCGATCCTTGCGCCTACCAACAAGGCGGCCTCGGTCCTGCGCCTGCGCGGCGTGCCGGCGACGACGATCCACCGCATCCTCTACACCCCGCTCTACGATCCCCAGTATGAAAAGATCGCGGAGTGGCTGGCCGGTAATGGCACCCGCCCGGTGGTGGAGGGGTTCAGCGAACTGGCACTCGACCGGGCGCGGGCCTTCTACGACAACCTGCCCTCGATCCCCGGCGCATTGGCCGCGGCGGGGCTGAAGGGCAGCGACTTCATCAAGGGCTGGAAACGGCGGGAGGAGCCGCTGGACGTGGGCTTCGTGGACGAATCCTCGATGCTCGACCAGCGCCAGTTCGATGATCTGCGGGAGATTTTTCCGACGCTGGTGCTGTTCGGAGATCCCGCGCAGTTGGCACCCGTCGGCCAGTCCGGCGAGATGGTGTTCGACGGGCTGGGCGAGAGCCGGCGCCTGACGCTCAGCCGTGTGCACCGGCAGGCGGAGGACAACCCGATCCTCGATCTGGCCCATGCGCTGGCCGATCCCGACCTCACCTTCGACCGGTTCGAGCGGATGGTGGAGGAGGCGGCGGCGCGAGACGACCGGGTGGTGCTGGCCGAGCGGGTGGACAGCGACCTCATGGCGCGCTCCCCGGTGCTGGTCTGGCGCAATGCGACGCGGATCCGGCTCATCACCGCATTCCGGTCGGTCCACGGCGCGCCGGAGTTCGAACTGGTGCCCGGCGAGCCGCTGATCTGCGACGGGGTGGAGCTGCCGCTGAAGCATCGCAAGAAGCGGATCGATCTGGAGGCGCGGGGCCTCATCAAGGGCGCGCAGGTGATCTACCTCGGCCCCGGAAACCGGGACGGCTTTGCGCGCCTGCATGTGGTGGGCGCGGAGGAGCCGCAGGTGTCCGCCGCGAGCATCATCAAGATCGAGAAGCCCG
Organism: Rhodobacterales bacterium; assembly: GCA_038233815.1. Lineage (GTDB taxonomy): Bacteria > Pseudomonadota > Alphaproteobacteria > Rhodobacterales > Rhodobacteraceae > JBBSVE01. The sequence goes on from JBBSVE010000079.1 coordinate 12,156, forward strand.
GCGAGGAGGAGCCGTTCATCCCCTCGGCGGCGCGGATGGGGGCCACGTTCCTCCACGGGGCCGCGGTCACGATCCACAAGGCGCAGGGTTCGCAATGGGAGGCGGTGCAGGTCTTTGCGCCCGATCTTTTTGCCGCGGCACAATCGGGGCGGGCGGAGGCGGGGATGCCGCTCTGGAAGCGGCTCGCCTATGTCGCGATCACCCGCGCACAGGAACGGCTCTACTGGGTCGTGCGCAACCGGCTTGCGCGGCCTGCAACGGCGCTGGGGGTCGAGGATCTGGCGCGCCGCCCCGCGACGCTGGAGCTGGCGAAGGGGGCGGAGGACTAGGGCTTTCCCGCGCGCGCATCGCCCTCTATCAAGGGGGTTGGGTCCGGCAAGGGAGAGTGCGATGATCTGCGTTTTCGTCCAGTTCCGTTGCGTGCCGGGCCAGACCTATGCCGTTGCCGACGCGATCTATGACCGCGAGGTGGTGTCGGAGCTGTTCTCGACCTCCGGCGAATACGACCTGATCGCGAAGGTTTATATCCCGGAGGAGGAGGATGTGGGCCATTACCTTTCCGGGCGGCTGTTCGATATTCCAGGCATCGTGCGGACCCTGACCACGATGACCTTCAAGGCGTTCTGACTGCCTCCAGGTCAGAGCCAGTCGCCCCGCGCCGTGCCCACCGCCTCCGTCACGCAAGCATGGTCGTCGCGCGCAAGCAGCCGGTCGAGGCCCGTCGCGATATCGGACACGAGGGACAGGCCGCCATAGACCATGGCGGTGTAGATCTGCACCGCCGATGCCCCCGCGCGGATCTTGGCATAGGCCTCCTCCGCCGAGGAGACGCCGCCGACGCCGATCAGCGGCATCGCCCCCGCCGTCAGGTGTGAAAGCTGCGCCAGAACGCGGGTAGACTTTTCAAACAATGGCGCGCCAGACAGCCCGCCCGCCTCCCCGCGACTGGCGCTCCTCAGGCCCGCGCGATCCAGGGTGGTGTTGGTGGCGATGATCGCCTGAACCCCGCAGGTCATGGCGACCTCCGCCACCTCGGCCAATTCGCCCGCGACCAGATCCGGCGCGATCTTCAGAAACACCGGGACCGGCCTCGCCAACGCATCCCTTGCCGCCATCACTCCACCGAGGAGTGCCGTCAGGGCCGCACGCCCTTGCAGATCCCGCAGCCGCTCGGTGTTGGGCGAGGACACGTTGACGGTCGCGAAATCCACATGCGGGCCGCAGCGGGCGAGCACTTGCGCAAAATCGGCGGCACGGTCCTCCGACGCCTTGTTGGCGCCGAGGTTCAGACCGACCGGGATGCCATGTGGGCGCGCGTCCAGACGCCGGGCCAGCGCCTCCATCCCGTCATTGTTGAAGCCGAAGCGATTGATCGCGGCGCGGTCCTCGGTCAGGCGGAAGAGGCGTGGGCGGGGGTTCCCCTCCTGCGGCAGGGGGGTGGCGGCGCCGACCTCCAGAAAGCCGAACCCCGCGCGCATCAGGGGGGCCAGCGCCACCGCGTTCTTGTCGTAGCCCGCCGCAAGACCCACCGGGTTCGGCAGCGCCATCCCCGCCAGCGCAAGCGCCAGCCGGGGCGACGTGACCGGCCCCGGCGTCGGCGCCAGCCCGGCCCGCAACGCGAGGATCGACAGCCCGTGTGCGCGTTCCGGGTCGGTCCGGTGCAGCAAGGCCAGCGCCGCGCGTTCGGCCAGCCTCACCGCGGGGCGCCGGCGAACATGTGGCCTTCGGGAAAGATGTGGCCCGACGCGCCGAGCGGCAGCGACTTGTCCCAGATCACGTCGGCCGAGGTGAGCGCGCGGTAGAGATGCGGAAACAGCGCGCCACCGCGCGAGGCCTCCCACTTCAGCGCGGGGCCGAGACGCTCCGCCTCTGCCGCGACGAGGACGAGGTCGCTCTCATGCGCGAAATGTTTCGCCGCCGTTCCCGCGACCTGCGCCGCCGTGGAGAAATGGATATAGCCGTCGGCGCGGTCGACCGGCGCGCCCGCCGTCGTGCCTGCGTCGCGAAAGGCGTTCCATTCGGCCCGGCGGAGGATCTTGAAGATAAGCATTCCGGGGTCATGCACGCTGGCCCTGTGCCGGTCAATGGGGTGCAGGCTTTGACAAGGACCGGCACCGCGCACGGTGATTGTGGGGAAGACGGGAGCGCCCGGCTCTGTTGCACAAAGCTTGTGATACCCGAGGTTCCCCTTTCCCCGGATGGGTTCATCCCACGGCTTCTGTGACAGGGATGCCAAGGGTGGTGTAGCCGTTCATGATGGCGATGCGGACCTGGACTTCCGCGACCGGACGGTCGAAGTCCCGCGCCATGCATTGCCCGGCAATTTTTTGCTTGCAAAAAAATAGAGGTAGGCGCTGCCCCAGCAGTTTAATTAATTTAAAAAAGGTATCAAACAGCATTCTACGTTGGTAAA
>JBBSVE010000080.1:0-14458 GCA_038233815.1 Rhodobacterales bacterium
CCTTCGGGCTGGGAGAGCGGATGGCGGTGCTGGAGGCGCGGGTGGTGCACCCCCTGCCCGCCGCGTTGCACGCGGCCCCACGGCCCGACGCGATCTTCATCGGCGGCGGCGCGGACGCGGCCTTGCTGGAGACGCTGGCGCAAACGCTCCCGGGCACCCGGATCGTCGTGAATGCGGTGACGCTGGAGACGGAGGCGTTGTTGACGCTCTGGCACGCGCGGACCGGGGGGGCGCTGATGCGGGTGGCGCTGGACGATGCCGCACCGCTTGGCCGGATGCGCGGCTGGGTGCCGCAGCGCCCGATCGTGCAATGGACGGGCGTGCTGTGAGGGTCGCGGGCTTCGGTCTGCGCGCGGACACCGGCGAGGGCTCGCTACGCGCCGCACTGGCGCTGGCGGGCGGTGCGGAAGACCTCGGCGCGCTGGCTGTGGTGGCGGACAAGGCGCATCTGCCCGGGATCGTGGCGCTGGCGCGGACGCTGGACCTGCCGCTGCGTTCGGTGGAGATCGGGGCGCTCGGGTCAGGCATCACCCTTTCACAGCGCCAGCCAGTGCGCTATGGCGCGACCTCGGTGGCGGAGGGTGCGGCCCTCGGCGCGGCGGGGCCGGGTGCGACGCTCACGGTCCGGCGGGTCGTATCGCCCGACGGACGCGCCACGGCGGCGATAGCGGAGGGGGCTCCATGACAGTGCATTTCATCGGCGCGGGACCGGGGGCGCCCGACCTCATCACGTTGCGCGGGCGCGACCTGATCGCGGCCTCCCCGGTCTGCCTCTATGCGGGATCGCTGGTGCCCGAGGCGCTGCTGTCCCATTGCCCTGCCGGCTGCCGGATCGTGAACACCGCCCCCCTGTCGCTCGACGACATCATGGCGAAGATCGCCAGGGCCCATGCGGCGGGGCAGGACGTGGCGCGGCTACATTCCGGGGATCTCTCGGTCTGGTCGGCGATGGGGGAGCAGATCCGCCGCCTGCGCGCGCTGGAGATCCCCTTCGACGTGACGCCGGGGGTGCCGTCCTTCGCCGCCGCCGCCGCGGTGCTGGAGGCAGAGCTGACCCTGCCCGGCGTGGCGCAATCGGTCGTTCTGACGCGGACCTCGGGGCGCGCCTCGACGATGCCGGAGGGGGAGACGCTGGCCGCCTTCGGGGCCACCGGGGCCACGCTCGCGGTGCATCTGTCGGTCCATGTGCTGGCGCGCGTGGTGGCGGAGCTGACCCCGCATTACGGTGCCGATTGCCCGGTGGCGGTGGTCTGGCGCGCGACATGGCCCGACCAGCGCATCGTCCGCGCGACGCTTGCCACGCTCGACGCGGCAGTGGGGGCGCAGATGGAGCGCACCGCCCTGATCCTCGTCGGCCGGGCGCTGGGGGACGGCGCGTTCGAGGAGAGCCGCCTCTATGCCGGCGACTATGATCGCCGCTACCGCCCCGTGGGCACGGCACCGCGTTTCCCGGACGCGCCATGACACCCGGACTGCTGATCGCGGCCCCAGCCTCCGGCACCGGCAAGACGACTCTGATGCTGGGGCTTCTGGCCGCATTCCGCGCGCGCGGGGTCCGGGTTCAGCCGATGAAATGCGGCCCGGATTATATCGACCCTGCATTCCATGCGGCGGCTTCGGGGCGCGCGTCGTTCAACCTCGACAGCTGGGCCATGCCTGAGGAGACGCTGCGCGGTCTGGCGCACACGGATGCGGATCTGATCCTCGCTGAGGGGTCGATGGGGCTTTTCGACGGGGTGGCCAAGGCTGGAGAGACCGGGACCGGGGCCAGCGCCGACGTGGCGGCACTGATGGGCTGGCCGGTGGTGCTCGTCCTCGACGTATCGGGGCAGGCACAGTCGGCGGCGGCAGTGGCGCGGGGCTTTGCCGAGATGCGCCCCGGGGTAACGATCGCCGGGGTGGTGCTGAACCGCGTGGCCTCGCCACGGCACGAGGCGCTGGTGCGCGTGGGCATGGACGCGGCCGGCATTGCGGTTCTGGGCGCCCTGCCCCGCGACGCCACGCTGGGCTTGCCGGAACGGCATCTGGGCCTCGTGCAGGCGGAGGAAACAGCGGGGCTCATAGCGATCCTCGCGCGGCTGGCGGCGTTCGTGGCAGGCCATGTCGATCTGGATGCCTTGCTGCGCTGTGCCACCGGGCATGTCGGCACGCCGTCCCCCGCGGGTTCCGGCGCAGCACCGGGCGGGCGGGTGGCGCTCGCCCGCGATGCGGCGTTTTCGTTCGTCTATCCGCACGTTGTGGCGCAATGGCGCGCGGCGGGCGCGGAGATCGTGCCATTTTCCCCTCTGGCGGACGAGGCACCGGATCCATGCGCCGACTGCTGCTGGCTGCCCGGCGGCTACCCGGAGCTGCACGCAGGCCGCCTTGCCACTGCCGCCCGGTTCCGCGCAGGGCTTCGGGCGTTTGCCGCGACCCGCCCCGTCCATGGCGAATGCGGCGGCTACATGGCGATGGGGGCGTCGCTTACCGACAAGGACGGCGTGGCGCACGAGATGGCGGGGCTGCTGGGGCTGGAGACCTCCTATGCCGCGCGGCGGATGCATCTGGGCTACCGGCTGGCCACGCTCAGCACTGCCATGCCGGGACATGCGCAAGGCACGCGGCTGCGCGGGCATGAGTTCCACTATTCAACCGTGCTCCGCCAACCCGATGCGGCACTGGCGGAGGTGCAGGATGCGACCGGCGCGCCGGTACCCGAGACCGGATCGTTCCGACGCTTTCCCGGCGGCGGGCTCGCAACCGGCAGCTATTTCCACCTGATCGGACCGGCGACGTGACCGGCTTCGTGTCCTTCGTGTCGGCCGGACCGGGCGACCCGGATCTGCTGACCCGCAGGGCGGTGGCCCGGCTGGCCGAGGCCGATGCGGTGTTGTTCGACGATCTCGCCTCCGGTCCGGTTCTGGCACTGGCGCGGCCGGGGGCGGACCTCGTGGGCGTGGGCAAGCGGGCGGGGCGCAGGTCGCCCAAACAGGACCATGTGAGCCGCCTTCTGGTGGAGTATGCCGCGACCGGGGTGCGCGTGGTGCGGTTGAAATCGGGCGACGCGGGCATCTTCGGGCGGCTGGAGGAGGAGATCTGCGCGCTGAACGCCGCAGGCATCGGATACGAGATTGTGCCCGGCGTCACGGCGGCCTCGGCCGCAGCGGCGGCGGCGGGGATCCCGCTGACACGACGGCTCAGCGCGCGCAGGCTCCAGTTCGTGACCGGGGCGGACGTGACGGGCGGGCTGCCGGAGGGGCTCAACATGGCCGCCCTCGCCGATCCCGACGCGGTAACGGTCGTCTATATGGGCAAACGGACTTCGGCCGCGCTTGCGAGCCTTTTGCGCGCGCATGGGCTGCCCGGCTCCACGCCGGTGATGCTGGCCGAGAGCGTATCCGCCCCCGGGGAACGGTTCACGCGCGGCACGCTCGACGGGCTGGCGGACATGGCCGGGGATGCGGGCGACGGCCCGGCGCTGATCCTGATCGGGCCGCTCGCGTGATGCGACATCTGACGCTGATCGGAATGGGAACCGGCAATCCCGACCATCTGACGCGGGCGGCGGTGCGGGCGCTAAACGCAGTCGACCTGATCCTGATCCCCCGGAAGGGCGCGGGCAAGGAGGATCTGGCCGACCTGCGCCGCGCGATCTGCGCCGAGGTCGTGACCAACCCTGAGGTGCGGACGCTTTCCTTTGACCTGCCGGTGCGCGACCCGCACATCGCCGACTACGAGACCCGCGTGGACCGCTGGCACGATGCGATCGCAGGCGTCTGGGCTGCAGCGGTGGCCTCCGCCCCGGCCCCGCGCGCCCGGGTGGCGCTGCTGGTCTGGGGCGATCCGTCGCTCTACGATTCGACCCTGCGCATCGCCGAACGGCTCCGCCCCGCGCCGGAGGTCCGCGTGATCCCTGGCATCACCTCGCTTCAAGCGCTGACGGCGGCGCATGCGATCCCGCTCAACCCGTTGGCGGGTGCGGTGACGATCACCACCGGGCGGCGGCTGCGCGACGTCGGCTGGCCTGCGGATGCCCAACGCGTGGCGGTGATGCTCGACGGCGATTGCGCCTTTCGCACGCTGGACCCTGCGGGCCTGCATATCTGGTGGGGCGCCTATGTCGGAATGCGGGAGGAGGCGCTGCTCTCGGGTCCGCTGGCCGGGGTCGGGCCAGTGATCGAGACCCGGCGCGCGGCACTTCGCACGGCGCATGGCTGGATCATGGACATCTACCTGCTTGCGCGCGAACGCGCGGGCATGCCGGGGGTCTGATATTTAAGGTAGCACGCGGCCCCGGATGGTCGTAAAGGTCGGCGGCCAGCGCAAGCCCGGCCAGGACTGCACGAAACCGAAGGACTAACAGATGACCGAGACGACGGTCTGGATCGCGGTCGGCTTTCTCGGCCAGTTCTTCTTCACCTCCCGGTTCCTCGTCCAATGGATCGTCAGCGAGCGCAAGCGCGAGAGCGTCATCCCGGTGGCCTTCTGGTGGCTGAGCCTGCTTGGCGGGACCACGCTTCTGACCTACGCGATCTGGCGCAAGGATCCGGTCTTCATCCTCGGTCAGGCGACGGGGCTGCTGGTCTATACGCGCAACCTCGCCCTGATCGGCCGCAACCGCCGCGAGACGCCGAAATGAGCCTTTCCCGCTCTGCATGGATCGCGGTCGCCGCCTTCTTCCTCATCGCCGTCGCTGGGGTGCTGTTGCGCCCGCTTCTGGCGGTGGACGAGACACGCTACCTCGCCGTCGCGTGGGAGATGTGGCTGAACAAGAGCTTCTTCGTCCCCACCAAGAACTTCGAGCTTTACGCCCACAAACCGCCGCTCCTCTTCTGGTCGGTCGATCTGGTGTGGCTCGTCACCGGCGTGTCTGAGGTGGCAGCCAGGCTGGTGGGTCCGGCCTACGGGACGCTCGCGGTCGTGCTGACGGGGGTTCTGGCGGGGCGGCTCTGGCGCGGGACGCCGGGGATCGGCGCGCGGGCGATGCTGGCGCTTTGCGGGATGCTGGTGTTCGTCGTGTCCTCCGGGCTCACGATGTTCGACGCGATGCTGGCGGCGATGACGCTTCTTGGGATGCTGGCCCTGCTGGAGGCGGTGGATACCGGGCAGAGACGCTGGTGGGCGGCGCTGGGCGTGGCGATCGCCCTCGGCGTTCTGGCCAAGGGGCCGGTGATCCTGATCCATCTCGGCCCCGCGATCCTCACCGCCCCGATCTGGGCGCGGGAGCGGGAGCGCACGGTGATTTTCTGGCGTCCGATGCTGGCCGGGCTCGGCATCGCGCTCGGCACGGCGCTGGTGGTGCTGGCCTTCTGGCTGCTGCCCGCGATCATCACCGGCGGGCCGGACTACCGCGAGGCGGTGCTCTGGACCCAGACGGCGGGGCGTGTGACCGACAGCTTCGCGCACCGAAAGCCGGTCTGGTTCTTCGCCGCCCTCCTGCCCGTGATGCTGTTCCCATGGGTTTTCGTGCCGGCCCTCTGGCGCGCGGCGTTCCGCGCCCGCTGGCGGGAGCCGGGGCTGGCGCTCTGCGGCATCTGGGCGGTGGCGGCGTTCGTGCTCTTCAGCCTCATCAGCGGCAAGCAGATCCACTACCTCGTGCCCGAACTGCCCGCGCTTGCACTGATCGTGGCGCGCCTGTCGCAGGGCCCGACCGGCAGGCCCGTGTTCCGGCCGCTGATCCCGGCGCTGATCGCCGCTGCGGCCGCCATCGCGGGGATCGCCGCGTCGCAGGGGCTGATCCCGCTCGGCGCTGCGGAGCCGATGTTGCAACCGCTCTCCATGCTGCTGGCATGGGGGCTGGCGATGCTGGCGCTCGCGTGGATCTCGGTGCAGGTCGGGGGGCTCCGCGGGGGTGCGATCCTCGTCCTCGGTGCTGCACTCGCGTTCAACCTGCTGGTCGGCCTGACCCGCGCGCACACGGAGTTCGACACCAACCGCGTCGCCGCGTTGATCCAGCCCTACGACGGCAAGGGCATAGCGCTCGTCGGCGACAGCTATCAGGCGGAGTTCAATTTCACCGCACGGCTGCGCCATCCCGTCGCGGCACCCGAGACGGCGGAGGCGCGGGCGGCGTGGCAGGCGGCGCATCCGGACGGCCTGATCCTCGGCCGCGCGGGACCGGACGATCCGCCTTGGCCGAGGGCGGGTTCGGTGTCGTGGCGCAACGTGGACTACGGTCTGTGGCATGTCGCCGATGCGCCGAAGGCGGGAGGGCGGCCGTGACGCCCGATATCTCCATCCTCATCCCGGCGCGTGACGAGGTGACGGCGATCGTCCCACTGGTCGCGGAGATCATGACCACGATGGGCGCGCGGGCCTACGAGGTGATCGTCGTCGACGACGGCTCCTCCGACGGCACCCGCGCGGCGCTGGCCGCACTGGCGGCCGGGCACCCGCACGTCACATGGCTCGGCAACGACACCCCCGCCGGGCAATCCTCTGCGATCCGGCAGGCGGCGCGGGTGGCGCGGGGCGCGATCCTCGTGACGCTCGACGGCGACGGGCAGAACCCGCCGGACCAGATCCCGCTGCTGCTGACCCCATTCGGGAGCGGCGACGCCACGCTCGGCCTCGTGCAGGGACAGCGCGCGGGGCGGCAGGATACGGCGGCGAAACGCTATGGCTCGCGGTTCGCGAACTGGCTGCGCGGCGGCCTGCTGCGCGACGGGGTGCGCGATTCCGGTTGCGGGCTGAAGGCGTTCCGGCGCGAGGCCTATTTCGAGCTGCCGTGGTTCGACCATATCCACCGCTTCATGCCCGCGATGATGCTGCGCGAGGGCTGGCGGGTGGAGGTCGTCGATGTCACCCACCGGGGCCGGGTCGGCGGGCAATCGAAATACAACAACCTGCGCCGTGCTTTGGTGGGCATCCCGGACTTGTTGGGGGCCGCATGGCTCATCCGCCGCAAGGGTCCGCCCCGCCATCCGGCACCCCATGCAGCGCGGGCGGTGCAGGACCGCCGGACGGACCTGGATACCGGGAATTCCATCGCCACCAAGAGCCCCTGACCGCCCGATATTGCGGAGCGCGGTGCGAGAGGCTATCTGCCGCCCATGCCCGACAATCGCCCCCCCCTCCCGCCCGAGATCGCGCGCCGCCGCACCTTCGCGATCATCTCGCATCCCGATGCGGGCAAGACCACGCTGACGGAAAAGTTCCTGCTGTTCGGCGGCGCGATCCAGATGGCCGGCCAAGTCCGCGCCAAGGGCGAAGCGCGGCGAACGCGGTCGGATTTCATGAAGCTGGAGCAGGAGCGGGGCATCTCCGTCTCCGCCTCCGCGATGTCGTTTGAATACGGGCGCTATCGGTTCAACCTCGTGGACACGCCCGGCCACTCGGATTTCTCGGAGGATACCTACCGCACGCTGACGGCCGTCGATGCCGCGATCATGGTGATCGACGGCGCCAAGGGGGTGGAGAGCCAGACGCGCAAGCTCTTCGAGGTTTGTCGGCTGCGTGATCTGCCGATCCTGACGTTCTGCAACAAGATGGACCGGGAGTCCCGCGACACGTTCGAGATCGTGGACGAAATCCAGGAAAACCTCGCCATCGACGTGGCGCCTGCGTCCTGGCCGATCGGTGTCGGTCGCGAGTTTCTGGGCTGTTACGACCTGCTCCACGACCGGCTGGAGCTGATGGACCGCGCCGACAGGAACCGGGTGGCGGAGACGGTAAAGATCAGCGGCCTCACCGACCCGAAACTGGCCGAACATATCCCGCCCGCCCTTCTCGCGACCTTCCTCGAGGAGATCGAGATGGCGCGGGAATTGCTACCTGCGTTCGACCGACGCGCGTTTCTTGAAGGGCATATGACGCCGATCTGGTTCGGCTCCGCGATCAACTCCTTCGGGGTGCGCGAACTGATGGACGGGATGGGCGAATACGGTCCCGAACCCGCGATCCAGCGCAGCCAGACGCGCGAGGTCGCCCCGGAGGAGAAGGCCGTGACCGGCTTCGTCTTCAAGGTGCAGGCCAACATGGACCCCAAGCACCGCGACCGGGTGGCCTTTGTGCGCCTCGCCTCGGGGCATTTCGAGCGCGGGATGAAGCTCTCCCATGTGCGGACGAAAAAGCAGATGGCGGTGACGAACCCGGTCCTGTTTCTCGCCGCCGACCGGGAGCTTGCAGAGGAGGCGTGGGCCGGCGACATCATCGGCATCCCGAACCACGGCCAGCTCCGCATCGGCGACGCGCTGACCGAAGGCGAGGCGCTGCGCTTCGCCGGCATCCCCAGCTTCGCGCCGGAGCTGTTGCAGAACGTCCGCGCGGGCGATCCGATGAAGGCCAAGCATCTGGAAAAGGCGCTGTTGCAGTTCGCCGAGGAGGGTGCGGCCAAGATCTTCAAGCCGATGCTCGGGTCGGGCTACATCGTCGGCGTCGTGGGCGCATTGCAGTTCGACGTGCTGGCCAGCCGGATCGAGCAGGAATACACCCTGCCCGTCCGCTTCGAGCCATCGAACTTCACCTCCGCCCGCTGGGTGTCCGGGCCGAAGGAAGAGGTGGAGAAATTCGCGTCCGTCAACAAGGGCCACATCGCGACCGACAGCGACGGGGACACGGTCTTCCTCACCCGCCTGCAATGGGACATCGACCGCGTGGTGCGCGACCATCCCGCGGTGCGACTGACGGCGACGAAGGACATGATGGTGTGACGGGCGTTAACCGCACGCCGGGAAACTTTGCCAAGCCGCTCGAATTTTATTGATTTGCCAAACGCCAGTCGTTAGGCCACTAGGCGGAAATCCGCCTGTCGTGACGGTGGCAGGATGGACGATCTGTAGCGCGATTGACGAGGGTCAGCATGGTCAAGGGTTCGGTTCTCCAACTTTGCGCGGTCGCGGGACTCGCGCTGGCCGCGCCCGCCGATGCCGCGACGCTCAACGGTGTTGGAACCTACGAAGGCGTGGCGGGCGTCGGCACGGCGAACGGCGTCGTGTCCGCCCCACCGGTCGGCACGTCCTATGTCTATGTGACGACCGCGAAATCGACCGGCACGGCGGGCTACGGCCTGGGCGGGGAGAAGAACGGCAGCAGGCTGACCACCACGTCCTTTACCTCCGCAGCGGGATCGCTGTTGGATTATTACTTCAACTACGTGACGACCGACGGCTCCGGGTTCTCGGACTACGCCTACGCCACGCTGAACAATCTGACCGCCGGAACCAGCGTCACCCTCTTCAATGCCCGCACGACGGAGGTCGGGGACGCCGTTCAAGGATTCGGCCTGCCCGCCATTGATCCGGGCACCAGGCTGACCCCCGGCGCGACAGCCATCACCGCAGGCGCGCCGGTCTGGACGGCGCTGGGGCCGAGTTCGGACAGCTGCTTTGACGAAGGCTGCGGCTATACCGGCTGGATCGCCGCAAGCTACCGGATTGCTGAGGCGGGGGACTATTCCTTCACCTTCGGTGTCACGAACTGGGATGATGAGGTTTTTGCTTCCGGCCTCGCCATCGCGGGCCTGAAGATCGACGGCGCGGGCGTCATAGATCCTGGCGCCTCCGTCGTGCCGGTTCCGGCCTCCGCGATCCTGCTGATCTGCGGGCTGGGGGTGCTGACCTCGCTGCGCCGGCGCAGGTCGCTCTGACCGGGGCTCGCAAGGCGGCGGTCCCGCCGGTCTATGACGATGCGCCCCAAAGCCTGATCCGGCGATGGGAGGCACGGCGCGCGTCGTTGAACCTTGGCGCGGGCGATACCTTCCCGCCAGCCGATACCGATCTCGACCTGATGGCGCGCACGCGCGTGCCGGACCTGCCGCCGCTCCCCAACCGGGCCAGCCCGCACGCACGCAAATGGCAGGAGATTGCAGCCGAGTTCGTGGGCGGGAGCGAGCTGTCGGTGCTGCACGCGCTCCTCATCTCCCATCTGCGCAAACGGGAGTTTCCGCCGGATGCGCCGATCCTGTTCCGGCGGCTTTGGGTGGAACAGGGCGACAGGCTCCTGCATTCGCTGTCCACGCGCTGGCTGATCTCCGCCATCACCACATTCGGCGACCACGGTGCGACGGAGGCGGAGCGGCTGCTTGGCGCGAAGGCGGGCGTTCTGTTTGCCGCGATGAAGATCTATGAGGCCGAGCGGCTTTATTCCGGCTTGTCCCCATCTGACGCCCATCCTCACAAGCGCCCTGCGCACGTGGAGATGCCGATGGGGATGACGCAGTTCTCCCTTGCGACGGGGGGGCTCGACATCAATCTGCTGGCGCCGATCTGGCGCGACGCGGGGCAGGTTCCGGTCGCGGGGCCGATCGTGCTCGCGCTCATGGGGCGGCTCAACGCGGACCCGGGCACGGTCTTTGCCCGCCTCCAGACCATGCGTGCCGCGAAGGCCGACGCGAAGGCAGCGCGGCAGCGACGCCACGAAGGACCGGCCCGTCCCTTGACCCCGTAAAACTTGACCCCATTTCCAATCTAGGCTAGGGCCAGCCGAGGCTGAGACAGCCCGGACCGAACGGTCCAGACGCCGGGACGCCCGGAACAGATGCGTCCCTCCACTCTCTTGCGGTCCGATACCGCAGTCACAGGACGCACATGACCAGATTTTCCGACCTCGCGCTCGACCCGCGCGTGCTTCAGGCCGTCGCGGAAGCGGGATATGAGACCCCGACCCCGATCCAGGCGCAAGCCATTCCCCACGCGCTCGAAGGGCGCGACGTGCTCGGCATTGCACAGACCGGCACCGGCAAGACGGCGAGCTTCGTTTTGCCGATGATCACCCTTCTCAGCAAGGGCCGCGCCCGCGCGCGCATGCCGCGCAGCCTCGTGCTGGCGCCGACGCGCGAACTGGCCGCTCAGGTCGCCGAGAATTTTGAGATCTATGCCAAGCATCTGAAGCTGACCAAGGCGCTGCTGATCGGCGGCGTGGCGTTCGGTGAACAGGACAAGCTGATCGACCGTGGCGTCGACGTGCTGATCGCCACCCCCGGACGGCTTCTCGACCATTTCGAGCGCGGCAAGCTGTTGCTGCAGGGCGTTCAGATCATGGTGGTGGACGAGGCCGACCGGATGCTCGACATGGGCTTCATCCCGGACATCGAGAAGATATTCTCGCTCACCCCCTTTACCCGCCAGACCTTCTTTTACTCCGCCACCATGGCGCCGGAGATCGAGCGGATCACCAACACCTTCCTGTCCTCGGCCGTGAAGATCGAGGTAGCGCGTCAGGCCACCGCGTCGGAGACTATCGAGCAGGCCCTGTTCCAGCTTAAACCCGCCCGCAAGGACCAGAGTGCCGCGACCAAGCGCACGGCCTTGCGCGCGCTGATCCGGTCGGAGGGCGAGGGTTGCACAAACGCGATCATCTTCTGCAACCGCAAGATGGATGTGGATGTGGTGGCGAAATCGCTGAAGCAGCACGGGTTCAACGCCTCCCCGATCCACGGCGATCTCGACCAGTCGGTGCGGACGCGGACGCTGGACGGGTTCCGCGACGGCTCTGTGCGCCTGCTGGTGGCATCCGACGTGGCGGCGCGGGGGCTGGACATTCCGGCGGTGAGCCATGTGTTCAACTTCGACGTTCCGACCCACCCGGAGGATTACATCCACCGAATCGGCCGCACCGGTCGCGCAGGCCGGACGGGCAAGGCCTTCACGCTTGCGGTGCCGTCGGATGAGAAATACATCGCGGCAATCGAGAATCTCGTGAAAATGCCGATTCCGATGGGCGCCCTGCCAGACGGTCTCGCTGAAAGCGCGCCCGCAGCCGAGGCTCCTGCCGAGGAGGCCGCGCGCCCCGCCCGCAGCCGCGGCGGCCGTGGTCGGTCGCGCTCTCCGAAAGAGGAGCAGGCGCCGCGGGCCGAACCTGTCGTGGAAGCCGCCGCGGCCGAGCCCGTGCCGGAGGAGCGTCCCGAGCCTGTTCAGGACGACCGGCGTGCGCCGCGTGGCGATCGTCGGGACAGTGCGCCCGGTGAGGATCGCAGGGACCATGGCCGCCCGAACGGCGACCGCGTGTTGGGTATGGGCGATCACATGCCCGATTTCCTGACCCGCAGCTTCCGCATCGATCCCTCCGATGATACCGACGAGCCCGCTGCGGTCGAAGGCTAAAAGGCAGGGGGCGGCGACAAAACCGCCCCCTCGCGTCAGCTTTCCTGCAGCCGGCTGACCACGACGGTGACTTCCGGCTTCTTGCCGATCTCTTCCATCGCAATCTGACGGACGGTCCGGCGCAGCGCCTCCTCCAGTTTGTCATCGTCGGCGATAAGCTTGCGCTTGGCCCCGTCGAGCAGGTCGGAGAGCCCCCCTTCCAGCGCATCGACCAACGGCGCGCCGGTGCGGCCCTTGGTCGGCAGGCCGGACAGCTCCACCCACGGATCGCCCAGCGGTGCGTCGGATTCGTCGAGGATCACCGTCACAAGCACATGACCGTTCAGCGCCATGCGGATCCGGTCGCGCACCACGCCGTCCCGCGCCCCGATCATCACCGACCCGTCCAGATAACGCCGCCCGGTGTCGATATATTCCGCGACCCCCGGCCCGTCCTCGCCGATGTCGATCATCATGCCGTTCACTGCGATCTCCGTCGCCCGGCCGGAGGCCGCGACAATGCGCGCATGTTCGCGCAGGTGCCGGTGCTCGCCGTGCATGGGAATGACCATCGCGGGGTTGAGCGCGCGGTGCACCGTCTCCAGATCCGGCCGGTTCGCGTGGCCGGAAACGTGATAGAGACCGCCGGCCTCGTCCACCACGTTGACGCCCATCTCGGAGAACGCGTTCATGATCGAGATGACGCCGCGCTCGTTGCCCGGAATGGTCTTGGAGGAGAACAGGAACGTATCACCCTCCTTCATCTCCAGCCCGAGATACTTGCCGCGTGAGAGCTGCGCCGAGGCCGCGCGCCGCTCCCCCTGACTGCCGGTGACGATCAGCATGAGGTTACCGCGCGCGATGTCCTGCGCCTCCTCCGGACTGATGGTGTGGGGGAAATCGGTGAGCACGCCCGCCTGTTCCGCCGCCGTGACCATGCGCTTCATCGCGCGGCCCAGAAGGCAGATCGTGCGGTCCGCATCGCGCGCGGCCTCCGCCAATGACTTCAGCCGGGCCACGTTGGAGGCGAAGGTCGTGGCCACCACCATACCGCGCTGGGAGCGGATGAGGTCGCGCAACGGCTCACGCAGCGTCGCTTCCGACCGACCGGGATGGAGCGAGAAGACGTTGGTAGAATCGCACATCAGCGCAGTGACGGGGCGTTCCTCGGCAATCGCCGCGAAGGCATCGGGGTCCCACGCTTCCCCCACCAGCGGCTGACGATCGAGCTTGAAGTCGCCGGAATGGACGATCCGGCCTGCAGGGCTGTCGATCACCAGCGCCGAGCTTTCCGGGATCGAGTGGCTGATCGGCACGAACTGCACGTCGAAGGGGCCGGCATGGACCACCTCGGGGCGCGGCTCCACGATATTGATCGCGTCCTTGGGGTGGCCGAACTCCTCGAACTTTAGTCGCCCGATGGTGCCTGTGAAGCGTCGCATATAGACCGGCGCCTTGAGCTGCGCCCAGAAATGGCCGAGCCCGCCGATATGGTCCTCGTGGGCGTGGGTGATGAAGATCGCCTCCAGCCGGTCACGCCGCTCGATCAGCCAGGACATATCGGGCATGATGAGATCGACACCGGGGGTCGTGTCCATGTCCGGAAACGTGAGGCCCAGATCGACGAGGATCAGGCGCTCGCGGTCTTCGGGCCCATAGCCGTAGACATAGGCGTTCATCCCGATCTCGCCCGCGCCGCCGAGGGGGAGGTAGATCAGTCGGTTCTTCATCATATTTCCTTGTTCAGATCATGGATGAGGACGAGACCTTCGATGGTCAGATCGTCCTCGATGGCGTCGAAAATGTCCGTTCCCTGCTGGAACAGGGGGGCGAGGCCCCCGGTCGCGATGACCGTCATCGGGGACGCGCGTTCGGCCCGGATGCGGCCGACGATGCCCTCGACGAGGCCGATGTAGCCCCAATACACGCCCGACTGCATGCAGGCCACCGTATTCGTGCCGATGGCGCGGGCCGGGCGGGTCACGTCCACCTGAGGCAGCGCCGCCGCCGCCATAGAGAGCGCCTGCAGGCTGAGGTTCACGCCCGGGGCAATCACCCCGCCGATATAGGCGCCGTCGGTATCGACCACGTCGAACGTCGTGGCGGTGCCGAAATCCACCACGATCAGATCGCCGCCATGGCGCGCGAACCCCGCCACCGTGTTCACCAGCCGGTCCGGTCCCACGATGGTGCCCTGATCGACGCGCGGCGCCACCGGCAGGCGGCAGTCCGGGCGCCCCACGACCATCGGACGACAATCGTAGTAACGGTTGCAGAGCACCCGCAGGTTGAACACCACGCGCGGCACTGTGGAGGATACGATACAGTCCGTGATGTCCGCCGCGACGTGGTTGAGGTTAAGGAGCGTGGAGAGCCAGACAAAATATTCATCCGCTGTTCGGTTCGGGTCCGTGGCGATGCGCCAGGTCGCGATGAAGCGCCCGTCGTCCCGGATCGCG
>JBBSVE010000081.1:0-14336 GCA_038233815.1 Rhodobacterales bacterium
CGGCCCGTTCGGAGCCGTCGGAGACGTTCCTGAGCCAGTGCCAGCAGATCGACACGGCCTTCCATCAGGCCCTGATGGACACGACGCGCAACCAGCTTCTGATCCGTGCCAATGCGGTCAACACGATCCGCGTGCGGCTCATCAAGCGGGACCGTATTCGCCTGTCGCGGACCAATTTCGAGGCCGCGTTCCACGACCACCTGCGCATCATCGACGCGATCGCCGCACGTGACCGGGACGCGGGCACAGCGGCGATCGAGGATCACATACGCAACTCGCTACAGCACGCTGTCGGAGCGTAAGTTCCGCTCAGGCATCAGTGCGAGAGGTCGGTGACGAAGATCTGGTTCCACGCCGTGTCGCCCGTCTTGACCGTCCGCTGGTAGGCGATGGACTTCCCGTCCGGCGCGAACACCGCCGCCAGCGGCAATACGGGCTGATCCTTGGACCCCGGCGCCACCTCCCACGTCTCGCCGCTCGCGGCATCCGTGATCTGAACGCCGCCGTTGCCCGCATAGGCGATGAGCGTGCCGTCCGGGCTCCACGTGAAGGTGGACTGCACGTCGAAGGCGTTCTTCGTCACCTGTGATATGTCTCCCCCATTCGGCGATACCGTGAAGATCTGCACCACGCCGCCGTCATCCTTCTTCAGGAACGCGAGCTTCGCGCCATCCGGCGAGGAGCGGACCCAGAAGCGCGGACCCTCCACCCCGGGGTTCTTCGCGTCCGCCGTATGGGTCAGGCGGCGCTGCACGGTGCCTTCGGGCGGCAGCGGACGCGTCGTCTCGGTTCCCTGCAGGGGGCCGTCGGCGGAGGCTTTGGTCACATCCTCAGGCAGGTCGGCGATGAAAACTTCCGTGAGCTTCTGGCCGTCCTTGCCAACCGTATCGCCCAGAAAAGCCACAGCGTGGCGCTGTTTCGTGCCATCCGCTTTAATGTAGCCGTCCTTGCCGACCCAGCCTTCCTCGTAGGCACGGTTGATCTCGTCCGAGCCGGGTTTCGGTGCGTTCACCGTCCGCGTGGCGAGCACGGTGAAGGTCGTGCCGTCGCGGTTGCGGATGCTGTCGTGATCGACCTTGACCGGCATGCCCGGCACGCTGATCCCGACGTTGCGCTGGTCGAGGTCATGGTCGCCGCTGTCGCCCAGCGCCGCCAGAACCGCATCCTGATAAGTGAAGCTCAGCCACTGGCCGTCGGGCTCGTAGACATGGACATGGCTGCCGCCGCGCAGCGCCCCCGGTGTGAAGGGCGGCGTGATGTCGCGCGCGTCGAGGTTGATGCCAACGCCGGGATCGCTTTCCTCCACGATCGTGCCCGCCCGGTGCGGGCCGCCGTAGGACCAGTCCGCAGTCGGGTTTTCCGGCCCGTGGATGAAGACAACGCTGTTCTGCGCAGGGTTGTGCGTGACGACGCCCACGAAAGCGCCGTTGGTCGCGGTGTAGAGCGTCTCGATCTTGCCGGACTTGACGTCGACGCGCTGGATCACGGGGCTGTCGAACTTTGCCCCTTCGGTGTCGGAGCGTTCATCGAACACGATCCACTGGCCGTCGGGCGAAAAGACATTGGCATTGGTCAGGATATGTCCGGTCGCGGCATCGGTGATCTGACGCTCCTTTCCGGTCCAGCCATCGGCATTCGCCGACGCGGCGACCAGAATGGCCATCGATGCGGCAGTCACGAAACCGGCTACTCTCATTGTCTTTCCCCCCATTGGCGATCAGTGTTGTGGGAACTGATCGGATCAGTTACGTTTCAATAAATCGATCGGTGAGTCAACGGGCATGGACGATCATCACCCCTCCGGGACCTGCGTCGGCGCTACAGGCGGCGCACCGCGATGACCGTCGCCGAACAGCCATTGCGCGATCAGGCCTACAAGGCGTTCACGAGACAGCTTCTGACCCAGCAGTTCCGCCCCGGGCAGTTCATCTCCCAGCGCGAGCTGGTGGCGGGGACCGGCCTTCCCCTCGGCGCGATCCGGGAAATCCTGCCACGGCTGGAGGCGGAGGGGCTGGTCCGCACCATCCCCAGACGCGGCATGCAGGTGGCGCCCGTGGACCTCGACCTGATCCGCGAGGCATTCCAGTTTCGCCTGTTCATGGAGCGGGAGGCGGCAGCACTTTTCGCCACAACGGCCCCCGACGCCACAATCGCAGAGCTGCGCCGGACGCATGAGGAGATCGTGGCGGAGGTCCGCACAACGCCGGGCGGTCCGGCCCTCGACGCGCGGGCGCAGGCGGTCGACCGGTCGCTGCACGACACGGTCATCACCGCCACCGGCAACGCGATCATCGCCAAGGCCTACCTCGTGAATTCGGTCAAGATCCACCTCATTCATCAGGAGCGTCTGCGCATCGCGGGGCGTATCGAGACCGCCATGGCCGAGCATCTGGCCGTCATCGCCGCGTTCGAGGCGCGGGACCCCGAGGCGGCCGTGCTGGCGATCACCCGCCATATCGATAATGCGCGCCGCATAGCTCTCGACCTCTGACCCGAAAGGCACATCCCCGATGAAACGATCCGGCATCATCAACGACGCTCTCGCGCGCGCGATCGCCGCGATGGGGCACGGCGATCTTCTGATGATCGTCGATGCGGGATTTCCGATCCCGCGCGATGCGGACAGGATCGACCTGTCCATCGTCGCGGGCGAGCCGGGGCTGGATCTCGTCTACCGCGCCATCTCCGCCGACCTGATCGTGGAGAAGATCCACTTCGCCGAGGAGGTGCCGGTCCACAACAAGCCGATGTTCGAGACCCTGAAGCGCTGGTTCGACGAGCGCGACTTCGAGACCGTGCCGCATGACAGCCTGCTCGGCGATTTCGCGCGGCGGGCCAAGACCATCGTGCGGACCGGCGCGCTCGACCCGTGGGGCAATATCGTGCTGCGCTCGGGGGTGGATTACACGCAGTATTTCGCCGACCCCCGCCTCGATCCGCCGGAGCCGTTCCGCGGCCTCATCGACCGCCCGCCGTTCCGCCGCGACGCCTGACCGTATCGACACCAGCCAAGGAGACACCATGCCCGCCCTCCCCGATCTTCCCGCCTCAGGCCTCTGGCTTGGCCGTGTCTGGCGTGACGGCACCGGACCATGCGTCGTGACCTTTCGCGAGGGTGCGCTCCTCGACATCACCAGCCGCGCCGCCCCCACCGTGCGCGACATTCTTGAAGGCGACGATCCCGCAGGCCATGTGAGGACCGCGGAGGCGACCCCGCTCACCGGCGCATGGTCGTGGCTGGCGCCGTGCGATTTCCAGGCGATCAAGGCCTGCGGCGTGACCTTCGCCCGCTCCATGGTGGAGCGTGTGATCGAGGAGAAGGCCGCCGGCGACCCTGCCCGCGCCGCCGACATACGCGACCGCATCGCCAAGCGCATCGGCGACAGCCTGACCGACATCGTCCCCGGATCGCCCGAGGCGGAAACGGCCAAGCAGGCGCTGATCGCCGAAGGGCTCTGGTCGCAATATCTGGAGGTGGGGATCGGCCCGGACGCGGAGGTCTTCTCCAAAGCGCAGGTCCTGTCAGCGGTCGGGCAGGACGCCGACGTGGGGTTGCACCCGATCTCCACCTGGAACAACCCCGAGCCGGAGGTCGTGCTCGCCGTCACCTCGCGCGGAGAGATCCGGGGCGTCACACTCGGCAACGACGTGAACCTGCGCGACGTGGAGGGGCGGTCCGCGTTGTTGCTGTCGAAGGCCAAGGACAACAACGCAAGCTGCGCCATAGGCCCTTTGATCCGGCTTCTGGACGAGGACTTCACGCTCGACACCGTCCGCCACCTGCGCCTCGACCTCAGGATCGAAGGGCCGGATGGCTATCGTCTGGACGGCCACAGCTCAATGTCCGAAATCAGCCGCGATCCGCTCGATCTGGTCGCGCAGTCCGTGGGGCGGCATCATCAATATCCCGACGGGCTGATGCTGTTTCTGGGCACGCTCTTTGCACCTGTGCAGGACCGCGACACGCCCGGCAAGGGCTTCACGCACAAGATGGGCGACGTGGTGACGATCTCCTGCGCGGAACTCGGCGCGCTGAGGAACACGGTGCGGCTGTCGACGGAATGCCCCGAATGGACCTTCGGCGCGACCGCGATGATGCGCAACCTCGCCGGGCGGTCGCTGCTCTAGCTCTCAGCTGCCCACGGCGCGCGCAAGACGCGTCAGCTTCGCGCGTTTCAGAAGCGGCTTCAGCGCCCGCTCCTCGCCCGACATGCGCGAGGCGTCCGCCCGGACGCCCTCCAGCGCCGCATCGACCCGGTCCGGGTGGTGCGACCACAGCTCCCACAGCAGGCCATCGGGGTCGCGACGCGCAACCCCCTCTCCCGCCAGCGTGCCGCGCGGGAAGTCGCGGGCGTTCAGCGTCACGATCGCATCGGCGGAGCCTGCGATGGCCACGGCGAGGACGTGGATGTCGTCTGGATCGGGCAGATGCAGCCGCGCCTCCAGTCCCGGTTGAGGCGGAACCGTGGCCTTGGGAAAGGACAGCGACAGGCGGGCGATGGCGGCCTCTGCCAGGTCGCCCTCGGGCGCACCGAATCGCCGGGCGGCGCGGCGCCATTCCTCGAGGATGCGCGCCGACCAGAGCGGCTCGAAAAGCCCCTGCCCCGCCACCGCGACCAGAACCGCGCGCATCACCGGCGGCACCAGCACACAGGCGTCGAGCAGGAGCCTCATGCGAGGGTGCGGGGCGTCATCCGTCCAACCTGTAGAACAGCGCCTTTAGATAGCCGCTTTCCGCCAGTTGTGGCAGGACGGGATGGTCCGGCCCCGCGTGCCCGGTGTGGATCAGTTGCGCCCGCCGTCCGCCCCGGCCGATCCCGCGCCCGCAGGCATTGCGGAACGCCGCGAGGTCGACCGCGTGGGAGCAGGAACAGAGGACCAGATAGCCCCCCGGTGCAACCAAAGGCGCGGACAGTCGCGCGAGCCGCTCATAGGCGCGTAACCCCGCCTCCAGCGCGGGCTTGGCCGGTGCGAAGGCGGGCGGATCGCAGACCACCAGGTCGAACCTCTCCGCCGCTTCGCCGAGGCTTTCCAGAACCGCGAAGGCATCGCCCTGCCGCACGGTGAAGCGCCCTTCCGTGCCACTGGCCCGCGCCCCGGCTTCGGCCAGTGCCAGCGCCGCCGCCGATCCGTCGACGGCCAGCACGGAAGCCGCACCCCGCGCGAGTGCAGCCAACCCGAATCCGCCGACGTGGGAAAAGAGGTCGAGCACCCGGGCCTCCCCCGCCAATGCTGCGGCAAAGGCGTGGTTGGGCCGCTGGTCGAAGAAGAGACCGGTCTTCTGACCGCCGATCAGATCGGCGAGATAGGTGGCGTCGTTCATCGGCACCGGCACCGGCGCATCGACAGCACCGCAAAGGACGCGGGTCTCCTCCGCCAGCCCTTCCGGGACGCGCGCGCGCCCGGTGCCGTTCTTGACCACGTTGGCTACGCCCGTGACGTCGCGCAGCGCTTCCACCAGCACGTCGAGATGCGCCTCCGCCCAAGCCGCGTTGGGCTGGATGACAGCCGTGTCACCGAACCGGTCGATGACAAGGCCGGGAAGCCCGTCCGCCTCGGCATGGACCAACCGGTAGTAGGGCGCGTCGTAAAGTCGTGTGCGCAAAGCCAGCGCGCGCGCGAGGTGCGCTGCGAACCAGTCCCGGTCGATGTGCGCTTGCGGGTCGCGGTCGAGCATCCGCGCGATGATTTTGGAGGCGGGATTGACCGTCACGAGGCCCAACGCCCGCCGCGCACCGTCCTCAAGCACCGCAAGCGTGCCCGGCGGCAAGGCCTGCGTGCGCCGGTCCGTCACCAGCTCATCGGCATAGACCCACGGAAACCCGTGCCGGATCGCGCGCGCCTCCACCTTCGGTTTCAGGCGGACGATGGGGCGGGTCGCGAGGGCGGGAGTATCTGGATCGGTCATGGCCGTTCTCTACCCTCTCCGCCGTCCGACGGGAAGGGTGGGCGGATACGGGCGCGATCTGGGCGGGAGCCCTCTTCCCTCACGGCATGGTTAGCGCTAACATGAGGGGTGAAAGGATCCCGCCCATGACCCTCAACGCCACCATTGCACGTGTCACCGACCGCATCCGCCACCGTTCCGAGCGCAGCCGGGGCGACTATCTCGACCGGATGCGGGCGGCGGTGGAAAAGGGCTCCAATCGCGCGCATCTCACCTGCGGCAATCAGGCCCATGCGTTCGCGGCAACCGGCCCGGACAAGGCGGCACTGGCGGAGGGGCGAGCGCCCAACATCGGGATCGTCACGGCTTACAACGACATGCTCTCCGCGCATCAGCCGTTCGAGGATTATCCCGCCCGGATCCGCGCCGCCGCCCGAAAGGCCGGGGCCACGGCACAGGTGGCGGGCGGCGTGCCCGCGATGTGCGACGGCGTCACGCAAGGCCAGCCGGGGATGGAGCTGTCGCTCTTTTCGCGCGACGTGATCGCGATGGCGGCGGGGGTGGCGCTGTCGCACAACACGTTCGACGCGGTGCTCCACCTGGGTGTCTGCGACAAGATCGTGCCGGGCCTCGTGATCGCCGCCGCGACCTTCGGGCACCTGCCGTCGGTCTTCGTGCCTGCGGGGCCGATGACCTCCGGCCTGCCCAATGACGAAAAGGGCAAGGTCCGCCAGCAGTTCGCGGCGGGAGAGGTGGGCCGCGACGCGCTGATGGCGGCGGAGATGGCGTCCTATCACGGGCCCGGCACCTGCACCTTTTACGGCACCGCCAACACCAACCAGATGCTGATGGAGTTCATGGGCCTGCATCTGCCGGGGTCGAGCTTCGTCAACCCCGGAACCGCCCTGCGCGACGCCCTGACCGAAGCCGCGGTCGCGCGTGCGGCGGCGATCACCGCGCTCGGCAACGAATTCACCCCGGCCGGCGAGGTGCTGGATGAACGCGCCTTCGTCAACGGTCTCGTGGGCTTGATGGCGACGGGCGGGTCGACGAACCTCGTGCTGCATCTGCCGGCGATGGCGCGGGCGGCGGGCATCCATCTCGATCTGGAGGATTTTTCCGACATCTCGGGCGCAGTGCCGCTGATGGCCAAGGTCTATCCGAACGGGCTTGCCGACGTGAACCATTTCCACGCGGCTGGCGGGCTCGGCTACCTCATAGGGCAGCTTCTGGACGCGGGCCTACTGCATCCCGACTCCCGGACCGTGGCGGGCGACGGGCTGGAACGTTACCGCAAGGAGCCGCAGTTGCGCGACGGCACACTGACCTGGCAGCCGGGTGCGGCGGAGAGCCTGAACGACCGGATCCTGCGCCCGGCGTCCGATCCGTTCCAGCCCCACGGCGGGTTGCAGCAGCTTTCGGGCAATCTGGGGCGGGCGGTCATCAAGGTATCCTCCGTGGCGCCGGACCGGCATGTGATCGAGGCGCCGGTGCGGATCTTTCACGATCAGGACGCGGTGAAGGCCGCCTTCAAGGCGGGAGAATTCACGTCCGACACCGTGGTCGTGGTGCGCTTTCAGGGCCCCCGCGCGAACGGGATGCCGGAGTTGCATTCGCTGACACCGCTGCTGTCGGTCCTGCAGGACCGGGGCCTCCGGGTGGCGCTTGTGACGGACGGGCGCATGTCGGGGGCGTCGGGCAAGGTGCCTGCCGCGATCCATGTCTCGCCCGAGGCCGCGTGCGGGGGGGCCATCGCGCGCCTGCGCGACGGCGACGTGGTGCGGGTCGATGCCGACGCGGGCGTGCTGGAGGCGGTAGGCGTCGATCTCGGCGCGCGGACGCTGGCCGAGGTCGACCTCACCGCCAACGCGCACGGCATGGGTCGCGACCTCTTCGAGACGTTCCGCCGCACGGTCGGGCCGGCCACCGACGGCGCGTCCGTCTTTCACTGACCACGACTTTCCGTTTGAACCGGTCGGACCGCCGGACTATCCGGTCCCTTTCGCAAAGGACCGCCATGACACCCGCCGAACAGTCCGCCCTCACCGCCGAACTCTGCCGCAAGGCGCCGGTCGTCCCGGTTCTTGTGGTCGAGGATGCGTCCGGCGCCCGCGCGCTGGCCGAGGCGCTGGTCCGGGGTGGCCTGCCCGTGCTGGAGGTGACGCTCCGCACGCCCGCCGCATTCGACGCGATCCGCGCGATGGCGGAGGTGCCGGGCGGCATCGTCGGCGCAGGCACGCTTCTGACGTCTGCGGATGTGAAGGCCGCGAAAGCCGCGGGTGCGACCTTCGGCGTCTCCCCCGGTGCCACGCCCCGGCTGGTGGATGCCTGCGCCGAAGAAGGGCTGCCGCTGCTTCCCGGTGCCGCCACCGCGTCCGAAGTGATGGCGCTGCTGGAAATGGGCTACACGATGCAGAAGTTCTTTCCGGCGGAGGCGGCGGGCGGCGTGGCCGCGCTGAAATCCATCGGAGGGCCGATCCCGCAGGTGCGCTTCTGCCCGACCGGCGGGGTGAGCCTGAAGAACGCGCGCGAGTATCTGGGGCTGGCGAACGTCCTGTGCGTCGGTGGCTCCTGGGTCGCACCGGCGGGACTTGTGACCGGCGGGGACTGGGCCGGGATCACAGCGCTTGCGGCCGAGGCGGCGGCGTTGCGCTGAAAGGGTCAGGCGTCGTCCTGCATCCGACCCGCCCGTCCGCCCCGCCGCCGTGCCTCCGGTCCGGGTTCCAGCCCCTCGCGCAGCACCGCCGTCATCGGGTGATCGGGCTCCGCATGACGCGCGAGCAGCACGTGGATCGCCGCCGCCACGTCCTGCCTGTCCGCAAGGCTCAACGCCCAGTCGATGAAGATCGAGCGGCATTCCCCAGACGTGATGCCATCGATCCGGTAGCTCTCCCGGACCAGCCCCTTGGGGTCGCAGTCAGCCTCACTCATTCCCTGCCTCCAGAACCCTTGCGATCGCCGCTGCCGATCTCTCCGCCACGCCGTCCAGCATCGCCGTCAGTGCCTCTGCGTTCTCCGCGCCCGCCTCCCGCAGGACGAAGGCCCGCCCACCCGGCCCCGGACCGTCCGGGTCGCCCGAAGTCTGGCCCAGCAAACGCAGCGCCGTTGTGACACGCCAGCAAAGGCTTGCCGCATCCTCCATCGCCTGCGCGTCCGATTGCGACAGGATACCGGCCTCTTTGCCCGCGCCGACCTGTTCCATCGTCCCCCGCGCGGCGCTGCCGGACAGGAGTGCCGCCATCTGCGCACACAACTCCACCTCCATCAAGCGGCCTGCACCGGCCTTGGCCTCCCACCCGCCGGTGCCGGGCTTGGCGTCGGCCAGACGCGTGCGCATCGCGGCCACGTCGGCGCGCACGGTCCCGCCATCGGATTTCTCCGACAGGATCTGGCACCGCAACGCCTCCACCTCGGACACAAGCGTCGCGTTGCCCGCCAGAGGGCGCGCGCGGGTCAGGGCCAGATGCTCCCACGTCCAGGCCTCGGTGCGCTGGTATTCGGCGAACGCCGTCACGGCGGTCGCGACCGGCCCCTGACGGCCCGAGGGGCGAAGCCGCATGTCGACCTCGTAGAGCCGTCCCTCCGCCATAGGCGCCTGAAGCGCGGTGATCATCGCCTGCGTCAGCCGCGCGAACCAGATCCGCGCGGCGAGGGGGCGCGGCCCCGCGCTCGTCTCCTCGCCCGCCGCGTCGTAGATCACGATGAGATCAAGGTCGGAGGCGGCATTCAGCCGTCCCGCGCCGAGGCTCCCCATGGCGATCAGCACCGCGCCGCGCCCCGGAGCCGCACCGTGGCGGACGGCGAACTCCGCGCAGACCACGGGCCAGACCGCCCGGAGCGTGGCCGCAGCGAGGTCGGCATAATGCGTCCCCGCCTCAATCGCGCCGATCAGCCCGCGCAGATGATGGACGCCGATGCGAAAGTGCCACTCCTTCTGCCAGCGCCGTGCTGCGTCGAGTGCGGTCTCGTAGCCGTCCGCCCGTTCCAACCGGGTCGCCAACTCCCGGGTCAGCGCCTCCTCGCCCGGCCAGGGTGCGAAGAACTGCCCGCCGATGACGGCGTCGAGCACGGAGGAGTTGCGCGACAGATAGGCCGCCAGCGCCGGCGCGGTGGCCGAGATGTCGACAATCAACGCGATCAATTGTGGATTGGCGTCGAACATCGCGAACAGCTGCACCCCGGCGGGCAGGCCCTTCAGAAAGCCGTCGAAGGCCAGCAGCGCATCAACGGGATGATCGGCCGCCAGCAGCCCGGTCAGGATCGCCGGACGCAGCCTGCGAAAGATCGCCACCGCCCGGTCGGAGCGGAGTGCGGGATAGGTCTTCCAGTTCGTCACGATGGCCTTGGCTGCGTCGGGCAGGTCCGGCCCCGGCTCCACCCCGCCGGGCGCGAAGAACCCTTCGGTCAGCGCATCCGTCCGCCGGAGCCGCGCCTCGAGCGCCGCGCGCCAGCCGCCCGCGTCCGCGCTGCCGCAAAAGGCGGCGATGCGCGCAATGCCCTCGTCGGTCGCCGGCATCTCGTGGGTCTGCGCGTCGCCGACCATCTGGAGCCGGTGCTCCACCTCGCGATGATCGCGGTAGAGCTGCGTCAGCTCCTCCGCCACCGTCCCCGGCACCCAACCTTTCGCCGCCAGAGCCGCGAGCCCCTCCACCGTGCCGCGGGCACGCAGATCCGGGTCGCGCCCACCCGCGATAAGCTGGCGGGTCTGGGTGAAGAACTCGATCTCCCGGATGCCGCCGATGCCGAGCTTCATGTCGTGGCCCTCGGCCCGCACGGTGCCATGCAGCTGGCGGTGATCGCGGATCCTGAGGCGCATATCATGGGCATCCTCGATCGCCGCAAAGTCGAGATGCCGGCGCCACACGAACGGCGTGAGGGTGGTCAGAAACCGCGTCCCCGCCGCGATGTCGCCCGCACAGGGCCGCGCCTTGATGAAGGCCGCCCGCTCCCACGTCCGCCCCACGCTCTCGTAATAGGCCTCCGCCGCGGCCATCGAGAGGCACACCGGCGTCACGGAGGCGTCGGGGCGCAACCGCAGGTCGGTGCGAAAGACGTAACCCTCCGCGGTCCGGTCCGACAGAAGCGCGCAAAGCTTGCGGGTCACGCGCACGAACGCAGCCCGCGCCTCGGCCACAGCACCGGGATAGCGCGTCTCGTCGAAAAGGCAGATGAGGTCGATGTCGGAGGAATAGTTCAGCTCCCCCGCCCCCATCTTGCCCATGGCGAGGACAACCATCCCCGCATCCTCCGGCGCCGCACCGGGCAGCTTTCCGCGTCGGATTTCCGCCGCCAGCAAAGCGGCGAGGCCCACGTCCACCGCCCGGTCGGCCAGCCGCGTCAGCACCCCCGTCACCGTCGCCAGAGGCCAGACGCCGCCGCAATCGGCCAGCGCCACGAGAAGCGCGGTGCGGGTCTTTGCTACCCGCAACGCCGTGGCGAGTCCGTCAGGCGACACCTCGCCCAAGGCAAGCAGCGTGTCCTCCATGGCCGCTTCGGGCGCTCGACCCAAGACCGCGCGCAGCCACTCCGCCTCCGCCTCGATGGACCGCGCGAGATAGGGGCTGCATCCCGCGACGCCCTCGACGAGTGCCAGAACCTCGGCCCCCGCCCCCGCCATGACCTCCCGCGCCACCCGGCCCGCGCCGGGATCGAACGGGACCGG
Source organism: Rhodobacterales bacterium (assembly GCA_038233815.1). Lineage (GTDB taxonomy): Bacteria > Pseudomonadota > Alphaproteobacteria > Rhodobacterales > Rhodobacteraceae > JBBSVE01. Next base: position 11,550 of record JBBSVE010000081.1, read on the forward strand.
ATGGCGCCGGATGCGGCTGGCGAAGGGGGCGTCACTCATCCGGGCAGGATGCGGCGCTGCGCGGGCACCGTCAATCCAGCCGGCGCCCCCGATGTAAAAATCTTTAACATGGATCTTGAAATTTGCCCCGGAGCGTCCGATCTTGGACATGTTAAAGACGTATACATAACCCAAACCGGAGACAGTGCATGTTCAACCCGACAACCCCCTACCCTGCCAGCGGCGTTCTGGGCTGGCCCCGGCGCGTGGAAAGCTGGCTCGACGATCGCGGCAGGCCCGCGTGGATCGTGGCGATGGTGCTCGGCTTCATCGCGTTCTGGCCGGTCGGCCTCGCCATTCTTGCCTACATGATATGGAGCAAACGCATGTTCGGACGTTCTTCCTGCACCGCGCGCCGCATCGGCCGCCCGTCCCGCAGCTGGTCGCGGCACGGGTCCGGCAACAGCGCCTTCGACGCCTACCGGGACGAGACGATCCGGCGGCTGGAGGATGAGCGCGAAGCCTTCGAGACCTTCCTGAAGCGCCTGCGCGATGCCAAGGACAAGCAGGAGTTCGACGCCTTCATGGACGACCGTGCGAAAGCGTCCGGAATGAACGACAAGGGCCCGAATGCGCCGGGCGACGTTGCAGCCTGATGCCGGGGCTGGTCTAATCGAACCATGATATCGGGGGCCGGGTCCGGCCCCCGACAGGCACGCCGCCCTTACCCCTACGGAGCATCCGCATGACCTATATGTCCGCCCTTCCCGACCCCGACCGGCAGGCCGGGTTTTACGCCGGCGTCACGACCAAGCGGTTCATCGCGTGGATCGTGGACACGATCGTGACCTCGCTTCTCACCGCGCTGATCGTCGTGCTGACGGTGTTCGTGGGGCTCTTCTTTCTTCCGGTGCTCTATCTTACCGTCGATTTCTTCTACCGCTGGATCACCATTGCCGGCGGGTCCGCGACGCTCGGCATGCGGCTCACCGGGATCGAGTTCCGGCGCCCCGACGGAGCGCGCTTTGACGCGCTGGCGGCGCTGATCCATACGCTGGGCTATCTCGTCAGCGTCTCGCTGGTGATCCCGCAGATGATCTCGGTGGCCACGATGATGCTCGGCGGCCGCGGTCAGGGGTTGAGCGACATGGTCCTTGGCACCGCCGCGATGAATCGCGCGGCCCGCGACTAGGCACACTGAAACCGGTGCCGGATAAGCTCTTGGCGCACAGCCGAGGGCTTGCTAGCATCGGTCCCTGATCTTACGTTCAGGACCTCATGCGCCATACCCTGCCCCTTGCGCCGCAATTCTACGTGACGGCTCCGCAGGCCTGCCCCTATCTGGACGGGCGGATGGAGCGGAAGCTGTTCACGGCGCTGCAGGGCGATCACGCGCAAAAGCTGAACGATGCGCTCTCCAAGCAGGGCTTCCGGCGCTCGCAGAACGTGCTTTACCGGCCGTCCTGCGCGGAATGCTCGGCCTGCCTCTCCGCGCGCATCCGGGTCGCGGATTTCGTCCCCACCCGGACGCAGGCAAAGATCGCGCGCCGTAACCGCGACCTCGTGCGCCACGCGACCAGCCCTTGGGCGACGGAGGACCAGTATGCGCTCTTTCGCCGCTATCTCGATTCCCGACATGCCGAGGGCGGGATGGCCGACATGGACATCTTCGAGTTCGCCGCAATGATCGAGGAGACGCCGATCCGCAGCCGCGTGGTGGAATACAGCACGCGCGACGAGGACGGGGTCGCCGCCCTGTCTGCCGTATGCCTCACCGACGTGTTCGACGACGGGTTGAGCATGGTCTATTCCTTCTACGATCCGGCAATGGCGCATCGGTCGCTCGGCACGCACCTGATCCTCGACCATGTGGAGATCGCGCGCGCGGCGGGGCTGCCTTACGTCTACCTCGGCTATTGGGTGCCCGGCAGCCGCAAGATGGGCTACAAGGCCGGGTTTTCGGCGCTGGAGATCTACAAGGGCGGGCTTTGGCAGCCGATCGGCGATCCTGCCGACCACCGGGCTGAGCTTCACCCCCTGTCGGTTGATCCCATCGCCGAGCAGGTCGCGCGCATCAGCCTGCCCGACGGCCGCGCGGCCCGGGAGGAGCCCCGCGACATGCCCGGCCCCACGCGCTGACGCGCGTGCCTGTGTCCTAAATCCGCGCGGAGACATCTTCTTGCGTTGACTGGCGCGCAGACAGAAGAAAATGTCTTTTAAATGCGCTCGTGCGACATTTTTAATAGGCAGACGCATTGACGCCGCGCCCCGCCCGCTCTACACCCCTCAGCCGTAGAGGCCGATCGGTGTCGTGTCCTCGACCGACCCACGCCCGCCGGTATGCCGGGGGCTCCATGTTGTGCCGGCGGCGCCCCACCCGGACGCGCCACCTGACCGCAGAGGAACGGACCCGATGGACCAGCCGATGACCGCAGACAAGACCGATGCCGCACCGCAAACCCGGCGCCAGATGACCGGCGCGCGGATGGTGGTGGAGGCGCTGCGCGAGCAGGGAGTGGAGGTGGTCTTCGGTTATCCCGGCGGATCGGTTCTGCCGATCTATGACGAGATTTTCCAGCAGAACCACATCCGCCACATCCTCGTGCGCCACGAACAGGGTGCTGTCCACATGGCCGAAGGCTATGCCCGCTCCACCGGGAAGCCGGGCGTGGTGCTCGTGACCTCGGGACCGGGCGCCACGAATGCGGTGACGGGGATGACCGACGCGCTGATGGATTCGATCCCGCTTGTCGTGCTGACAGGTCAGGTGCCGTCCTTCATGATCGGCACGGATGCGTTTCAGGAGGC
>JBBSVE010000082.1:0-14279 GCA_038233815.1 Rhodobacterales bacterium
ACGCCGCCGCCGTGGGTGAGGTCGGGGACGCGCAGAGGGGGCTGGAAATTCTGGGCCAGTATACCTCGGGCAACGACAAGATGCAGATGTGCTATGCGTTCGAGTTTCTGGCCAAGGACCGGCTGACCCCGGACCGCATCGCCGACACGTTCGCGCAGCTTGAGGCGTCGGCGCCCGACGGCTGGGCCTGCTGGGCGCTTTCGAACCACGACGTCGTGCGCCATGTCACGCGCTGGTCGCTGCCGCCTGCCGGTGCCATCTGCTACAACATGCTCCTGATGTGCCTGCGCGGGTCGATCTGCCTCTATCAGGGGGAGGAGCTGGGTCTGGCCGAGGCCGACGTTGCCTACGAGGACATCAAGGACCCCTACGGCATCGAATTCTGGCCAGAGTTCAAGGGCCGCGACGGCTGCCGCACGCCGATGCCCTGGCAGGAAGACAACCGCGCCGGCGGCTTCACCGAAGGCGATCCGTGGCTCCCGGTGCCGTCCGACCATCTGCATCGCGCGGTGTCCACGCAAGGCGATGCGGACTCGGTCCTGTCGCACTACCGCGCCGCGTTGAAGTTCAGGCGCGACAATGCGGTGTTCGTCCAGGGCACCCAGACCGACATGCGCGCGTCGGTCGATCTTCTCGTCTTCACGCGCGTTCTGGGGACCGAGGAAGTGTTCTGCGCCTTTAACCTCGGTCACTACACAACCGAAGCGCGCCTGCCCGAGGGCGACTGGGTCGCGATGGCCGGGGAACTGGGCGGGCAGGTCGCGGGGCAGGGGATCCTGAGGCTGGGGCCGTGGCAGTTCGCCATTGCGCGCAAGAATCTGACCGCGAAGGGAGCGAAGGATGGCTGATGTCAGGTTGCAGAACATCGAGAAGGCCTACGGCGAGGTCAAGGTTCTCTCGGACATCAACCTCGAGATCGCGCAGGGCGAGCTGATCGTCTTCGTCGGGCCCTCGGGCTGCGGCAAGTCCACGCTCCTGCGCATGATCGCGGGGCTGGAGCGGATCACGGGCGGCGTGATGGAGATCGACGGGATGCGCGTGAACGACATGCCGCCCGCGCAGCGCGGCATCGCGATGGTGTTCCAGTCCTACGCGCTCTATCCCCACATGACGGTGCGCGCGAACATGGAATTCGCGCTGAAGATCGCCAAGAAGTCGCAGGCCGAAATTGCGGCCGGCGTCGACAAGGCCACGCGCATTTTGCAGCTCACCCCCTATCTCGACCGGTTGCCCAAGGCGCTTTCGGGCGGCCAGCGTCAGCGGGTCGCCATCGGCCGGGCGATCGTGCGTGATCCGAAGGTCTATCTCTTCGACGAGCCGCTCTCCAACCTCGACGCGGCGCTACGCGTGGCGACGCGGATCGAGATCGCGCAACTGAAGGAAGCGATGCCCGACAGCACCATGATCTACGTCACCCACGATCAGGTGGAGGCGATGACGCTCGCCACCCGGATCGTCGTGCTGGCGGGCGGCGGGATCTCTCAGGTGGGATCGCCCCTCGACCTCTACGAGCGGCCCGAGAACGAGTTCGTGGCGCAGTTCATCGGCTCGCCCGCGATGAACATCCTGCCGGGGGAGGTGACCCAGACCGGGGCCGAGACGACCGTGCGGCTCGCGGGGGGCGGCGTGGCGCTGTCTTCGGTGCCGACGCGGGACGCGGACATAGGGATGGCGGTCAACGTGGGCGTGCGGCCGGAGGATCTGCTCGCGACCGACGGTGACGCGCTTTTTACCGGCGATGTGGCGATCACGGAGGCGCTGGGGGAGGTGACACTGCTCTACTTCAAACCTCAGGGCGAGGCGGCGGCTGTGGTCGGCAAATTGCCCGGCATTCATGCCGACCTGCGTCACCGCACCGTGCGACTGACGGCGAAACCCGCGAAGGTGCATCTTTTCCACAAGGGGCGCTCATTGCTCTATCGCTAGGCGCGGGCAATCCGGCCTTGCCATCGGGGCGCGGGCATGAAACGGAAAATCGCCAGACGACCGCTCCCGATGGAGGTTCCCATGGAGATTCGCGAGGCCCTCACCTTCGACGACGTCCTGCTCGTGCCCGCGGCCAGTTCCGTGCTGCCGGGTGACGCCGATACGACGACCTATGTGACGCGTGCGATCAGGATGAACATCCCGCTGCTGTCGTCGGCCATGGACACCGTGACCGAGGCGCGCATGGCGATCTCGATGGCGCAGTCGGGCGGCATCGGCGTGATTCACCGCAATCTCGCGACCGAGGAGCAGGCGGCCGAGGTGCGCCGCGTGAAGCGGTTCGAATCCGGCATCGTCTATACGCCGATCACGCTGACCCCGGACCAGACCCTCGCCGACGCAAAGCTGCTGCAGGAGCGGTATTCCGTGACCGGGTTTCCGGTGGTCGATGCGTCGGGCCGCGTTCTGGGGATCGTGACCAACCGCGACATGCGTTTTGCTTCCGACGACCGCACGCCGGTCCGGGTGATGATGACGGCGGACAACCTCGCGATCCTGGCGGAGCCTGCGGACCGTCAGGCGGCGATCTCGCTGATGAAGGCGCGGCGGATCGAGAAGCTGCTGATCACTGACGGCAAGGGCAGGCTCACCGGATTGCTGACGCTCAAGGATACTGAGAAGGCGGTCCTGAACCCCCATGCCTGCAAGGACGACATGGGGCGCCTGCGCGTGGCTGCCGCCTCCACCGTCGGCGATGCGGGGTTCGAGCGGTCGCGTGCGCTGATCGAGGCCGGGGTCGATATGGTGGTGATCGACACGGCGCACGGCCATTCCGAAGGCGTGGCGCGCGCGGTGGAGCGGATCAAGACACTCTCCAACGCGGTGCAGGTGGTGGCGGGGAACGTGGCCACGGCGGAGGCGACGCGCGCACTGATCGGTGCCGGCGCGGATGCGATCAAGGTGGGCATCGGACCCGGTTCGATCTGCACCACGCGGATCGTGGCGGGGGTGGGCGTGCCGCAGTTGACCGCGATCATGGATGCGGCCGGGGCGGCGGGCGATACGCCGGTCATCGCCGACGGCGGGATCAAGTATTCGGGCGATTTCGCCAAGGCGATTGCCGCCGGAGCCTCCTGCGCGATGGTGGGCTCCGCCATCGCGGGCACCGACGAAAGCCCGGGCGAGGTCATTCTCTATCAGGGCCGGAGCTTCAAATCCTATCGCGGGATGGGATCGCTCGGCGCGATGGCGCGCGGATCGGCGGACCGCTATTTCCAAGAGGACGCCGCGTCCGACAAGCTGGTGCCGGAGGGAATCGAGGGGCAGGTGCCCTACAAGGGCTCCGCCGCCGCCGTGGTGCACCAGCTGGTGGGCGGGCTTCGCGCGGCCATGGGCTACACCGGGTGCGCGACGGTCCCCGCGATGCAGAAGAACTGCAGCTTCGTGCGGATCACCGGCGCGGGACTGCGCGAGAGCCATGTCCACGATGTGCAGATCACGCGGGAAAGCCCGAACTACCGGGTCGGCTGAGACGATGCGGTTTCGGTGCATTCTGCTGCCGCCGCCGGTCTTTCTTGGGCACGGAGCGCGCCGGGCATGACTCCGTCCGCCCGTCTCGCTGCCGCGATCGAGGTTCTCGACAGCCATCTGGCCGGCGCACCGGCGGAGCAGGTCCTGACCCGATGGGCGCGCGCGCACCGGTTTGCGGGCTCATCCGACCGCGTGGCGATCCGGGACACGGTATACGCCGCGTTGCGCTGCCGCCGCTCCTTCTCGCATCTGGGGGGAGGGGCGACGGGACGGGCGCTGGTCCTCGGCGGACTGCGCGCGGCGGGAGTGGACCCGGACGCGCATTTTACCGGCATTGCCCATGCCCCGCCGCCGCTGAGCGAGGCGGAGCGACGGAATCCGGGGCCTATGGGCCGTCTGACCGGGCTCGACTGTCCCGATTGGCTGGCCCCGGCACTTGAGACGGCGCTTGACGCGGCGTTCGAGCCGGTGATGCAGCTGTTCCAGCACCGGGCGCCGGTGTTCCTCCGGGTGAATGGCACGCGGACGGGGCGCGATGCGGTATCGGGTCTGCTGGCGCGGAACGGGATCGCGGTGCGTCCTGTGGAACTGGCGGAGACGGCGCTGGAGGTTGTCGAGGGCGCCCGCAGGATCCAGGGGTCGCAGGTGTTTGCCGACGGGCTGGTTGAATTGCAGGACGCCGCGTCGCAGGCCGTCGTTCTGGCCCTGCCGCTCAGCCCGGGCATGCGCGTGCTCGATCTCTGCGCGGGCGGGGGCGGGAAGACGCTGGCGATGGCGGCCCGCACGCCGCTCCACCATTTTGCCCATGATGCCCACCCGCGCCGGATGGCCGACCTGCCTGCGCGTGCGGCCCGCGCAGGCGTCACGGTGACCTTTCTGGCGTCCGATGACATAGCCAAGCACGCCCCCTTCGATCTGATCCTCGCCGACGTTCCCTGCAGCGGTTCGGGCAGCTGGCGCCGCTCCCCCGAGGGGAAATGGACGCTGACGCCCGAAAGTCTTGCCTCGCTGCTGTCCGTGCAGTCCGGCATCATGGATACCGCCGCGCGCGCGCTCTCCCCCGGCGGCACGCTCGCCTATGTGACCTGTTCTATGCTGACGGCGGAGAATGAAGATCGGGTTAAGCTCTTCCTGACCCGACATCCGCAATTCCGATTGACCGGGCAAACCCGCTTCAGTCCGCTTGCGGGCGGCGACGGTTTTTTTCTGGCCCTGTTGCGGTGCGGGAATTAAGGAGTTCCATGCAATTAAGACGGACTTAACGAATTTGCGGTTCTATGATTGGACTGGCGATTGCTGCTGGATCTGGGGCTTGCGATGGGGACAATAGTCACGGGCGACATCTTCGGGACGGCGAGAACATTCGCACCGCGGGTCTGGCTGCTGCTCGCAGCCGCGATCGGTTGCATGATCGCCGCAATCTTCGCATCCGATCCGCAGATCCGCATGATGACGGTGATGGCGGGGATGACCCTCGCGGCGCTGGTCCTCGTGATCCGGGGACTGATCTGGCTGCGCGACTGGCAGACGTCTCGGGTCGAACGGCGGCTGGTGCGGCTCGTGGGCACCGACGCCGCGCCATGCTTCACGACCGATGACGTGGGCCGGATCTGCTATCAGAATCAGGCCGCCAAGGGTCGCTTCTCGGCCATCGACGAGCCGACGCTGTTGGCCGCCTTGGGCGATTTCTTCGCGAGTCCGGCATCGGTTCTGTTTCGCCTTCAGTCGCGGGCCCGCACAGCCGGGTCCGCGCGCGAGGATGTTGTGACGCGCCGGGGGCACCTGCGTCTGTCGGTCCAGACCGTCGGACCTGCGCGCTTTCTCTGGCGGCTGGAGGAGTTCGCCGACCGGAGCGGCAGCGGACGCGGGGCCGAATCGCTGAGCCTTCCGATGCTGGTGGCGAACCGGGCCGGCGTCGTCCTGTTTACCAACGAGGCGATGCGGCGCCTGCTGGGTCAACGGCCCAAGCGGCTCGACCGAATCTTCTCGGGTGACGCGATCCGGTCGGGGGACGAGGTGCGCGTGGCGTCCGCCGAAGGTCCGGTCCGCGCTATCCTGGCGGAGATCGAGGGCGTAGGCGACCGGCGTGAGATCTATCTGTTGCCGGTCCCCGACCGGGTCGAAACCAATCAGATGCTGACGGATTTCGAGAGCGTCCCGGTGGCGCTGATGAAGTTCCGGCCGGACGGTAGCATGCGGGCAGCCAACCGCGCCGCGCGGGAACTCACGGGGCTCGATGCTGCAGAGGATCATCGGATCGGCGACATCTTCGCGGGTCTTGGGCGTTCCCTCCACGACTGGGTATCCGATATCGCGACCGACCGCGTGCCGGGCGGGACCGAAGTGCTCCAGCTCCGCGGTGCGAAGGAGGAGATCTTTCTTCAGGTCAACCTGCGCCACACGTCGGAGGATGGGCGCAGCGGCGTGCTCGCGGTGCTTCAGGATGCGACTGCGATGCGCACGCTCGAGGCGCAGTTCGTCCAGAGCCAGAAGATGCAGGCGATCGGTCAGCTCGCGGGCGGCGTCGCGCATGATTTCAACAACCTGCTGACCGCAATCTCCGGCCATTGCGACCTCCTGCTCCTGCGCCACACGCCCACCGACCCGGAGTTCGCGGATCTCATGCAGATCCACCAGAATGCCAACCGCGCGGCGAGCCTCGTGGGACAGCTGCTCGCCTTCTCGCGCAAGCAGACCCTGCGGCTGGAGCGCGTCGACCTGCACGAGTGCCTGTCCGACCTGACGCATCTTCTGAACCGGCTGGTGGGGGAGAAGGTGAAGCTTCGCTTCGATCACGGTGACGACGTGGACCCGGTCAGGGCCGACAAGCGCCAGCTCGAACAGGTGATGATGAACCTCGTGGTGAACGCGCGCGACGCGATGCCCGACGGTGGCGTGATACGGATCGAGACGCAAACCGTCGTTCTGGCCGACGATCTTCGGCGCGACCGCGCCGTGGTCCCCGCCGGCATCTATTCCGTCATCCGTGTGGCCGACGTGGGCGTGGGCATCCCGCCAGACAAGCTCCAGAAGATCTTCGAGCCTTTTTTTACGACGAAGGGGGTGGGCGAGGGCACCGGCCTCGGCCTTTCGACCGTCTACGGCATCGTCAAGCAATCGGCCGGTTTTGTTTTCGTCGACAGCGAGGTTGGACGGGGTTCGATCTTCCACGTCTATTTCCCGATCAGCCTGATGGAAGACGATCCGGTTCCGGCGCCAAAAGCGCAGACCGCGCGGAGGACGCGACCGGGAGAAGGCGTGGTCCTTCTGGTCGAGGACGAGGCGCCCGTCCGCGCCTTCGCCTCCCGCGCGCTCCGGCTGCGCGGCTTCACGGTTGTCGAGGCGGAGAATGCCGAAGAGGCCCTGAAGGCGCTGGAGGATCCCGCACTCGACGTCGATGTCTTCGTGACCGACGTCGTCATGCCGGGGATGGACGGGCCGACCTGGGTGCGCCAAGCCCTGAAGGATAGGCCGAACGTCCGGGTGATCTTCGTGTCCGGCTACAGCGAGGATTGCGTCGTCGAATCGCAGGGGGAGATCCCGAACTCGGTCTTTCTGCCCAAGCCGTTCTCGCTCAACGAACTCGCCGTAACGGTACAGGGGCAGATGCACTGACGGAGCCGGCGGCCACGACCGATCAGGTGCGTCGCTCTGCGATGCCGGCGTAGAGCGCGAAATCCTGCGCACAGAAATCGCGGAGGAGGTCCATGGTCGACCCTTTTAATTCCATATCGCTCGAGGGGGAGACATTGAGCCGGGGCAGCACGATCTCGCACCCGAGCCGGTCCTCGAGAAAGGCCACGAACCCGTCAATGGCCTCGTAGCGGAAAAGATGGTCCACCCCGCGGTCCTTTTTCGGGGCCAAGAATCGTGACTGGGAGCCTACGGCCGCAAATTCCGGCGGATCTTCCTGGCAATAGGCGCGAACGAACGCGTCGAAGCCGATGCCGGCTGTGGATTTCGCGGCGTCTGTCACATCCTCTCGGCTGCGGTAGCGATACCAGCTGCCGAGCCAATCCAGCGGATCGCGCATCAAGGCCGCAACCGAAAAGGCCTGACCGGAGGACACCTCGAGATAGGGACCGATGAAGCGGTGGAACCGCTGGACGGACGTGTGTTTCAGAAGCGGCGGACGCGTGACCGTGACCGACGCGAGCGATCCCAACGCAGCCTCGATGGCGGTCGAGCCGGTCTTTGGGGTGGCAAGGAAAGCGAGACGCTGGTCCCAGAATACGAGCATAGGATATGCGATCCTCTCCGAACGATTTTCCCGGGTTCCGTAACTATCCCTTAATCAGTTTCGGCGAAAGCTCGAAGAGTTCGTGCGACATTAGTGTTCTTGCAATGTTCGCGTCAATGCTCGACAAGGATGCGGTATCGACCGGACGCAAGACCGGCGAGGACAGGACGAAACAGGCTGCGGAGCCGCGGGTCGCCGGATCGCGACCGTTCACTCGATTGCCGTGCGTGCGCGGCTGTGGGATAAGGACTAACGGAATGGCTGCGACGACCCTGCTGGACCTCAACGGAAAGCGTGACATGGACAAGGCGAAAGCGCTGGAAAGCGCGCTGGCTCAAATCGAACGGCAGTTCGGCAAGGGCTCGATCATGAAGCTCGGCGCCGACAATGCGGTAATGGATATCGAGGCGACCTCAACCGGTTCGCTCGGTCTCGATATCGCATTGGGGATCGGCGGCCTGCCGAAGGGCCGCATCGTGGAGATCTACGGGCCGGAGAGTTCGGGCAAGACCACGCTCACGCTCCATGTCGTGGCGGAGGAGCAGAAGAAGGGCGGCGTGTGCGCGTTTGTTGATGCGGAACATGCGCTCGATCCGCAATATGCCAAGAAGCTTGGCGTCAATCTGGACGAGCTGCTCATCAGCCAACCCGACACGGGCGAACAGGCGCTGGAGATCGTGGATACGCTGGTGCGGTCCGGGGCCGTCAGCTTGATCGTGATTGATTCGGTCGCAGCATTGGTGCCGAAGTCGGAGATCGAGGGCGACATGGGCGACATGCAGATGGGCAGCCAGGCCCGTCTGATGAGCCAGGCCATGCGCAAGCTCACCGCCTCGATCGGGCGCTCGAACTGCATGGTCGTGTTCATCAACCAGATTCGCATGAAGATCGGCGTGATGTTCGGCTCGCCGGAAACGACAACGGGCGGCAATGCGCTGAAGTTTTACGCCAGCGTCCGGCTCGACATCCGCCGCACCGGCTCGATCAAGGACCGCGACGAGGTGGTGGGCAACACGACCAAGGTGAAGGTCGTGTAGAACAAGGTGGCGCCGCCTTTCAAGCAGGTCGAGTTTGACATCATGTATGGCGAGGGCATCTCCAAGACGGGCGAGCTGATCGACCTCGGCGTAAAGGCCGGCGTGGTGGAGAAGTCCGGCTCTTGGTATTCCTACGGCGACGAGCGGATCGGGCAAGGGCGCGAGAATGCAAAGCTGTTCCTGAAATCCAACGCGGGCATCGCGAAGGAGATCGAGGACAAGATCCGTAATTCGCATGGGCTCGACATGACCATGGCCGACACCGGCAGCGAGGATATCGTCGACGCCTGACGGGCCTCCTGCCATCGCGCCGGTTCGGGCGCGATGGACAGGCCTGCCGCACCCCGCTAGACGGAAGCCCGGTCCCTGACAGTCGGAGCGCCCGATCCCATGCCGTCGCTGAACGATATCCGAACGACGTTCCTCGAGTCCTTCGCCCGCCACGGGCATCGGATCGTGCCCTCCGGCCCTTTGGTGCCGCGCAACGATCCGACGTTGATGTTCACCAACTCGGGCATGGTCCAGTTCAAGAACCTGTTCACGGGGGCTGAGCAGCGCGATTATGTCCGGGCCACGTCGGCGCAGAAATGCGTGCGGGCGGGCGGCAAGCACAACGACCTCGACAACGTGGGCTATACCGCGCGGCACCATACGTTCTTCGAGATGCTGGGAAATTTCAGCTTCGGCGATTATTTCAAGGCGGACGCGATCCCCTTCGCTTGGGAACTTCTGACCAAGGATTTCGATATCCCGAAGGACCGGCTGCTGGTCACGGTCTATTATACCGACGACGAGGCAGCCGCGATCTGGAAAAAGGTTGCGGGCCTGCCCGATGACAGGATCGTCCGCATCCCGACCGACGACAACTTCTGGCGGATGGGTCCGACCGGCCCCTGTGGTCCCTGCACGGAGATTTTCTTCGATCACGGCGACCATATCGAGGGTGGCCCGCCTGGCAGTCCGGGAGAGGACGGCGACCGGTTCATCGAGATCTGGAACCTCGTCTTCATGCAGAACGAGCAATTTGCCGACGGCACGCTGACGCCGCTTCCCAAGCAGAGCATCGACACCGGGATGGGGCTGGAACGGATCGGCGCGCTGTTGCAGGGCAAGCACGACAATTACGACACCGATCTGATGCGTGCGCTGATCGAGGCGTCGGCGCATGCCACCTCCTCGGACCCGGACGGGCCGGGAAAAATCCATCACCGTGTCATCGCGGACCATCTGCGCGCGACGGCGTTCCTGATCGCGGACGGGGTGATGCCCTCGAACGAGGGGCGCGGCTACGTGCTCCGTCGCATCATGCGCCGCGCGATGCGGCACGCGCATCAGTTGGGCGCGCGGGACCCGGTGATGTTCCGGCTGGTCCCCGCGCTCGTGCGGCTGATGGGCGCGGCTTATCCCGAACTGGTCCGCGCGCAGGCCCTGATAGAGGAGACGCTGCGGCTGGAGGAGACGCGGTTCCGCCAGACGCTGGAACGCGGTCTGAAGCTTCTGGACGATGAGCTCGCCAAGGTCCCCGAAGGCGCGCAGTTGCCGGGCGACGCGGCGTTCCGGCTCTACGACACATACGGCTTTCCGCTTGACCTCACGCAGGACGCGCTGCGTGAACGGGGGCGGCGCGTGGACACCGCCGGGTTCGACGAGGCGATGGCCGCGCAGAAGACTCGCGCGCGGGCCTCATGGGTCGGCTCGGGAGAGACGCGGGACGCCGCGATCTGGTTCGATCTGGCGGAGCGGCATGGCAGCACGGAGTTCCTCGGCTATGAGACCGAGACCGCCGAGGCGGAAGTGCTGGCGCTGGTCGCGGACGGGGCGGCGGTGGACCGGGCAGGGGTCGGCCAATCGGTGCAGATCGTGGTGAACCAGACGCCGTTCTACCCCGAGTCGGGCGGTCAGGTCGGCGACAGCGGCACATTCTTGACGGCGACCGGGCAGGCGAGGATCGCCGACACACGAAAAAGTCAGGGCGTGACCGTTCATCAGGCCGAGGTGACGCATGGCGAGATCGCGACCCTTCAGAGTGCTGTCCTGACCGTGGATCATGCGCGCCGGTCCGCGATCCGGGCCAATCATTCCGCGACGCATCTTCTGAACGAGGCGCTGCGCCGCAGGCTGGGCGATCATGTGGCGCAGCGCGGCTCTCTCAACGCGCCGGACCGGTTGCGCTTCGATTTCAGCCACGGGCAGGCGATGACGCCCCACGATCTCGACGCGATCGAGGCGGAGGTCAACGGCCTTGTCCGCGCGAACGCACCGGTGGACACCCGCGTGATGTCGCCCGACGACGCCCGTGCGCTCGGCGCGCAGGCGCTGTTCGGGGAGAAATATGGCGACGAGGTCCGCGTCGTGTCGATGGGGACGCGGGACGGGTCGGGGAAAGGGGCGGATCAACGCACTTACTCGCTGGAGCTGTGTGGCGGCACGCATGTCGCGCAACTGGGGGAGATCGGCGCCTTCGTGCTTTTGGGTGACTCCGCTTCGTCCGCGGGCGTGCGGCGGATCGAGGCGCTGACGGGCGAGGGGGCGATGGCGTGGATGAAAGCGCAGATGCGCCATCTTGACGATGCGGCAACGGTGCTGAAGACCCCGCCGGCGGAGCTTGCGACCCGTGCGCGCGCGCTGCTGGAGGAGCGGCGCCAACTTCAGAACGAGGTGGCGCAGCTTCGGCGCGAGGTGGCGATGGGCGGTGCAGGCGCCGGGCCGGAGCCGCGCGACGTTGCGGGTATCCGGTTCATCGCGCAGGTGTTGAGCGGCGTGACCGGCAAGGACCTGCCCGGACTGGTGGATGAGATGAAGGCGCGTCTGGGGTCGGGCGCGGTTTTGTTGATCGCCAACACCGGTGGCAAACCTGCGGTCGCGGCGGGGGTTACGTCGGATCTGACGGACCGGCTGTCGGCCGTCCCGCTCGCCCGGGCGGCGGCGGAGGCGATGGGCGGCAAAGGCGGCGGCGGACGGCCGGACATGGCGCAGGCCGGTGGCGTGGACGTTGGGTTGGCGGACGCGGCGATCGCGGCCGCGGAGACGGTCATAAGGGGGGTGTGAGATGGCGACAGCACTGTGGATCGCGCATGTCGAGGTGAAGGACGCGGAAGCCTACGGGCGCTATGCCGCCCTTGCAGGCCCGGCCATCGCTGCGCACGGGGGCACCTTCCTCGCGCGCGGGGGGCGGTATGTGCAGCTCGAGGGCGTCGACCGTGCGCGCAACGTTGTGGCGCGGTTTCCGTCGCTCGACGCAGGCGTCGCCTGCTACCGCTCGGCAGCCTATCAGGAGGCGTTGGCACAGGCGGCGGGGGCGTCGATCCGCGATCTTGTGGTGGTGGAGGAGGCGGACTGATCACCCTCTGACGACGGGCAGGCAATCGGGAAAACTCGCCCGGGCCGTATCGACGCGCTCAAACGGCTGTGCTAGCGAGACCGCGATGGTCTCAGCCGCAGCGCGCGCATCGACCGCTCCCAACAGGCCAGCATACCGTGTCAGACAGTCAGGCAGTCCGCCGTTTTTCGTTTCCCGGGCGGTTCGCGGACTGGTCCGGTCTGCCCCCCATGATCGTGATTTCTATCGCGGTCGGATGCGTCGCGGGGGTCGGGGCTTACGCCTTCCGGCACCTGATCGGCTTCATCCACAATCTGTCCTTCCGACAGATCTTTACCTCGGTCTATGAGGTCAACGACCATGCCGCCGTGACCGATCCGGTCTGGCTGCCGCTTTTGACCCTGCCCATCGGTGCCGTGATCGTGACATGGTTGGTGCGGACCTTCGCGCCCGAGGCGCGCGGCCACGGCGTTCCCGAAGTGCTCAACGCCGTCCATTTCGAGCGGGCGCGGATCCGGCCCGTCGTCGTTCTGGTGAAGGCGCTGGCCTCCTCCATCTCCATCGGCACCGGCGGATCGGTCGGACGCGAGGGGCCGATCGTGCAGATCGGATCGGCCTTCGGCTCCTGGGTCGGCTCGGTGCTCGACGTGGGTCGGGCGGACCGGACCGTGCTGCTCGCGGCAGGCGCGGGGGCGGGGATCGCCGCCACCTTCAACGCTCCGCTGGGCGGGGTTCTGTTCGCGGTGGAACTGTTCCTTCTGCGGCTGACCTACCGCTCGGTCGGGCTCGTGGTGCTGGCGGTGGTGCCCGCGACCTTCATCGGGCGGGCGCTGATGGGGGCTGCGCCCAGCTTCAACATCCCGGCGCTGCAATATCCCGATTTCGGCGCGACCTCGGCCGAACTGATGTTCGCCTTCGGCATCTTCGGGATCGTGGTCGGCGTTTTTTCCGCGATCTTCATCCGGGGCCTCTACTGGGTCGAGGATCTGATCGAGGGCATCCGCATCAACGAATACCTTCGCAACGCACTCGGCATGGCGCTGGTGGGCGCGATCCTGGTCGTGATGCAGCGGCAGACCGGGTCTTATTACCTGCAGGGCGTGGGTTACGCGACGATCCTCGACATCCTTAAAAACACGCTGACCGATCCGGGGCTGCTGCTGTCCCTGGCGCTTCTGAAGCTTCTGGTCACGGGCATGACCATCGGGTTCGGCGGCTCGGGCGGCATCTTCTCTCCCAGCCTTTTCATGGGGGCGTGCCTTGGCGCGTCGACCGGGGTGATGCTGGACACGCTCCTGCCCGGGCTCGGCGTCAGTATTCCAAACTTTGCGCTGATCGGCATGGCATCGATGACGGCGGCCACCACGGGCGCGTTCTTCGCCTCGGTCGTGATGCTGACGGAGATGTCGGGCGACAGCAACGTGGTCGTGTCGGTGATGCTCTGCTCCAGCGTGGCATGGGTCGTGCGTCACGCGATCTGCAAGCCCAGCATCTACAACCTGAAGCTCCTGCGTCGCGGCCTCAGCGTGCCGGAGAGTTTTCCGGCCAACCTTCTCGCCGGCCGCACGGTGGGCGAGGTGATGACCAAGGCCGCCATCGTCGGCGGCCACGAGCTGGGACCGGAGGATGAGGTCGCGGGCACGCTGATCGATCTGCATGGCACACAGGTGACGCTCGGCCGGCCGGGGGCGGAGAGCCGGTCCTACATTCTGTCGCAGCCGGTGGACAACCTGTCCGAGACGCTGGTGCGCCGGGATCAGGAGGAGCGCGACCTCATCATCGTGCAGCCCGCCGCGTCGAGCCCGTATCTCTTCGTGATCTCGAACACGGAGCTGTCCGCCGACTATGTGGCGATGTCGCAGATCCAGGCTGGCAAGTAGCGGCCCCGCGCGCGGCGGGGCCGGGCGGATCAGCTCGCGCGGCTCTGGCGCTTGCGCTCGTGCGGGTCGAGGTGGCGTTTCCTCATCCGCACGATCTTCGGCGTGACCTCGACCAGCTCGTCGTCGTCGATATAGGCGATGCTCTCCTCGAGGCTCATCCGCACAGGCGTCGTCAGGCGCACCGCCTCGTCCGTCCCGGAGGCGCGGACGTTGGTGAGCTGCTTGCCTTTCAGCGGGTTCACTTCCAGATCGTTGTCGCGGGAATGTTCCCCGATCACCATGCCGGTGTAGACCGCTTCCTGCGCGCCGATGAAGAACTTGCCGCGATCCTCCAGTTTCCAGAGCGC
>JBBSVE010000083.1:0-14162 GCA_038233815.1 Rhodobacterales bacterium
GATCGCCTTCCTCGGTGGCACGGGCGGCATGAAGGCGCCGATGGACGTCGAGCATGAAGGGCGCGAAATGGGTGCGCAGCTTGGGGGTGATGGAAATCTGGTCATAGGCCAGGTCCATCAGCATCGACTTGCCGCGCCCGACCCCGCCCCAGAGGTAGAGCCCCTTCGGCACCTCCGCAGCCTTGCCGAAGAGCGCGCGGATCCCGTGCCGCCGCGCGCCCGAAGCCTCGGCCCAGAGCCGCAAAGCCTCCAGCCGGTCGAGGATATGGCGCTGCGCCGCGTCCTCCGTCAGGCGGCCCGCGGCGATCCGTTCGTCGTAGATGTCGTGCAGGCTCTGGCGCATGCCCCGACCTAGCCTGCATCGGCGCGGGCTGCCAAGGGGGCGCGGCGGGTCAGCCGCACGTCCCTCGTGCGGCTTGCGTCGAAAGCGCGGAAACGGTCACGCCGCGGCCACAGTGCGGAAAGCCGCCGTTAAGCCTCCGGGCGCAGTCTGATGTCAGGGGCGTTCAACAGGGAGGAAAAACCAGATGACGGTCGAGACGATTGACGGGATCCGCGTGCTGAAGCTGACGGACCGGAGCGGATATGATGTGAGGGCAAACGAGATGGTCACGATGGCGCGGCTCTATGCGCTGATCTCTGGCGGGCACGCGCTGCGCGACCTGACTCCGACCGCGCGCAGCCTTCCCTGACCGGGCCCGGGCCTCAGACGGCGGCGTTCATCCGGCGCAGTGACAGCCCGGCCGCAATGGCCGTCGCTGCCATCCCTGCGCCGAGGATGCCGAAGAACGCGCCGTTGCCCAGCCGTTCCATCAATGCGCCGATCAGCAGCGGGGCGATGATGCCCCCGACCAGCCCCGCGCCGATCGCGAGGGGGGAAATGCGGTCGTCGTCACCCATCAGCCGGAACGCGGTGACGTAGAAGAGCGGGAAGAACATGCCCGCCGCCGCCCCGGAGGCCGCGAAGAACCACGGCTCCCCGGTCAGGGCGGCCCCGAACGCGCAAATGCTGCCGAAGACCAGCGCCCCGGTAAAAAGCGTGAAGGCCGGCACCAGCGCGGACAGGGCGACCAGAAGCAGCCGCACGGCGAGGAACATCGCAAAAAACAGCGACAGGAACTGCGCCGCCTGCGTCTCGGACTGACCAATGGCGATGAGGGCGGTCGGGCCGAGGCCGATCAGCGTGGCCTCCGCCCCGACCGCAGCCATGCCGAACGCGAGGATGCCCCAGCGGACGCGGATCGTCCCGTGCCGGGCCGCAGGTGGGGCCAGCCGTCGCGGCCGCCCCGCCGCCAGCAACGCCACCGCGCAGGCCACCGCCACCACGCCGTAGGACAGGCCGATCCGCCCCCCGAAGGCCACGAACAAAAGCGGCGCGCCGATCGCCCCGATCCCGAACACCGCGTTCAGCAGTGCCAGCATCGACGGCCCCCGCGCGCCAAAGACCTGCATGAAGCGGCGATTGTAGATCACGGTGGAGGCGCCGTAGCCCGCGCCGAACAGGACGACGCCCGCCAGCGTGACGATCATGCCGAACGACAGTGCGACCAGCGCCGCACCCGCCGCCATGACCCCCAGCGCCAGCCGGGGCGTGATCCGGTGGCCCATGCGGAACATCGCGCCGACCCCGACGCCGGTGCCGATCCAGTGCGCGGAGATGACGAACCCCGCCGATCCCGCTTCGATCCCGAAATGGCGCGCGAAGGTGGGCAGGGCAGGGCCATAGAGCGATTGCCCCGCCCCCATCAGGATGAAACTGCCGAGGCCTGCCAGAAGCAGCCCCGAACTGGCCCGTATCGTCGATTGCATGGCTCGACCCGCTGGAATGCCGCCTCTTCCGCCGCCCGCCCCGCGCTGTCAATGGGCACGCCGGACCCTTTGCCGATTGCCCTTTCGCCCCCCGTCCGCTATCTCGAGGGCCACTCGATGCCGACCGGAGCCGCCCATGACCTCGCTGCTGCAGATCCTTCTCCTGATCCTCCAGATCGCGCAGTGGATCATCCTCGCCCACATCATCGTGTCGTGGCTCATCAACTTTCAGGTGCTCAACACGCGCCAGCCGCTGGTGGCGCAGATCTGGTATGGGCTGAACGCGATGCTCGACCCGGTCTATTCGCGCATCCGGTCGTTCCTGCCGCGAATGGGCGGGCTCGACCTCGCCCCGCTGGTGGCGCTTCTGGTGATTTACGCGCTGCGGATCATCCTGCTGAACAACGCCGAATATTTCGTCTGAATGACCGAGGCCCGGACGCTCCTCCGCTCGATCTTCGGCTTTTCGGAGTTCCGCCCCGGCCAGGAGGAGATCGTGGCGGCGGTTCTGGACGGACAGAACACGCTTGCGATCATGCCAACGGGGGGTGGCAAGTCGCTCTGCTTCCAGTTGCCGGCGCTTTGCCGGGACGGCGTCACCGTCGTCATCTCCCCCCTCATCGCCCTGATGCGCGATCAGGTCCGTGCCTTGCGTGCCGCGGGGGTGGAGGCCGGGGCGCTGACCTCCGGCAATACCGATGCGGAGACGGCGGAGGTCTTCGCGGCCCTGCGCGACGGGCGGCTGAAACTGCTCTACATGGCGCCGGAACGGCTCGCCTCGGGCGCCGCGATGGCGATGCTGCGGGGCGCCAACGTGACCGCCCTTGCGGTGGACGAGGCGCATTGCGTAAGCCAGTGGGGTCATGATTTTCGCCCCGACTACCTTCGGATCGGCGATCTGCGCCGCGCGCTCGACGTGCCGCTGTCGGCCTTCACCGCCACCGCCGATGCGGAGACGCAGGCGGAGATCGTCACCCGCCTGTTCGACGGCGTGCCGCCCGCCACGTTCCTGCGCGGCTTCGACCGCCCGAACATCCATCTCGCGTTCGCGGTGAAGGACAAGCCGCGCGACCAGATCCTGCGCTTTGCGGCCGCGCGAAAAGGACAAAGCGGGATCGTCTATTGCGGCACGCGGGCCAAGACCGAAACGCTGGCGGAGGCGCTTCGCGCAGCGGGTCACCCGGCCACCGCCTATCACGGCGGCATGGACGCGGAGGAGCGGCGCACGACCGAAGGCCGCTTCCAGCGCGAGGACGGGCTGATCGTGGTGGCGACGGTGGCCTTCGGCATGGGGATCGACAAGCCCGACATCCGCTGGGTCGCCCATGCCGATCTGCCGAAAAGCATCGAGGGCTATTATCAGGAGATCGGTCGCGCGGGCCGCGATTCCCTGCCCGCCGAGACGCTGACCCTCTACGGTCCCGACGACATCCGCCTGCGCCGCAGCCAGATCGACGAAGGCATGGCCCCCCCCGACCGCAAAAGCGCGGACCATGGGCGGCTGAACGCGCTTCTCGGGCTGGCGGAGGCGACCGCCTGCCGCCGTCAGGTGCTGCTCGGCTATTTTGATGAGGCCTCGAACCCTTGCGGCAACTGCGACCTCTGCGACCGGCCCGCCCGGCTGTTCGATGCGACCG
This sequence comes from Rhodobacterales bacterium, assembly GCA_038233815.1. Taxonomy (GTDB): domain Bacteria; phylum Pseudomonadota; class Alphaproteobacteria; order Rhodobacterales; family Rhodobacteraceae; genus JBBSVE01. Next base: position 3,447 of record JBBSVE010000083.1, read on the forward strand.
AGGCGGTCAGGAAGGCCCTGTCGGCAATCCTGCGGACAGGGGAGAGCTTCGGCGCAGGCCATCTCATCGACATCCTGACTGGCACCACCACGGAAAAGATCCGTCAGCGCGGCCATGACCGCCTGCCGACCTTCGCGGTTGGCCGCGATCTCTCCAAGCCCGCGTGGGGTGCGGTGTTCCGTCAGATGATGGGCCGCGATCTCGTCCGCCCCGATGCGGAGCGGCACGGCGCGTTGCGGATGACCGAGGCCGCCCGCCCGATCCTGCGCGGGGAGGAGAGCATCACCCTGCGCCAGGACACGGTGCAGACGGCGACCTCGCGCCCCGCTGTTGCTGCGCAGATCTCCGACGAGGATGCGCCGCTGCTGTCGGCGCTGAAGGCCAAGCGGCGTGAGCTGGCGGAGACGGCGCGGGTGCCCGCCTATGTCGTCTTTCCCGACCGCACGCTGATCGAGATGGCCGAGGTGCGGCCAGCGACGCTGGACCAGATGGCGCGGATCGGCGGCATCGGGGCGAAGAAGCTGGAAAGCTACGGCCGGATCTTCCTTGCCGTCGTCACCGGGGCGGAGGCGGGGCCGCTCCACCCCCAGCGGATGCGGCTTGCGGGACGCGATGCGGGGGCACTCTTTGACCGGCTGGCGGAGATTCAGCTGGAGTTGCAGCGCGGGCCGGACGGGACGGGCAAGCCGCTCTCCCTCTCCCAGTCGACGCTGCGTCACATTGCGGAGGCGCGCCCGGCCACGCTGACCGATATCGACCGCATCGCAGGGATGGGCGCCCAGAAGACGGAGCGGTTCGGCGCGGCCTTTCTGGAGGCGATCCGGGGCGACTGACCTAGTTCAGCCAGACCACCCCGGCATTGACCGCCGAGGCGAGCGTCACCCAGACCAGATAGGGCACGAAAAGCGCCACCGACAGCCTGTCGCGCCGCGCCTCCGTCACCATGAACGCGACGATCAGGCACCAGAGCACGAGGATCACCACCAGTGCGGCGCCCGGCTTGTGCAGCCCGAAGAACACCGGCGTCCAGCAAAAATTTGCGACCAGTTGCGCGCCCCAGAGCGCGCCTGCGCCGCCATAGAGGACTTTGCGCGCCCCGACCCAGCCGATCAAGACATAGAGCACCGACCAGACCGGCCCGAAGACCCACGGCGGCGGCGTGAAGGCGGGCTGGTTCAGGGTGTCATACCACGGACCCGGAACGAGGCTCGCCCCCAGCAGCCCGCCGATCGCCACCACCGCCGCGATGAAGACGAGATGCACGGCCACTACCCGCACCCCGCCGCGCCGGGTCGTCCCGGCCCCCGATCCGTAGGTCATCCGATCGCCTCCCCGCCCATCATGCAGTCCCTGCGCGGAGCCCGACCGCGCGGCGAACCCGCTCCTCGCGCAGCGACACCTCCTGGCCCAGCCACGGATCGGCGGCGGGAGAACACATCCAGACCAGCGCCTTCGCGGGCCAGTCCGGCGGGACATGCGCGGACGGGTCGAGTTTGCTGACCGGGTTGACGCCGCTCTCCCGGATCGTGACCTGCATGTCGGTGGCCACCGTGCCGGGCGAGAGGCCCATGACGCGCAGGCCGTGGGCCGCCTCCTCCACATGGGCCACGCGGGTCAGCATCAGGGCGCCTGCCTTGGAGGCGCAATAGGCGCCCCAACCCTCCAGCGGGTTCGATGCCGCACCGGAGGAGACGGTGATCACCGTGCCGCCGCCGCGCATGCGCAGCATCGGGATCGCCGCGCGCAGGCCGTAGAACACGCCCTTGAGGTTCACGTCGATGGCATCCGACCATGCTTCGGGGTCGGCCTCGCCGATCCGGGCGATGGGATCGATCACGCCCGCGTTGCCGATCAGCACGTCGAGCCCGCCGCAGCGATCTCCGATCAGGGAGAAGGCCCGCGCGACCGCCGCCGCATCCGTCATGTCACAAGCGAGCGCCACGGCGTCGCCCCCGATGTCGTGCGAAAGTGCCTCAATAAGGTCGCTGGACCGCGCGATCAGCACCACCCGCGCGCCTTCAGCCGCGAACGCCCGCGCCGCCGCCTCTCCGATCCCCCGGCTTGCCCCGGTGATCGCCACCACCTTGCCCCGCATCCCCTGTCCTTTCCAAAGACCAAGCCCGAGGGCATCGGATAGAGGCTATACCACGCGCGACCGCGCGGCAAATCCTGCCGTCCGGGCCTGCGGCGGTGGCCACTTGACCCCGCACGGCCCGCATCGGACACTATGCTGCATCCAATCCCTGCCCGGAGTCGCCCCGTCATGAAACATTTTCTCGCCACAAGCACGTCTGCCTCGGCCCTTCTCCTCTGCGCGTCCGCCGCGATGGCTGATGTCACGGCAGATCAGGTCTGGACCGCGTGGCAGACCATGGGCAAAACCGGCGGCAATTCCTACACCGTCGGCAAGGAGGAGAAGGGCCCCGGCACCGTCACCGTGACCGACCTCGCGATCAAGAACACGAACGGATCGACTGACGTGACCGGCACGCTGCCCAAGATGACCTTCACCGAACAGGGCGACGGCACCGTCGCCGTCACCACGTCGGACACCTACAAGCTCGACGTCAAGACGAAGGGCAAGGACGACCACCAGTTCACCAACACCGTCACGATGACCCAGTCCGGGCAGAAGCTGATCGTGTCCGGCACGCCCGAGACGATGAGCTACGACTACAAGGCCGACACGCTCGATGTCGCGGTGGGCGATTTTACCCGGGACGGGACGCCCTACGATCTGCAGATCGACGCCACGTTGAAGGCGCCGTCGGTGGGCTACGTGATGAAGCCGGGCGAGAAGCTGGACCTCGCGACGACGCTCGCGGTCTCGTCGGTGGATTTCAAGGCGAAGGGGACGAAATACTCGGAGCTGACTGGGTCCGCGTCCGACGACACGGGAAGCGGCGACGACGTGGATAACGACGGCTCCGATACGGATGGCGCGGATCAAAGCGACAGCGCCCCTGCGACCCCGGTCGATTCGCCCGAGGCGTTCGATCTGACCGGCACCATCACCGGCATCGCGGGCGCCTCGACGAGCACGATGGACGGCAAGGCAGACGGCTCCAGCGATTTTTCCAAGATGCTCGCCGCAGGCTTCATGACACAGGGGTCCTTTACCTACGACGGCTCCACCATCGACGGCTCCATGGTCGACGAGGGCGGCGCGAAGATGTCCTACCTGGTGAAGAACGGGGCCGGCAAGCTGGACCTCGCGATCGATGCCGATCGGATCGTCTACGACGTGTCGTCCGACAACACGTCGGTGGAGCTGAAATCGGCGGATTTCCCGGTGCCCGACATGTCTTTTGCACTGGTGGAGAGCAAGATCGCGCTCCTCCTGCCGATCGCGAAGAGCGAGACGCCTAAGCCGTTTGCGCTGAACTTCACGATGCGCGGCTTGACGGTGTCGGACGCGATCTGGAACCTGTTCGACCCGAAATCGACGATTGCGCGGACGCCGGCAAATGTCGTGCTGGATGTCACCGGCACCGCGACGCCAAAGGAGAGCCTCGCCAATCCCGGTGGAGCGGAGGCCCTGTCGTCGGGCGAAGCGTCCCCGGCAGACCTCAACACCCTGGAGATCGCCGATCTGGAGGTGACCGCCGGTGGCGCGTCGCTGAAGGGCACAGGCGAGGTCGCCTTCGACTATTCCAAACCGAAGGTGCTGGGGGGCGAACTGCCGATGCCGGTCGGCACGGTGAACCTGACACTCGACGGGGCGAACGATCTGCTGGGCAAGCTGATGACGCTGGGGGCGATCGACCCGCAGGTGATGATGGGCTTCGGCATGGTCACCTCGATGATCGCGAAACCTGGTGCGACGCCTGATTCGCTGGTGTCGAAGATCGAGTTCACTGACGACGGAAAAATCCTCGCAAACGGCAATCCGCTGCCCATCGGCCCGCAATAGGGGCGCCGGGCCGACCTTGCAGGCGGGGGCAGGTCGGCCTACCTCCGTCCGGCGCGGGATCTCTACCGCGCCCGCGCAAAGGCGATCCCATGACCCGCTCCCTCACCGATCTGACCGCAGCCCTGCTGGCGGAGGCTGTCCGCGCCGGCGCCGATGCCGCCGACGCCCTTGCGGTGGATGGCACGACAGTCTCCATCGACATCCGCGCGGGCGCGCTGGAGCAGGTGGAGCGCGAGGAGGGCGTCGAGTTGGGCCTGCGCGTCCTGATCGGGCGCCGGCAGGCATGTGTCTCGGTGTCCGACACATCCCCTGCGACGCTGCGCGCGGTGGCGGAGCGGGCCGTCGCTATGGCCCGTGAGGCGCCGGAAGATCCCTATGCGGGGCTCGCCGGTCCGGATCAGCTGGCACGCGACCGCGACATGTCGGGGCTGGAGCTGCACGATGACAGCGAAGACCCCTCCGCCGCGCGGCTGGAGGAGGATGCCCGCCGCGTCGAGGCGGCCGCGATGGAGGTCGACGGCATCGTGCAGGTCGAGGCGTCGGCCAGCCACTCGCGCCGCCGCATCGTCATGGCGGCGAGCAACGGGTTCGCGGGCAGCTACGCGCGCACATCCCGTTCCGCCCATGCCGTGGCCTTCATCGGCAGCGGAACGGGGATGGAGCGGGACTATGCCGCCGAAGGGCGCATCTTTTCCGCCGACATGCCGGACGCGGAAAGCATCGGCGCGCTCGCCGCCGAACGGACCCTGTCGCGCGCGGGCGCGAGAAAGCCCGCGACCGGCGCCTATCCGGTGCTCTACGATGAGCGTGTGTCGTCGAGCCTGATCGGGCATCTCCTGTCCGCCGTGAACGGCAGCGGGATCGCGCGCGGGTCGTCGTGGCTGCGTGATGCGCTGGGCCAGCAGGTGGTGCCCGAGGCGCTGTCGGTGATCGAGGACCCGCACCGCACGCGGATCTCCGGCAGCCGTCTGTTCGACGCGGAAGGCTTGCCCACCGCCCGCCGTCTGATCGTAGAAAATGGCATCCTCACGGGCTGGACGCTGGATCTGGCGACGGCGCGGCAGTTGAAGATGACCTCCACCGCGTCGGCCACGCGCGGAACCTCGTCGCCGCCGTCGCCCGGAACCTCGAACATCGACCTGACGCAGGGCAACACCACGCGCGAGGATCTGATAGCACAGATGGGAACCGGGCTTCTGGTGACGTCGCTGATCGGGTCGTCGATCAACGCCACGTCTGGCGACTATTCGCGCGGTGCGTCCGGTTTCTGGGTGGAGCGGGGCGAGATCGCCTATCCAGTCAACGAATGCACCATCGCGGGCAACCTTCGCCAGATGCTGATGCGGATCACCCCCGCCAACGACGCGCGGGCGCACCTGTCGATCCGTGTGCCCTCGCTCCTCGTGGAAGGGATGACGCTTGCCGGGGCCTGAGGCGGACCTGACGCTTCTGACGGCTGCGGCGAGGAAGGCGGGAGAGATCGCCCTCGGTTTCTGGCAGGCGAGCCCCGAGGTCTGGGACAAGCCCGACGGCCAAGGCCCCGTGACAGAGGCCGATCTCGCCGTGGATGCGATGTTGCGGGACATGCTGCTGTCTGCGCGCCCCGGCCACGGCTGGCTGTCGGAGGAATCGCCCGACGATACCGCCCGGCTGGACCGGCGCGACCTGTTCATCGTGGACCCGATCGACGGCACGCGCGCTTTCATCGCGGGGGAGGCGGATTTCTCCCACGCGCTAGCCATCGCGCGGGAGGGGCGGATCACTGCGGCGGTGGTCTATCTGCCTGCGCGCGATCTTCTGTTCGCGGCCACCGATACCGAATCCGCGACCTGCAACGGCGTGGCGATTCGACCGTCGGATCGCATCGACCCCGACGGCGCGCATGTGCTGGCGCCAAAAGGAGCCTTCACTGCGGATCGCTGGCCGGGGGGCGTGCCGGATGTCACGCGGGCGTTCCGGTCCTCGATCGCCTACCGATTATGCCTCGTGGCCGAGGGTCGGTTCGACGCGGTGCTGACCTTCCGACCCTCGTGGGAATGGGACATCGCGGCGGGAAGCCTGATCGCCGCACAGGCCGGCGCGACCGTCAGCGATGCAGAGGGCGCGCCGCTGCGCTTCAATCGCCCCGATCCGCGCACGCCCGGCGTGTTCGCGGCGCCGCCCGGTCTCCACCGCGCGATGATGGCGCGGCGTCAGCCGTAGTCCGCCGCCGCCCGTCCCGCCCAGCGCCCCGTGGCCATGCAGCCGGTCAGCAGATAGCCCCCGGTCGGCGCCTCCCAGTCCAGCATCTCACCCGCCGCGAAGACGCCGGCGAGCGCGCTCAGTTCCAACCCCTCCGTCACCGCCTCCCGCACCACCCCTCCGGCGGAGGAGATCGCGCCGGACAGCGGCATCGGACTGCCGAGGGGAACCGGCAGCGCCTTAAGCAGCGCCGCCAGTGCCTCGCCCTCGGGCATCCCATCCCGGTCGCGCGTCCATTCCATCACCAGTGCGGCGGCCACGGGGGAGAGGCCCGCCTTGCGCAACCGTGCGCTGACCGTGTCGCCCCGACGCGCACGCGCCAGCCGGGCCGCCAATGCCGCCTCCGCCAGATCGGGAGCGAGGTCCAGCGTCAGGTCCGCCCCCTCGCGCAGGGATCGGCTGACCGCATAGATCCCGCCGCCTTCGAGGCCGTGGGCGGTCACGACAAACTCCCCCCGCTCACGTAGCCCGTCGGAGGTGGAAAGGGCCACGCCTTTCACGGGTTGCCCGAAATGCCGCGCCATGTGCGCCGACCAGTCGAGGCGAAAGCCCATGTTGGCGGGCCGGAACGGAGCCACCGACACGCCCCGCGCTTCCACCCACGGCACCCATGCGGCGTCGGAACCGAGGCGCGGCCAGCTCGCCCCGCCCAGCGCAAGCACGGTGACGGCAGGGCGCACCGTCAGCGCGCCCTCCGGCGTCTCGAAGGCCAGACAATCATCCCGGAATCCCGTCCAGCGCCAAGTCCGCCGGAATACCACGCCGGCCTCCCCCAACCTTGCGAGCCATGCCCTGAGCAGCGGCGACCCCTTCATCGCCACCGGAAAGATCCGCCCGGAGGAGCCGGTGAACACCTCCTGCCCCAGGCCCCGCGCCCAGTCCGCCACCGCGTTAGACCCAAATTCCGCCACTATGGGAGAGAGCCACGGCCCCCATGCCGCAGGTTCCGCCCCCGCCTTGGCGAGGTTCAGCCCGGATTTCCCCGCCATCAGGAACTTGCGCGCGGGTGAGGGTCTGGCCTCCGCCACCAGCACCCGCCGCCCGGCTTGTGCCAGCACCTCCGCCGCCATCAGCCCGGCCGGTCCTGCACCGATGACGAGCGCGTCGACCTCCCGCGCGCTCACGGGTCCGGGTGGCAGGCGAGATCGTGCATCAGCGAACCCTTGTGCTGCGCCAGAAGCTGGTGATAGCGCGCAAGCCGTTCGGGCGTAAAATGATCCTCCCCCGCCAGCAGGTTCACGGTCGCGACCACCAAGCCCTCGGCATCCGTCACGGGCAGGTTGGCGCAGGAGGTGAGACCCAGCGCCACGATCCGTTCGTGATCTGCAAACCACGGCGCGAATCCCTCCGGGCGGTTGGCCACGAACGTCTCGCCGCGGTCCAGCACCTGCGCGGACCAGCCGTCCCGTGCCACCGGCTTTTCGCCCGACAGCGGCCACGCGGCGGCATCGGAGGTATAGACCCGCGTCGCCACCCCGTCACCGATCCTCGATACGGTGAAGAGCCGCGTGCCCAGATCGGCACAGGCATGGTGGAGGGACGCATAGACCGAGTTCATCGTGAGGCCGCCTTTCCGCGATCGGGCCGCGCACGGCCCCGGCTTGCATAGTCCACAGCGCCCGCCGCGTGGCAACCGCCGGAGCGCTTCAACGCGGCATCAGCGCAAGCCGGATCATCGCGCGCTCCATCACCGCCATCCCCGGCGCGCGGCTGGAGGAGCGGAGCGTGAGGTCCGTCTCCACCAGATGGCGCAACGCATCCTCGAGCCGCGCCGCACCCCAGGTCTGCGCCTGACGCTTCGCCGCCTCACCCCGCGCGCCGTATAGCTGCCGTCCGCGCGCAGCACCGCCGGGATCGGCCGCTGCACCGTGCAGCGCTTTGAAATGCCACAGAAGGGCGATACAGATCGACACCGGTAGCACCGCCTGACCCTCCAGCCTGCGCATCAGCGTGCCCACGTCGGCGGTCCTGCCGTCGGCCACCGCCAGAACCGCATCTTCGACCGCCGCCTCCAGCGTCGCCGGCGCGCAGGCGGCGATATCCTCGGGGGTCAGCGGCGTCGCGTCGCGCCACTTGTAAAGCGCGACCTTCTCCAGCACCTGCCGGAAATCGCCGGGATCGAGCGCGCGGGCCAGCGCCGTCAGATCGGCCAACGCATCGGTCGGGACGGCATCGAGCCCCGCGCGCCGGAGTTCGGCCGCGATCTCCTCGCGCCCCGGAGGCTCGTCATAGACGGCGATGGACACGGCAGCGCCCGACGCCTCGAACGCCTTCCGGAGTGCGGAGGCCTTGCCCAGCGCCTTTGCCGTCGCGACGATATGGGCGTCCCCCGGCCGCCAGCCCGACAGCGCCTCCGCCATCAGCGTGCCGAGGCCATCGGTCGCATCCTCGACGAAGACCGCGCGGGGGCCGGGAAAGAACGCCACCGCCCGCATCGCGTCGTTGAGGGCGGCCCCGTCGCGGCGCAGATCGCCGCCCGAAAGGCGCGTGAGGCGCATCTCCGCCTCCCCCTCCGGTCCGATCAGCGCACGCACCGCATCCTGCCGCTTCAGCGCGACCCGCATCGCGTCCGCACCGTGGATCAGAAGGCCCGCCTTGCCCGGATCGGGCCGGGTCACATAGGCCGACGCTTGCGGGCCGGACAGCTTCACCTTGCGTTCCAGCGCCCCGAGGTGGCGACGAGCTCGGTGACGATGGCATCGGCGAGGATCCGCATCAGGCGGCGCGTCGCATCGACCTGCGCCGTCGTGACAGAGGCCACCGTGGTGCCGGTGGCCGAAAACGACGTGAAGTTCCGCGCCTCCCCCGATGCCACCGCCGCACCACCGCCGACCGGCACCAGTTGCCACGTCACCGTGCCATTGAGGTTGTAGCGCGTGATCGACAGGTCCGGCGTCACCGCCACGCCCACCGACTGGATCCCGATCCCGTAGGTCAGCACGAATCGCGGCGACCGGGGCGGGCCAAGCCGCTCCTCCAGCCGCTCCACCAGATCGAAGCCGTTCTTGTCGTAGGGATCTGCGACGCGGATGTCCCCCTTGAGGCCCACGGCCGGCCCGCCGGGCGCATAGGCCGGACGGAACCCGCAGGCCGACAGCGCACCCGCGCCTGCGAGTCCGAGAAATCCGCGCCGGTCAGACGACCACATTGACGATCCGCCCCGGCACGACGATCAGCTTCTTCACCGGCTGCCCGTCCAGAAACCTCTGCACCGCCTCGTCGGCCATCACACGTCGCTCCACCTCCGCCGTGGCCATGTCGGCTGGGACGGAGATTTCGGCCCGCCGTTTGCCGTTGATCTGGATCGGCAGGATCACGTGATCCTCCACCAGCAGTCCGGGGTCGGGTTCCGGCCAGCGCGCTTTCGCAACCAGTCCCTCACCGCCCAGCATGAGCCAGATTTCCTCCGCCAGATGCGGCACCATGGGGGAGAGGAGCTGCGCCAGCGTCCGCATCGCCCGGCTGCGGACGCCGGGCAGGGCGGTGGACTTCGAAATCGCGCCTGCGAACTCGTAGATCCGGGCCACCGCCTTGTTGAACGCGAACCCTTCGATCCCCGCGGTCACATCGGCCATCGCACGCGCCTCCGCCCGCAACAGATCGCTGTCGGCCGCCCCCATGAGGCCGCCTTCGTCGCGGCTGTCCGCGAGCTCGTCCGCCATCCGCCAGAGCCGGGCGAGGAACTTCGCCGCCGCCTCCGCCCCGCTCGCGGTCCATTCCACATCCCGCTCCGGCGGGCTGTCGGACATCACGAACCAGCGCGCGGTATCCGCGCCGAAACTCTCCACGATGCTCACCGGATCGACGACGTTACGCTTGGATTTCGACATCTTGGCGGAGGGTAGAACCTCCACCGGGGTGCCGTCGGCGAGATGCCCGTCGGTCACATCCTCGGGCAGGTGATAGACCGGGCGGCCCTGCGAGTCGGTGGTGCGATAGATCTCGTGCGTGACCATGCCTTGCGTGAAGAGCGCATTGAACGGCTCGATGGCGCCTTTTGGCAGGTGGCCGGTCCTTTGCATCGCGCGGGCGAAGAAGCGGGAATAGAGGAGGTGGAGGATCGCATGCTCCACCCCGCCGATATACTGGTCGACGTTCATCCAGTAGGCGGCATCCTCGGTATTCGTGGGGGACTTCGCGTGCGGCGCGGTAAAGCGCGCGTAATACCAGGACGAATCGACGAACGTGTCCATTGTGTCCGTTTCCCGCCGCGCGGGCGCGCCGCATCTGGGGCAGGGGATGTCGCGCCATGTCGGATGGCGGTCGAGCGGATTTCCCGGCACGTCGAAGCTCACGTCGTCGGGCAGCCGCACGGGCAGGTTGGCCTTCGCCTCCGGTACCACGCCGCAGGTCGCGCAATGGACGACCGGGATCGGGCAACCCCAGTAACGCTGGCGCGACAGGCCCCAGTCGCGCAGGCGGAATTTCGTGACAGCTTGCCCAACGCCCTTCGATTCGCAGAAGTCGATGGCGGCCTCGATGGCGTCCGTGCCGGTCTGCACCGCTTCGCCGGCGAAACCCCGGACATAGCTCACACGCTCCGTCTTCGGGGGGACGTAGGC
>JBBSVE010000084.1:0-14042 GCA_038233815.1 Rhodobacterales bacterium
CTTCATGAGTCATTTCATCGTGTTCGTGCTGGCATGCTTCATCGGCTTCTCGGTGATCTGGGGGGTGTCCCATTCGCTCCATACCCCGCTGATGGCGGTGACGAATGCGATATCGGGCATCGTGATCCTGGGCGCGCTTTTGCAGGTCGGATCGGGAAGCTGGCTCGTCGTGGTTCTGGCAGCGGTTGCCATTCTGATCGCGACGATCAACATCGTCGGCGGCTTTATGGTGACGCGCCGGATGCTCGCCATGTTCCAGAAATCCTGAGGAGGCGACACGCATGGGTCTGATAGCGGCAGCCTACATCTCGGCGGCGGTCCTGTTCATCCTGAGCCTCGGCGGGCTTTCGGGACAGGAAAGCGCCAAGCGCGCGGTCTGGTATGGAATCGCGGGAATGGCCATCGCAGTCATTGCCACGGTCTTTGCGCCGGGCGTCGGGCACTGGCCGGTCATACTGCTGACCATCGCCGTCGGGGCGGGGGCGGGCTACCAGATCGCCACCCGCGTCGCCATGACCGAGATGCCGCAACTGGTCGCGGCGCTCCATTCCTTCGTCGGGCTGGCGGCAGTTCTGATCGGCTACAACGCGCATCTGGAACTGATGGCGGTGCAGGCGATGGACCCGCTTGCGCGGGCCGAGCTGACCGGATTCGCGCAGGTGCTGGCGCACAAGGATCTGGTCGAGATCGCGATGCTGAACGTGGAGGTGTTCCTCGGCATCTTCATCGGTGCCGTGACCTTCACGGGGTCGGTGGTGGCCTTCGGCAAACTCGCGGGCCGGATCGACGGCAAGGCGGTGAAGCTGCCGGGGGGGCACGCGCTCAATGCCGGGGCGGCGGCGCTGTCGGTGCTCCTGTTGATCTTCTACTTCAACGGGGCGGGGATCTGGGCGCTTTTGCTGATGACGCTGCTCGCGTTCTTCATCGGCTATCACCTGATCATGGGGATCGGCGGCGCGGACATGCCGGTCGTCGTCTCCATGCTCAACAGCTATTCGGGCTGGGCGGCGGCGGCGATCGGCTTCACGCTGGGCAACGATCTGCTGATTGTGACCGGGGCGCTGGTCGGATCGTCGGGCGCAATCCTGAGCTACATCATGTGCAAGGCGATGAACCGTAGCTTCATCTCGGTGATCCTCGGCGGGTTCGGCGGCACGACCGGCCCCGCGATGGCGATCGAGGGCGAACAGTTGTCCATCGACGCCGACGGCGTGGCGTCCGCGCTGAACGAGGCAGACAGCATCGTCATCATTCCGGGCTACGGCATGGCGGTGGCACAGGCGCAGCAAGCGGTGTCCGAACTCACCCGCAAGCTGCGCGCAGCGGGCAAGACGGTGCGCTTTGCGATCCATCCCGTTGCCGGTCGCCTGCCGGGCCACATGAACGTGCTTCTGGCCGAGGCGCGCGTGCCTTACGACATCGTGATGGAGATGGACGAGATCAACGAGGACTTCCCCACGACCGACGTGGCCATCGTCATCGGCTCCAACGACATCGTGAACCCGGCGGCAGAGGACGACCCCAACTCGCCCATCGCGGGCATGCCGGTGCTGCAATGCTGGAAGGCCAAGCAGGTCTTCGTCAGCAAACGCGGGCAGGGGACGGGCTATTCGGGGATCAAGAACCCGCTGTTCTACAAGGACAACACGCGGATGTTCTACGGCGATGCCAAGGAGTCTATCAACGCGTTGTTGCCGATGATCGACTGAGGCCAAAGAGGCTGAGGCCTGAGAGACTGAGGCCTGAGAGACTGAGGCCAAAGAGGCTGAGGCCTGTGAGGCTGGCCGGACACGTCGTCCGGCCAGCCTCAGGTCTGCGGATCAGGCCGCGCGCTTGCGCCGCTTGGCCGCGACGCCGCCGAGTGCGGCAAGGCCGAGACCGAGGAGCGGGAACGCCGCCGGAAGCGGAACCGGGGACACCGCGGGGCTGAAGTCCATGGTGGTCTGGATGCCCGCGCCGGGCGTCGTCTCATAGGCGTAGTCGAACAGTGTCAGGCCCGCCAATCGCGCGAAACCGAAGTGCGTGCCGTCGTCGAGCGCGAATTGCAGCGCCACGTAGCTGTCGGTGGGCGCATTGATCACGCCCGGCTCGGCGTAGGACAGGAACGACGCAAGCAGGCTGTCGTCAAAAAACGGCGACCGGTCCGGATCGGTGAAGTAGGTCGTGGGCTTCGGCGGGTTGTTGAAGGGCGCACCGAGGCTCGCGATGGTGGCCGTCCCGCCCGTGGTGACCTGCGGCAGAGTCGAGAAGATGCCGTCGGACATCCCGGAGTTGCTGAACGTGTAGCTCGCGGTATTGTCGCCGAAGCTGATCGTGAAGGGGGTCTCCGAGAAGTCGGCGTTCGGGCTGAACCCGACCACGGCAGCGCCTGCACTGCCGACGGCCACGAGGAAGGCCGAGGCCGCGATACATCCGGCCCATGTCTTTTTGATTGTCATCGTTACTCTCCCAAAAGGATTCACACTTACGTGGAGCATTAACGATCTGTTCAGCAGAAAGGTTTCGAGAACCGACACGAAATTTTACCGCCCCCGGATTCGGGGATCGAGCGCATCCCTCAGACCGTCGCCGATGTAATTGATCGACAGGACCAGCGCCGAGAGGGCGATTGCGGGCCAGATCACCCGTTCGGGATTGAGGTTGATGTAAGGTAGCCCGTCGTTCAAAAGCCGCCCCCAGGTCGGGAAATCGGGCGGAAAGCCGAGGCCCAGAAAGCTCAGAGCGCTTTCGGTGATCACCGCGTTCGCGACGCCCAGCGTGGCCGAGACCATGATCGGCGACATCACGTTGGGCAATATGTGGCGCAGGATCATCCGGCGCGCCGGCGTGCCGATGGAGCGGGAGGCGAGCACGAACTCCTGCTCCTTCAGGGCCAGCACGTCGCCCCGCACGATCCGCGCGGTGTGCATCCAGGAGGTGGCACCGATCGCCACCACGATCAGGACGAAGATGCCGCCCTCGGGTCCGAAGGACAGGACCAGTGGCTCCCGGAACAAAAGCACCATGAGCAGCAGCAGCGGCAGCAGCGGCAGTGCGAGGAACAGGTCGGTGAGCCGCATCAGCAGTCCGTCTACCTTCCGGAAATAGCCCGCGACGACGCCGATCTGCGTGCCCAGCAGCATCGAGAGCACCATGGCCGTCATGCCGACGGCGATGGTGATGCGTCCGCCGGTGAACAGCCGCGCCAGCATGTCGCGGCCGAGCTGGTCGGTGCCCAGCGGATGGGCCAGCGTCATGCCCTTGCCTCGCGCCCGGATATCGATAAGCCGCGGGTCCACCCCCCAGATGTGCGGCCCCAGAAAGACCGCCGCGAAGATGACGACGAGGATCACCGTGCCAGCCACCGCGCCCTTGTGGGTGCGGAACTGGTCCCACACGTCCCACCACTGGTTGCGCGGCGCCGCGGCGCGGGGTTCGGGAAGACCGGCCGGCGCGTCAGTCATAACGGATCCTCGGATCGAGCACGCCGTAAAGCACGTCGGCGATCAGGTTGAAGAGCACGATAAGCACCGCGAAGATGAACGAGATCGTGAGCACCATCGGCGCATCGTTGCCTTGGATCGACAGCAAAAGCTGCTGGCCAAGCCCGTTCACCTTGAACACGTTCTCGGTGATGATCGCCCCGGTGAAAACGCTCGGCACCCCCAGTGCGATCACCGTGACGACCGGGATCATCGAGTTGCGCAGCACGTGCCGCAAAAGCACGACCGTCTCGCTCATCCCCTTTGCGCGCGCGGTCCGCACGTAATCCTGGCTCATGTTGTCGAGCATCGAGGCCCGCATGTAGCGGCTGATCTGGGCTGCGTTGTAGAGCGCCAGCACGAAGACCGGCATCACCATCTGGCGCACCTGTGCCCAGAAGCTCGCCCAGTCATGGACCACGAGCGTGGTGTCGTAGATCGACGGGAACCAGTTCAGCCAGACCGAGAAGATGATGATGAGGAACACGCCCGTGACGAAGGTCGGAACCGAAAAGCCGATCATCGACACGAAGGTGCCCAACTGGTCGAACCACGAATATTGCCGGTAGGCGGAGACGATGCCGATGGGAATGGCGATCAGCACGCCCACGACATAGGCCGCGCCCACGACCTTCAGCGTCTGGGGCAGCCGCTCCGCGATGGTGTCGAACACCGGCGCGCGGGTCTGGAAGCTGATGATGCGCTGCTGACCGTCCGCGAGGTGGGTGTGGAAGACGGCGTCGATCCAGTAGGACGGCTCCACCACGAAGAGGTTGTAGAGCCAGAAGGCGTAGCGCACGTAGGCCGGCCGCCCCAGACCGAGCGAGAGGCGGATCTTCTCCTTCACCTCGGGCGGGATGGTCATCGGCATGTCGGCCAATGGGTCGCCGGGGGCCAGCTCCAGGATCATGAAGATCACGAGCGAGATGAACAGAAGCGTCGGAATGGCGATCAGCAGGCGACGGAGCGTGAAGGTCAGCATGGGATGCCTCGGATCGGATCGGGCCGGGATAGGCCTGATCTGCGGGGCGGGGGCCGGTCACGGCCCCCGCAGGCGGGTGGGGAGGGGCGCGGGGCCCCTCCGTCTCACTTGATCCGATACCAGTCCGCGGCATTCCACAACTCGGAATCCCAAGGATCGAGGATCGCACCGCCGAGCGTGTTGGAATAGGCCGTCACGCGACCCCGGGCCACCAGCGGCAGGACCGAATAGCTGTCGATCGACAGCATCTCCGCCAGCTTGATCGACAGCTCCGCTCGTTTGTCCGGGTCGCCGGTCCGGTTCAGTTCCGCCACCAGCTTGTCATACTCCGGGTCGCAGTAGCGGTTGACGTTCTCGCCCTGCCACTGGGTTTCCGGCCGGGGCGCCTTGCCGCAGGTGCGCTCCGCCAGATAGCTCGCCGGATCGGTGCCGTCGAAGTTGTTGGCATACATTTCCGCGTCGGCATAAAAGCGCGGGAACGTGTCGGGGGAGCCGGGGTCGGACCCGAAGAAGACCGAGCCGGTGACGTTCTTCAGCTCCGTGTCCACGCCGACGTCGGACCACCACTGCTTGATAAGCGCCTGATAATCCTGCCGCACCGCGTTGGTGGAGGACTGGAACAGCAGGTGCAGCTTCATGCCGTCCTTCTCGCGCACGCCGTCGCCGCCGACTGTCCAGCCCGCCTCGTCGAGCAACTTCTTCGCGCCTTCGACATCCTGCGGAACGCAGCTCATGTCCTTGGAGGCAAAGCGTTCCGGCGCGGGGACCAGCGTGCAGGTCGTGCGGCCGAAGTCGCCGTATCCGATCTCCACCAGCGTTTCGCGGTCGATGGCTTTCGACAGCGCCTCGCGCACCTTGATGTCGGACAGGATCGGGTTGGGATGCTTGGCCGTCGCGCGCTCACCCTCGGGCAGGGACGGCGAGGCGTCGGTCATGTTGAGCTCGATCCGCTCCACCAGCGTGCCGAAAGCGACGTGGGCCTTGCCCTTGCCCGCGGCCTCCATGCCCTTGATGACATCGGGGGCAAGCTGCAGGTTCCAGGCGTAGTCGAACTCGCCCGTTTCCAGCACCGAGCGCGCGGCGGCCTCGGCGTCGCCGCCGCCCTTGAAGGTCACGGTGGCAAAATGCGGCT
Source organism: Rhodobacterales bacterium (assembly GCA_038233815.1). Taxonomy (GTDB): domain Bacteria; phylum Pseudomonadota; class Alphaproteobacteria; order Rhodobacterales; family Rhodobacteraceae; genus JBBSVE01. The sequence goes on from JBBSVE010000084.1 coordinate 5,576, forward strand.
TGTCCGGCTCACGGTAGTTGGTGTTCGCCTCCAGCTCGATCACGTCGTTGGTGCGAAACTCCTTGACCGTGAAAGGTCCGGTGCCGATCGGGTTGAAGTTCTGCTCGGTGCATTGCGAGGCGCGGGTGCCGGTGCAATTCTCGAACTGCGCCTTCTGGAGGATCGGGGACTGCGCGCCCACCAGCGGGCCGTAGGGGTTCGGCTGCGGCTCCTTGAAGGTCACCTTCACCGTCAGGTCGTCGAGCGCCTCGACCTTGTCCACGCCTTCGTATTTGGAAAGCTGCGCGCAGCCGCCGTCGGGATCGGTGCAGTATTTCCAGGTGAAGACCGCGTCCGCGGACGTGAAAGGCGTGCCGTCGGACCACAGGACGCCCGGCTTCAGCTTCCAGGTGATCGTTTTCAGATCCTCCGAGACACCGCCGTTCGCGAGCGTCGGGATCTCGGTCACGAGCCACGGCACCAACTCTCCCGTCTCGTCGAAGCGGGCGAGGGGTTCGAGAACGAGCGAGGCTGCCTCCACGTCCTTGGTGCCGCCCGACAGGAACGGGTTCAGGATCGAGGGCGCCTGCCAGTAGATGATCCTGACGTTGCCGTCCGATCCGCGCTCGGCGAACGCCGCGGGGGCGAGGGCCAGCAGGGCTGCCGCGCCCATCAGGGGTGTCTTCCAGTTCATGCGTGATCTCCTTGTTGGGGTCGGGTCATGGGGGCGCCGCCGGTTGGTCCGGCGGTCGTCGTGGGGTCGGGCTTCACGAAATGGCAGGCGACCCAGCGGCCGGGACGCACCTCGAGAAGCTCGGGGTCGGCATCGTGGCAGACCGGCTGCACCTCGGGGCAGCGGGTGCAGAAATTGCAGCCCTTCGGCGGATTGGCGGGGGAGGGCACGTCGCCCTGAATGATGATCCGGCCGCGCGCGCCGTCCCTCAGCGGGTCCGGCTCCGGCACCGCCGACAGCAGCGCCTTGGCATAAGGATGGAGCGGATCGGCATAGAGCGGATCGCGCGGGCTGAGTTCTGCGAGCTTGCCCAGATACATCACCGCGACCCGGTCGGCGATATGGCGCACCATGCTCAGATCGTGGCTGATGAAAAGATAGGTAAGGCCCAGCCGGTCCTGCAGATCCTCCAGCAGGTTCACCACCTGCGCCTGAATGGACACGTCGAGCGCCGCGATCGGCTCGTCGCACACGATGAACTTCGGGTTCAGCGCCAGCGCCCGCGCGATCCCGATGCGCTGGCGCTGGCCGCCCGAGAATGCATAGGGATAGCGGTTGGCGAAATCGCGGTTCAGCCCGACCTGATCCATCAGCTCATAGACCCGGGCGAGCTTGGCCGCGCGTCCCAGACCGGAATGTTCGTCCAAGGGCTCCGCGATGATCGCGGCGACGGTCATCCGGGGGTTGAGGCTCGCCTGCGGGTCTTGGAAGACCATCTGCATCGTCGGGCGGGCGCGGCGCAGCGCCTCGGGCGAGAGGTCCGCGATGTCCTGCCCGTCGATCGTGACCGACCCGCCCGTGATTTCGTAAAGCCGCAAAAGAGCGCGCCCCACTGTGGACTTGCCGCAACCGGATTCGCCCACGAGGCCCAGCGTCTCGCCCGCGCGGATGTCAAAGCTGATGCCGTCTACCGCCTTCACGTCGCCGGTGTGGCGGCGTAGCAGGCCGGTGTGGATCGGGAACCACATCCTGAGATCGCGCACCTCGACCAGCGCGCGGGGCCCGTCAAGCATGCGCCATCTCCGCCCCCCGGACCTCGGCGCCGGTCGTGGCATCCCAAAAGCAGGCGACGTCGTGCCCGTATCCAAGCGGCGCCCCGTGGAGCGCGCGCCGCGCAGGGTTTGCCGCCGCGCAGGTGGCCATCGCGTGCGGGCAGCGCGGCAGGAACGGACAGGCCGCAGGCGGGCGCACGAGGATCGGGGGTTGTCCTTCGATCACCCGAAGCCGCGCGTCCCGCGTGCCCGACAGCGATGGAATGGTCTGGAGAAGCGCGCGCGTATAGGGATGCTGGGGGTTTGCGAACAACTCCCGCACCGGTGCCTGCTCCACGATCTGGCCCGCATACATCACCATCACCCGGTCCGCGATACCTGCGATCACGCCCAGATCGTGGGTGATCCAGACGATTGCCATTCCGAGCCTGCGGCGCAGATCCACCACCAACTCCACGATCTGCGCCTGGATCGTCACGTCGAGCGCGGTCGTCGGCTCGTCCGCGATCAGCACCTCCGGGTCGCACGACAGTGCTATGGCGATCATCACCCGCTGGCGCATCCCGCCGGAGAACTGGTGCGGATAGTCGTTGAGCCGCCGCGCCGCGTCCGGGATGCCAACGAGGTCCAGAAGCTCGACCGCTCGGGCCGCCGCTGCCCGCTTGCCCATCCCCATGTGGCGGCGCAGCGGCTCCATGATCTGGCTGCCGACGGTGAAGACCGGATTGAGGCTCGTCATCGGGTCCTGGAACACGAAGCCGATCCGGCGCCCGCGCACCGCGCGCAGCGCCTCGGGCGCGATCTGCAACAGGTCGAGGTCGCCCAGCATCACCTCGCCCGCGCGCACCTCTGCGGGGGGCTGCGGCAACAGCCCGATCAGCGACATCATGGTGACAGACTTGCCCGACCCGCTTTCCCCCACAACGCCCAGAAGCTCACCGGGTTCGAGATGGAAACTGACCGAATTGACCGCATGGACCTCACCCCCGCGGGTTCGGAACACCGTCTGCAGGCCCCGCACATCAAGCACAGGCGCCGGTCGTCCGGCCATAGATGAGCCCCCATGTCGTTGATCGGCCGTCGCTTTTGCCGCGACCGGCCCGCGCGCTCCGGTTGTGGAGACGAGTGTCAGTTATTTTGCCGCAGGTCGCAACAGGGATCTGACTGCGCCCTAGATTGTCCACGCCCCTGCTGCACGCTTGACGCCGCGCGCCCTCCACCGCACGCTGAGGGCAAAGGAGATCGCCATGCCCCCCCAGATCCTCACCGCGCGGGAAATCCTCGACAGGCTCGTGGCATTTCCGACCGTCAGCCGCGACAGCAACCTCGACCTCGTGGACTGGGTGGAGGCGTATCTCGCCTCCCACGGCGTCACGGCGCACCGGGTCTGGAACGCGGATCGCACCAAGGCCGCGCTCTATGCCAATGCGGGGCCGGAGGTTGCGGGCGGCACGGTGCTCTCGGGCCATACCGACGTGGTGCCGGTGGACGGGCAGAACTGGGCGACGGACCCGTTCAAGGTGACCGAGCGGGGCGGCAGGCTCTATGGGCGTGGCACCTGCGACATGAAGGGGTTCGACGCGCTGGCTCTCGCCGCCGTGCCGATTGCGCTGGCCAAGGGCGTGAAGCGGCCTTTGCAGATCGCGCTCAGCTACGACGAGGAGGTGGGCTGCGTCGGTGCGCCGCCAATGATCGCGGACATGGTGGCGCGGTTGCCCAAGGCGTCTGCGGTGGTGGTGGGCGAGCCTTCGATGATGCGGCTGGTGAACGGCCACAAGGGCGGTGCGGGCTACAACGTCCATGTGAAGGGGTTCGAGATCCACTCCTCGCTCCTTCCCTACGGCGTCTCGGCGATCATGGAGGCGGCGCGGCTCGTCGGCTGGATGAACGACCGCAACGCGGAGATCCGGGCGGCGGAGCCGTCGGCGCTGGCTTCGATGTTCCACCCGCCCTTTACCACGATACATTGCGGCAAGTTCGCGGGCGGCACCGCGGCCAATATCACGGCGGGCAATGCCACCCTCACGATGGAGTTTCGCGTCGTGCCGGGGGAGGATGCGGACGTCTGGGCCACGCGGTTCGAGGAGGAATGCGCCCGGATCGAGGCGGCGATGAAGGCGGTCCAGCCGCAGGCTGCGATCGAGTTCGACCGGTTTTTTGACGTCCCTGCCCTCGCCCCCGAGGATGCGGGTGCGGCGGAGGCGCTGGTGCGCCGCGTTACCGGCGACAACGCGACCTCGGTCGTGTCCTACGGCACCGAGGCGGGCCAGTTTCAGGAAAAGGGCTATTCCTGCGTCGTCTGCGGCCCCGGCGACATTGCTCAGGCGCATCAGGTCGACGAGTTCTGCTCGCTCGCGCAGTTCGAGGCGGGCTGGACATTCATGGAGCGGTTGACCGACGACCTCGCTGCCTGAGATGGGCATCCCGATCTCCATGGCCGTGCCGCCCGCGTTTCGCGATCCGCTGCCGGGAGCCTGCGACGTGGTGGTGATCGGCGGCGGCATCGCGGGCGTGATGACGGCGTGGTTCCTGCGCGCCAAGGGTCTGTCGGTCGTGCTCTGCGAAAAGGGCCGCATCGCGGGGGAGCAGTCGGGCCGCAATTGGGGCTGGATCCGCCAACAGGGCCGCGACGGGGCCGAACTGCCCATCGTGACGGAGGCGCTCAGGCATTGGTCGCACCTCTCGCAAACGGTGGGCGAAGGGTTGGGCTTTCGCCAGACCGGCGTTACCGACCTTGCCAATACGCCAAAGGACATGGCCGGGTTCGAGGCGTGGCTTGCCGTGGCGCAGGGACAGGGGCTCGACACCCGGATGCTGACCGCGACCGAGGTGGCGGAGCGATTCGGCAGCCACCGGTGGCGGGGCGGGATCGAGACCGCGTCGGACGGGCGGGCGGGCCGAGCCGTGGCGCGCCGTGCCGCTGATCGCCCGGGCGCTGGCCGCGAAGGGGGCCGTGATCCGCGAGGGCTGTAAGGTCCGGGGCCTCGACCTTCAGGCGGGCCGGGTGACGGGGGTGGTGACGGAAAGCGGACGCATCGCCTGCGAGGCCGTGGTGCTGGCGGGCGGCGCCTGGTCCGCGCTGATGCTGCGCTCCCTGGGTGTGGCGCTGCCGCAACTCTCGGTCATGGCGAGCGTGGGGGCGGCGCAGCCGATTCCGCCGATCGCCGGTCCGGGGCAGGAGACGGCCTTTGCCGACGCCCATATGGGCATCCGGCGCAGGGACGACGGCGGCTACACGATGGCCCCTGGCGGGCGGCATGTTGGACGCGTGATGGCCGACCTCGTCACCGGGGACGCCACCGGCCACGACCTCCACCGTTTCCGCTTCTCGCGTTTCTCGGACGGATCGACGGTCGATCTCGGCGACGCGCTCTGATCCTCTTGCGGACGCGGGCTCTCTGGCCCAGTCTCGACCCAACCCGTAGAGGAGCCCCGCCATGCCCGTGAAAAACCGCTTTGCCGAGATGCAGCCCGAACTCGCCGCCATCCGACAGGATTTCCACGCCCATCCCGAACTGCTCTACGACGTGCACCGCACCGCCGGGCGGGTCGCGGAATTGCTGCGGGACTATGGCTGCGACGAGGTTGTGACCGGGATCGGCCGCACCGGCGTCGTTGGCGTGATCCACGGCAAGAGCGACCGCGCGGGCAAGGTCATAGGCTTGCGCGCCGACATGGACGCGCTGCCGATCGAGGAGCAGACGGGGGCCGCCTACGCGTCCACCACCCCCGGTCGGATGCATGCCTGCGGCCATGACGGCCATACCACGATGCTTCTGGGGGCGGCGAAATACCTGTGTGAGACGCGCAACTTCGACGGCCGCGCGGTGGTGATCTTCCAGCCCGCGGAGGAAGGCGGCGGCGGCGGGCGCGAGATGTGTGCGGACGGCATGATGGACCGCTTCGGCGTGCAGGAGGTCTACGGCATGCATAACATGCCGGGCATTCCGGTCGGCACCTTCGGCATCCGCCCCGGCGCGATCATGGCCGCCGCGGACCAGTTCGACGTGACCGTTACGGGGAAGGGGGGCCACGCCGCCAAGCCGCACGAATGCATCGATACCACGCTGGTCGCGGCCCATATCGTCCTGTCGCTCCAGACCATCGCCTCGCGCGGTGTGGACCCGTTGGCGCAGGTCGTGGTCTCGGTCTGCACCGTCCGGACCGAGACCGACGCCTACAACGTCATCCCGCAGGTCGTGCGGATGAAGGGCACGGTCCGAACGATGGACGCGGGCGTTCAGGACTACGCCCAACGCCGCGTGACGGAGATCGTGGAGGGCACCGCCCGGACCTTCGGTGCGACGGCCGCGGTCGAATACCGGCGCGGCTATCCGGTGACGATGAACGCGCCGGAGAATACGGACTACGCCCTGCGGGTGGCGTCCGACGTGTCCGGCAAGGTCGATCCCGACACCGCTCCGATGATGGGGGCGGAGGATTTCAGCTTCATGCTCAACGAACGTCCCGGCGCCTACATCTTTCTTGGCAACGGCGACACGGCGATGGTGCACCACCCGGCCTACGATTTCGACGACAACGCGATCCCGTTCGGCGCAAGCTGGTATGCTGGCATGGTCGAGGCCCGGATGCCGCCCGCCTGACGGATCAGGGGCCGTAGAGCGTGACCTCGGGCAGCCCGGTCAGCGGCAGCCCCAGCGCCCGGAACGCCGCGAGCGAAAGTTGCGCCGCACCCGTTCCGGGGATCAGGTCGACCGCGATCGACGTGCCCTTCGCCGTGACGACCCGACCCTTGCCCGGCGCCTTCACGAGGGCGGAGCGGAGCCAGATCCCCGGCTCCGTCACCAGCCCCAGCGATACTGCGGTCCGCCCGATCTCCCGCTCCCCCGAGGATGCGGCGGGAGCGGCCAGCGCCGCCGCTTTCTCCGCCGTTGTGGTCGTGTCGAGCGCCGAGGCGGTGATGGCCCCCCGGGGCGGCGCGACGGCCCCGGGCAGCAGCGTCGGCTCGGGTGCCGCCTTGCGAAAAGACGGGACGGCATTACAGCCGGTGATGGCAACCAGAACGAGTATGGCAAGCGGCAGATTCATGGTGCCGAGCCTAGCGATGCCGCGCCGGCGTTTCAATGCCACGCGAACCCTTGCCGCTGCAGGGGCCGCGCCTTAGCTTGACCGCATGGACCTGCCCCTGATCGACCCATTCGACCGCGCTATCGACTATCTGCGCGTGTCCGTGACGGACCGCTGCGATTTCCGCTGCGTCTATTGCATGGCGGAGAACATGACTTTCCTGCCGCGCGCGGAGCTTCTGACGCTGGAGGAGCTGGACCGCCTCTGTTCCGCCTTCGTAGGGATGGGGGTGCGCAAGCTGCGGATCACCGGGGGCGAGCCGCTGGTCCGAAAGGGGATCATGACCTTCTTTCAGGCCATGTCCCGACATCTGGAGAGCGGCGCGCTGAAGGAGCTGACGCTGACGACCAATGGCAGCCAGCTTCGCCGGTTCGCGACCGATCTCGCGGCGTGCGGGGTGCGGCGCGTCAATGTCTCGCTCGACACGCTGGATGTGGAGAAGTTTGCGCGCATCACGCGCTGGGGCCGCCTGCCGCAGGTGCTGGACGGGATCGAGGCCGCGAAGGCCGCCGGTCTGCGCGTGAAGATCAACGTGGTGGCGTTGAAGGAGTTCAACGAGGACGAATTGCTCTCGCTGACCGAATGGTGTGCGGCGGAGGGCCATGACCTCACGTTCATCGAGGTCATGCCGATGGGCGATCTGGGCAACGAGGACCGGCTCGACCAATACTGGTCGCTGAAGGATCTGCGCGCCCGTCTGGGTTCGCACTACACCGTGACCGATCTGGCGGAGCGGACAGGCGGCCCCGCGCGCTATGTGCGGCTGGAGGAGACGGGCCAGCGGATCGGTTTCATCACGCCGCTCACCCATAATTTCTGCGAAAGCTGCAACCGGGTGCGGCTGACCTGCACGGGCGAACTTTACATGTGCCTCGGGCAAGAGGACATGGCCGACCTGCGCACGCCGCTCCGTGCCTCGGACGGGGATGAACGGCTAGAAGGAGCGATCCGCGCGGCCATTGCGAGAAAGCCCAAGGGCCACGATTTCGACTATTCGCGGCAGGGCATCACGGGCCAGACCCTCCGCCACATGAGCCACACCGGCGGGTAGCGACCTCTATTCCACTGTCACCGATTTCGCGAGGTTCCGGGGCTGGTCCACGTCCGTCCCCTTCGCCACGGCGGTGTGATAGGCGATAAGCTGGGCCGGAATAGCGTAGAGGATCGGGGCCAGCAGCGCGGGCACCTCCGGCATGGCAATGGTGCGCCAGCAACCTTCGCCGACCTCCGCGATGCCCTGCGCGTCCGACACCAGAAGCACCTTGCCGTGCCGGGCCATCACCTCCTGCATGTTGCTCACCGTCTTGTCGAAAAGCGTGTCACGTGGGGCCAGGACGATCACCGGCACCTCCGCATCGACCAGTGCGATCGGTCCGTGCTTCAGCTCACCAGAGGCATAGCCCTCGGCATGGATGTAGCTCGTCTCCTTCAGCTTCAGCGCGCCCTCCAGCGCCAGCGGGAACATCGGCCCGCGCCCGAGGAACAGGATGTCGCGCGCGCGGGCCAGATCCTCGGCGATCACGGCCACCTCCTCCGCGATCCCGAGCGCGTGGTTCATCAGCCCCGGCAGCGCACCCAGATCGGCGAGATGGCGGGCGAGATCGGCCTCCGCCAGCCGCCCCCGGTCGGATGCCGCTTTCAGCGCCAGCAAGAGAAGCGTCAGAAGCTGAGCGGA
>JBBSVE010000085.1:0-14016 GCA_038233815.1 Rhodobacterales bacterium
CGAGACGCAGGGTGCCGACGCGCTGCGCGAGCGGATGATCGAGAGCCATCAGACCCAGATCGAGGTCGACGAGCCCGAGGACGACCAGATGTCGCTCCTCATGGGGGCCGAACAGGACCGTCCTGCGACCGACGACATGTCGGAGGAAAAGCTCCTCCGTGCACTGATGGAAGCTCAGGGCGCGAACTGAACGGGGCCCGAACCGAACCCGGAGAGCGGACGGCGATGATCGACGCCGACGACCTGATCGACCTCGTCCGCAACTACAATCCGCGCACCAACGAGGCGCTGATCCGGGCCGCCTATGACTACGGCGCCGCGATGCACGACGGTCAGATGCGCCACTCGGGTGAGCCCTATTTCTCCCACCCGGTCGCGGTGGCGGCGATCCTGACCGAGCAGCGGCTCGACGATGCGACCATCGTGACGGCCCTTCTGCACGACACGATCGAGGACACGAAATCGACCTATTCCGAGGTCTCGCAACTTTTCGGCGCGGAGGTGGCGGAACTGGTCGACGGGGTGACGAAGCTCACCAACCTCCAGCTCTCCTCCGCCGAAAGCAAGCAGGCGGAGAATTTCCGCAAGCTCTTCATGGCGATGACGCGCGATCTGCGGGTGATCCTCGTGAAGCTCGCCGACCGGCTCCACAACATGCGCACGATCAAGTCGATGGCGCCGGACCGCCAGCTGCAGAAATCGCGCGAGACAATGGAGATTTTCGCCCCCCTCGCGGGTCGCATGGGCATGCAGTGGATGCGCGAGGAGCTGGAGGATCTGGCCTTCCGCGTCCTGAACCCGGAGGCGCGCAACTCCATCATCCGCCGGTTCATCACGCTTCAGCGCGAGGCGGGCGACGTGGTCTACCGCATCACCGCCGACATCCGCGCCGAACTGGACCGACAGGGGATCGAGGCCGATGTCTACGGGCGCGCGAAAAAGCCCTATTCGGTCTGGCGCAAGATGCAGGAAAAGGATCTGTCCTTCTCCCGCCTGTCGGACATCTACGGGTTTCGCATCATCACCGGGTCGGTGGCGGATGCCTATACGGCGCTGGGCCTTATCCATCAGCGCTGGCGGGCGGTGCCGGGGCGGTTCAAGGACTATATCAGCCAGCCCAAGCTGAACGGCTACCGCTCCATTCACACCACCGTGTCGGGCCGCGACGGCAAGCGGGTGGAGATCCAGATCCGCACCCGCGAGATGCACGAGGTGGCCGAGGCTGGCGTCGCTGCGCACTGGTCCTACCGCGAAGGCGTGCGCGCGCAGAACCCCTTTGCCGTCGATCCGCAGAAATGGGTCGCGGGCCTGTCGGAACGGCTGGATGAGGTCGATCACGAGGAGTTCCTCGAGAACGTCAAGCTGGAGATGTATTTCGATCAGGTCTTCTGTTTCACGCCCAAGGGCGACGTGATCCAGCTTCCGCGCGGGGCGACGCCGCTCGATTATGCCTATGCGATCCACACGCGGATCGGCAATTCCACCGTGTCGGCCAAGGTCGACGGGCTGCGCGTCCCGCTCTGGACCCGGCTGCGCAACGGGCAGTCGGTGGAGATCATCACCGCCGAGGGCCAGCGCCCGCAGGCAAGCTGGATCGACATCGTGGCGACCGGCCGTGCGAAATCCGCGATAAGGCGGAGCCTGCGCGAGGAGGACCGCGGCCGGTTCGTGAAGCTTGGGCAGGAGCTGGCGCGCGCGGCCTTCGACCATGTCGGACGCAAGGCTACCGACAAGGCGCTGCGGACGGCGGCAAAGATTCTCGGCATGCCGGACGAACAGGAGCTTTTGTCGCGCATCGGGTCGGCGGAGATCACGGCGCGCCGCGTGGTGCAGGTGCTCTATCCCGACCTGCCCGCCGCCAACGACGGCGAGGTGGATGCCCGCCGCCCCGTGGTGGGCCTGCCCGACGACCAGACCTCGCGCCGTGCCGCCTGCTGCCAGCCCCTGCCGGGGGAGCGGATCGTGGGCATCGCCTACCGCGGGCAGGGTGTGGTGATCCATGCCATCGACTGCCCCGCGCTCGAAGGGCTGGAAAACCAGCCGGAACGCTGGGTGGATCTCAACTGGCACGCAGGTCGCCATGCGCCGGTCCATACCGTGGGTCTCAACCTCGCGATCACCAACGACCGGGGCGTGCTGGGGCGCGTCTGCACCCTCATCGGGGAGCAGAAGGCCAACATCTCCGACCTGCGCTTCGTCGACCGCAAGCCCGATTTCTACCGCCTGCATCTTGACGTCGACCTGCGCGACGTGGAGCATCTGCATATGGTCATGACCGCGCTCGAGGCGGAGACCGACGTGGCCGAGGTGGTCCGCCACCGCGACGCCACGCGCAAGCCCTGACGGGAACCGGGGGCGATGGTCTTCAAGCGCAGGAACAGACGGTCCTTCGGGCAGGTGGTGACGCAATCGGTCTGGCCGCGCGGCGGCTGGGGCCGGGCCGCGCATTACATGAAACACCGCTTGCGTCGCCTTCCCGATGCGCCGCACCGGATCGCGCGCGGGATCTGGGCGGGGATCGTGATCTCGTTCACGCCGCTTTTCGGGTTGCATTTTGTGTTGACGGCGGTGCTTTCATGGATCGTGCGCGGCAATGTGATCGCGGGCCTGATGGCAACCTTCGTGGGCAACCCCGTCACCTTTCCCTTCATCGCGGCCATTGCGGTCGAGTTCGGGAACTGGATGCTCGGCCATCCGGGCGCGGTGTCGCCGCTCGCGATCTTCGCCGACTTCGGCTATGCGGGGGCGGAGTTCTGGAACAACGTGAAGGCGTTCTTCACCGGTGGCGATCAGCACTGGAACAGGCTGGAGACGTTCTTCTTCCGCGTCTACCTGCCCTATCTTATCGGCGGTCTGCTGCCGGGGATCGTAGCGGGCGTGGCGGGTTACTATGTCAGCCTTCCGATCATCATCGCCTACCAGAACCGCCGCAAGAAGAAGCTGCGCGAAAAGCTGGAACGCCGCATCGCGGAGCGGGAGGCCGCTCTGGCGTCCGCGGACGGGGAGGGGGGGAAGTGACGGCCCGGGCTTTGCAATGATCCTCGGCATCGGTTCCGACCTTGCCAGCATTACGCGGATCGAGGCGACGCTCGCGCGTTTCGGCGACCGGTTCCGCGACCGGGTCTTTACCGACGCCGAACAGCGCACCGCCGACCGTCGCCCCCGCGCGGTGGCTGCCACCTTCGCCAAACGCTGGGCGGCGAAGGAGGCCTGTTCCAAGGCGCTGGGCACGGGGCTCAGGATGGGCATCGCGTGGCGCGACATGAGCGTCACGAACCTCGGCACCGGCCAGCCGCAGATGCACCTGACGGGATGGGCGGCGGCACGGCTCAAGGCCATGGTGCCGGACGGTCACAGCGCCGTCGTCCATGTCACGCTGACCGACGACCACCCCTGGGCGCAGGCCTTCGTCGTGATCGAAGCGCGGCCCCTCCCCTAAACTTGACTCCCCCCCGCCCCGCGCGCATGAAGCGCCGCGAGGCAGCAGTGAAGGTTCGAGACGCATGGCGACCAAGGCGAAAACCGACGGCGGCATCGTGGAGACCATCAAGACCATCGTCTATGCGTTGCTGATCGCGGGTATATTCCGCACGCTGTTCTTCCAGCCGTTCTGGATCCCCTCGGGGTCGATGAAGGACACGCTGCTGATCGGGGATTTCCTGTTCGCCAACAAGATGGCCTACGGCTATTCGCGCTTTTCCTGTCCGTTCTCGCTCTGCCCGATCACGGGCCGGCTGTTCGGCACGCAGCCCACGCGGGGCGATGTCGTGGTGTTCCGCCATCCCGTGAACGGGTCCGATTTCATCAAGCGCCTGATCGGCCTTCCGGGCGATACGGTGCAGGTCAAAAATGGCATCCTCTACCTCAACGGCACGGAAGTGCCGCAGACCCCGGATGGCACCTTTGACGAAACCTATGAGCGTCAGGGTCCGATGGGCAACCTGCCGCGCTGCGAGAATTCCGACGGTGCGGTGGGGATTGGCGGCCTTTGCAAGAAGTCCCGCGCGCTGGAGACGCTGCCGAACGGGGTGGTCCACGATGTGCTCAACATCGACAAGAACGGCTTTGGCGACAACACCGATGTCTATACCGTGCCGCCGGGGGAGTATTTCTTCATGGGCGACAACCGCGACAACAGCGAGGACAGCCGCTTCGCGCAGGCCGTGGGGGGCGTAGGCTTCGTGCCTTTCGCCAACCTGATCGGGCGCGCGGACCGGATCATGTTCTCCTCCGCGGGCAAGTCGATGCTGTATTTCTGGACTTGGCGCGCGGATCGCTTTTTCAAGGCGGTGGAGTGAAGGTCGCAGCCGACCTCAAGGCCTTCGAGGCGCGGCTCGGCCACGACTTCCGCGACCCTGCCCTGCTGGCGCGCGCCGTTACCCACGCGTCCCGCGCCTCCGCCACCCGGCCCCATAACGAGCGGATGGAGTTTCTGGGCGACCGCGTCCTCGGTCTCACGATCGCGGAGGCGCTGCTCCGTGCCGATCCCGGCGCAGCCGAAGGCGAGATCGCGCGGCGGTTCAACGCGCTCGTGCGCAAGGAGACCTGCGCCGAGGTCGCGCGCGCAATCGGGCTGGGCGACGTGATGAAGCTCGGCCGGTCGGAGATGATGTCGGGCGGGCGGCGCAAGGACGCGCTGCTGGCCGACGCGGTGGAGGCGGTGATCGCGGCCGTGTTCCTCGATGCGGGGTTCGAGGCGGCGAAGCGCGCTGTCCTGCGCCACTGGTCGGGCCGTCTCGCCACGGTGGAGAGCGTGGAGCGCGATCCCAAGACCGCGCTACAGGAATGGGCGCAGGCCCGCGCCATGCCACCGCCCGCCTATACCGAGCGTGCCCGCTCCGGCCCCGATCACCAGCCGCTCTTCACCGTGGAGGTGCAGCTTGCGGACGGCGCGTCGGATCAGGCCACCGCACCCACCAAGCGCGCCGCCGAACAGGCCGCGGCCCGCGCGCTCATCACCCGGCTGGAGGCCGCACCATGACCGACGACCAATCCCCCATCGGCGGCCCCGGCGACACGCGCGCAGGCTTCGTGGCCCTGATCGGAGAGCCGAACGCGGGCAAGTCCACGCTTTTGAACCGCATGGTGGGGGCCAAGGTCTCCATCGTCACGCACAAGGTCCAGACCACGCGCGCCCGCATCCGCGGCATCGCGATGGAGGGGGCAGCGCAGATCGTCTTCGTGGATACTCCGGGGCTGTTCCGCCCGCGCCGCAGGCTCGACCGCGCGATGGTCGCCGCCGCATGGGCCGGGGCCGCGGACGCCGACATCACCGTTCTTCTGGTGGAGGCGCACCGCGGCCTGACCGAAGGCACCGCGGCGATCATCGACACGCTCAAGGACCGCATCCCGCAGGGCTATCCGGTGGCGCTGGCGATCAACAAGATCGACCGGGTGCGGGCGGAGGTGCTGCTGGCGCTTTCGGAAAAGCTGAACGCGGCCTTCCCCTTCGTGGAAACCTTCATGATCTCCGCCGAGAAGGGCTACGGCGTCGACAAGCTGCGCGCATGGCTGGCGCGGTCGCTGCCCGAGGGCCCGTGGCTCTATCCCGAGGATCAGATCGCGGACCTGCCCTTGCGGATGATCGCGGCCGAGATCACGCGCGAGAAGCTGACGCTGCGGCTGCACGAGGAACTGCCCTACCAGCTGACCGTGGAAACGGAAGCGTGGGAGGAGCGGCCCGACGGCTCCGCCCGGATCGATCAGGTGATCTATGTCGCCCGCGATGGCCACAAGGGCATCGTGCTGGGCGCCAAGGGGGAGACGGTGAAAGCCGTGGGGCAGGCCGCGCGCATCGACATCTCCGCCTTCCTCGACCGGCCCGCGCATCTGTTCCTGCAGGTCAAGGTCAGGCCGAACTGGCTGGAGGAGCCGGAGCGCTATTCGGAGATGGGGCTCGACTGGAAGGACGGGAACTGACCGTCACTTCCGCTTGCGGCGCATGTTGCCGGGCAGCGTCTCGTCCGGCCCCCAGATCGCGTGGTAGGTGGAGATCGCCATGCCCCGGCTCTGCAGGACCGAATAGGCCAGCGCCACCATCAGCCACCAGAGGCCCAGCACGATCCACATCCAGCGCGGCGCGTTGGATTGCCAGAGGCCGGACAGGATCGTGCCCACCGACAGGAACAGCGCCGTGTAACCGGTGACCTTGTGGAACGTCTCGAACATGCGCCGGCGCAGGCTCATGTCGTAATGGTCGCCCTTGAAGCTTCCGTCGCGGTTCAGTTCCGTCGGGCCGCCCTTGGTGCCGCGCAGGATGGTGCCGATCACTTGGGACGCGGTGAGCGCGAGGATCGTCCAGCCGAGCCAGAGGTGCGGGCCGGGCAGCACATGATCGCGAGGCGCCCGCAGGACAAACACCAGCGCCACCGCCATCAGCGCCACGGCGATATACTGGAGCGTGCGGTGCAGATGCCACCAGTTCTTGTTGTCCAGCGTCTGCGGCCATTGCTGCCCCGGCCAGATCTTGAAGAACCGTGCCGACAGGATGCCGACGGGAATCAGGAACGCCCACGCCACCACCATGAACCGCGCGTGCCAGCTGAGCCAGAACCCGACATCGTGGATCCGTGAGGGCTCGATCGGGGTCAGGAGCCAGCCCAGCATCGTCAGCCCTTCACCGCACCTGCCGTCATGCCGGAGATGATCTGCCGCGCCGCAAGGAAGGTGAACAGGATCGGTGGAATGGCGAGCAGCATTCCCGTGGCCATGATGAGCCCCCAGTCGATGTTGTATTCGGTGAGAGAGTTCACCAGCGTCACCGGCACCGTGCGCGTGTTCCTGTCGGCCAGCGTGTTGCCCAGCAGGAACTCGTTCCACGCGATGCGGAAGGTAAAGATCGCCGCCGCCGCGAGACCGGGTTTGATAAGCGGCAGGACCACGAGGAAGAACACCTGGAACGGCCCCGCGCCGTCCATCCGCGCCGCCTCCTCCAGCTGGATCGGAACCTGCACGATGAAGCTTTGCAGGATCCAGATCACGAAGGGCAGGTTCATCGCGACGTAAATCAGGATGATCCCCGCCCGCGTCCCGTCGATCTGGAACTGGAACGTCCAGATCCCAAAGATCGGCACCAGCAGCACCGCGGGCGGCACCATTCGCATCGCGAGCGTGGTGAGCGACGTGACCCCGCGTCCCATGAAGCGGAAGCGCACGATGGCATATGCCGCCATGCAGCCCATCACCAGCGTCAGCGCGGTCGAGGTCGTGGCGATGATGAGCGAATTGCCGAACGCCCGCCCGAAGGTCGGATCGCAACTGTCGAGATCGGTCGGCGTGTACCAGAGCACGTTGCAAAGCGCCGCCTCATAATTGTGCAGCGTCGGCACGAACAGCAGGCTGGAAGACGTCGACAGGATGTCCACGTTGAGCTTCAGCGAAGTTGCGAGCATCAGCACGATCGGCCCCGCGCTCATCACCACGAGTGCTGCGATCAGCGCGTAGAAGGCCGGGTTCTGGCGTTGGACCGGTGCGGTCATGCGACATCCCCCTCAGCCGCTATGGCGCGCAGGCGGGATAGCCGCCCCTCCGCCGCCTTGTTGTAGAGGAACATGCCGAGCGTCAGGATCAGCAGCAGGATCAGGAGCAGGTTCGACATCGCCGCAGCGACGCCCAGCTCGCGGAACTCGAACGCGGTGCGCAT
This sequence comes from Rhodobacterales bacterium, assembly GCA_038233815.1. Lineage (GTDB taxonomy): Bacteria > Pseudomonadota > Alphaproteobacteria > Rhodobacterales > Rhodobacteraceae > JBBSVE01. Next base: position 7,643 of record JBBSVE010000085.1, read on the forward strand.
GATGCGAAGCGCGATGATTTCGGTCGACACGCCCGGTCCGCCGTTGGTGAGCACGAGGATCACCTCCAGCACCTTGAAGGCGTCGATGACGCGCAGGAGTGCGGTCACGATCAGCACCGGGACCATCAGCGGCAGCTTGATGTGGATGACCGTCTGCCAGCCGTTCGCCCCGTCGATTCGCGCCGCCTCCATCGCGGAGGAGGGCAGGGACTGGAGGGCGGCGAGCGAGAGGATGAAGATGAACGGCGTCCATTGCCAGACGTCCGCAATGACGATGGAGGTGAAGGCCCAGCTGCCGTCCGACAGCCACGGCACCGCGTCGAACCCCAGCCCGGTGAGGATGCGGTTGAAGGTGCCGATGGTGGGCGCATACATGTAGCGCCACATCAGGCCGACCACGATGGGGGCTATCATCATCGGCAAAATGAAGATCGTGCGCAGCAGCGACATGCCCCGGATGTTGCGGTCCAGAAGCAGCGCCAAACCCACGCCCAGCACCATCTCCACGCTGACGACGATGGCCGCGAACTTGATCGTGACCCACATGCTTTCGCGAAACGTCGCATCGGCAAAGAGGTTCTGGTAGTTTCGAAAGCCCACATAGGTGCTTTCCCCGATGCGCTGGTTGGGCGCCCAGTCGAGAAAGCTCGCGTAGATCATGTATCCGACCGGGTAGAGCAGGGCCACGACCATCACGATCCCCGCCGGGGCGAGGAACAGATAGGGCGTCGCACGGTTCAGGCTCTGACGGGCGGGCATGGCAGGTCCATCGGATAAAGGGGGGGGCGGGCGCGGTGGGTCCGCCCCCCGCGCCGGTTACTTCGCGTCGGACCAGGTGTAGTAGCCCGCCTCCTTCATCGTGGCGCGGGTGCGGTCGGCCAGCCCGTCGAGCGCCTGTTTGATATCGGCATTCTCGGTCAGGATCTGGCTCATCGTGGTGCCGAGGTCGTTGTTGATCTTGCCCCAGACCGGGATGATCGGGCGCCAGTCGGGATCGGCGTATTTCAGCGCCTCGCCGAAGGTCGGCGCATAGGGGAACTTCGCCACCACGTCCGCATCGGCATAGGTGGAGAAGCGCGACGGGCTGCCCCCTTCCATCGCCACCAGCTTGTCACCGTGCTTGGAGGTGAGCCACTGCATCAACAGGAACGCGGCCTCCTTTTGCTGGGAGTTCTTCGGGATCGCGATGCCGAAGCCGCCGGTCTCGGACGCGCGGACAGTGCCTTTGGGGTGGAGCGCCCAGCCGACCTTGCCCACGACCTTGGAGGTCGAAGGATCGCCGAACTGCGAGGCAAAGGACGTGGCGTCCAGAAACATCGCCGTGCGGCCCTGCGCGAAGGCGGAGGCGGCGTCGGCGACGGTGAAGCTTTTCGCCCCTTCCGGCCCGCAATCGACCATCTTCTTGAAGTTGGTCGCGGCCTGGACCCCGGCCTCGTTGTTCATGATCGGGTTCCACTGGTCGTCGAAGATCTTGCCGCCCAGGGGTGCCAGCTCCAGCAGGAAGCCGTGGCTCGCGTGCTGGCCCGAGGCGGAGCGCAGCGCCACGCCGCCCATTCCCGGCTCCAGCTTCGGGATCTCGCAGGCGAGCTTGACAAGCTCGTCCATCGTCTCGGGCACCTTGAGGTTGTGCTTTTCGAAGATGTCGGTGCGGTAGGCCAGCACCGACGTCTCCGCCCCGAACGGCAGCCCGTAAAGCGAGCCTGTGGGACCGGGCAGGTAGCCCTTCTTTCCGCCCACCACGCCGATGTTCTGCACGTAGCCGTCGATCAGGTCGGTCGCGTCATAGGACGGGTCGGCGAGCTTCGCGTCCATGAAATACTTGGCCGGGTTCTCCAGCTGGTCGGCGGCCACGAAATCGGCCTTGGAAAAGACCACGTAGGCCATCAGGTCATAGTCGCCCGTGGGCTTGGTCAGCTCCAGCGCCTGCTTGTCGCGCATCTTGAGATATTCGAGCTGATCGACCTCGACCTTGATGCCCGTCTCCTTGGTGAACTCGGGCAGCACCTTCATCACCGCGTTGTAATGCGGATGCACCGGGAACAGCACGACGAGATCGGTCCCCTTGTAGGCATCATAGGGCCCCGCCATGGCGCCCCCGGCGGTCAGCGCGGCCAAGGCCGCCCCCGCCATTATCGGTTTCAGGTTCAGGTGCTTCATTCCGTTCCTTCCTTTTATGGTTCGTGTCGCGGGTTCACAGGCGCTGACCCGTCTCACGGTCGAAGATCATCATCTCGTCGGTCAGCACCGCGAAATCCTGCACGGTGCCAGTGCGCAGCGGGGCGGAGCTTGCCACCTCGATCAGGATCTCGGCGGTGCCACAGCGGGTCGCGAGGATGGATTGCGAGCCGAGATATTCGGCCACCGCGATCCGCACCGTGATCGGCGCGCCGGCACCGGTATCGGCGCTGAAGGACGACGGGCGCAGGCCCAGATCGACCGTGCGTGCGGCGGCCTTCGCCACCCGTGCGGCCAGCGCGTCTGGCAGGGGCAGCGCGAATCCGTCGCCCCGCGCGATGGTGCGGCCGCCCTCCTCGACCAGATCGGCGGGCAGGAAGTTCATCGTGGGACTGCCGATGAAGCCCGCGACGAAGCGGTTGACCGGCTGCTTGAACAAAGCCTCAGGCGTGCCCTGCTGCTGGATCCGGCCCTCGTTCATCACCACGATCCGGTCGCCGAGCGTCATCGCCTCGATCTGGTCGTGGGTGACATAGACCATGTTCTTGTCGATCGTGTCGCGCATCTCCGCCAGCTCGGTGCGCATCTTGGCGCGCAGCTTGGCGTCGAGGTTGGAGAGCGGCTCGTCAAACAGGAACGTGCCCGCATCCCGCACCATCGCGCGTCCCATCGCCACGCGCTGGCGCTGGCCGCCGGACAGTTCGGCGGGCTTCCTATCCAGAAGATGCGCGATGTTGAGAAGGCCCGCGACCCGCTCCACCTTCGCCGCGATCTCCGTCTTGGATGTGCGGGCGAGGCGCAGCGCGAAGGACATGTTCCGCGCGACCGTCATGTGGGGATAGAGCGCGTAATCCTGGAACACCATCGCCACGTCGCGCTCCTTCGGCTCCAGCGCGCTGATCGGCTTGCCGTCGAACAGGATCTCGCCGCCCGACAGCGTCTCCAGCCCGGCGAGGATGCGCAGAGTGGTGGACTTGCCGCAGCCCGAGGGGCCGACGAGGACGGTGAACTCGCCGTCCGGGAGTGTCAGGTCGAACGGATGCAGGACCTGCACGGTACCGTAGGATTTCTCCACCCGGTCGAAGACGATTTCCGGCACTCAATCCCCTCCCAAGGATCAGACGGGAACGCCCGTCAGCCGTCACAGTCGGGCAAATGACCCACCCGGACCAGTGCATCGCTGAAGGAAGTGCGTTACCGTTAACGTGAAGGGGACATGTGATGATGGACGATCCGACCCCTCTCCGGCGCAGACGTCTCGACGGCACCGGGATCCGTGACGTGGCACGTGCGGCGGGTGTCAGCGCGATGTCGGTCAGCCGCGCGCTCCGCGGTGTCGATGGCGTGTCGGAGGCGACCCGCGCCCGGATCCTGGAGACGGCGCGCAGGCTCCGCTACCAGCCCGACAGCAACGCCCGCGCGCTGACGATGGCCAATGCCGACCTGATCGGCATTTCGCTGCCCACATTCGCCAACGACGTTTTCGCCGACATCCTGTCCGGCATGCGCCGCACGTTCGAGCAGGCGGGCTATTCCAGCATCATCGACACCACGGAATACGACCCCGACGTGGAATGGCGCTGGGCGGAGCGGCTCCTCTCCTGGCGCCCGGCGGCGATGATCCTTACCGGGACCGACCACCATCCGGCGCTTGTCGCACGGATCAGAGAGGCGCGCGTCCCGACGCTGGAGATCTGGGACTGGGCGCCCGATCCGATCGACCTCTGCGTCGGCATCGACCATCATGCCGCGGGCGTCCTGATCGGGCGTCATGCGGCGGACCTCGGCTACCGCGCGCCGGTTTTCATCGGCGCGCCGGAAGGGCGGGACCGGCGCGCCGACAACCGCCGCCGCGGGCTGGAGGCGGCCTTCGCGGATCGTCCCGCCGCCCCGCTTCGGGCGTTCGGGATGGTGGAGGACAATGCCTTCTCCGCCGGCGCAAAGGGTATGCGCATGGCGCTGGAGGCCCCCGGACCGCGCCCCGACATGGCATTCTTCCTCAACGATCACATGGCGTTCGGGGGTATGATGACCTGCGGGGAGATGGGCCTCTCGGTGCCCGGCGACATCGGCATTGCGGGGTTCAACCAGCTTGGCCTCACCTCCGTGCTGCCGGTCGCGATGACCACCGTGCGCACCCCGCGGCGGGAGATCGGAGTGATCGGCGCGCGCCACGTCATCGCGCGGATCAACGGGCTGTCGCCGGACCGGGCCGTGGCGCTACCGGTAACGGTGGTGCCGGGCGCCACGACATCCCCCCGGCGCTGACCGGTCAGAGCGAGGCGGTGATCCCGCCGTCGACATAAAGCGTGTGCCCGTTGACAAAGGTCGAGGCGTCCGAGGCGAGGAAGATGCAGGCCCCCACCAGCTCCTCCACCCGGCCCCAGCGGCCCGCGGGCGTGCGCTTTTCCAGCCATTCGGTGAAGGCCGGGTCCGCCACCAGCGCCGCATTCAGCGGCGTGTCGAAATAGCCCGGCGCCAGCGCGTTGCAGGTCAGCCCATGACGCGCCCAGTCCGTCGCCATGCCCTTGGTGAGGTTGGCCACCGCCCCCTTGGTCGCCGTGTAGGGCGCGATCCCCGGCCGGGCGAGCGCCGACTGCACCGAGGCGATGTTGACGATCTTGCCCCGCCCGCGCCCGATCATGTGGCGCGCGCAGGCCTGCCCGACATGGAACACCGACGCCACGTTGGTCTGGAGAAGCCGCTCGAACGCGTCGGCGGGAAACTCCTCCAGCGGGCCGCGGTGCTGCATACCCGCGTTGTTCACCAGAATGTCGATCGGGCCAACATCCCGCTCGAACCCGTCGACGGCGCGTCGCACGCCCGCGTGGTCCGTCGCGTCGAAGGAGAGGATGTGGACCGTGGCCCCCTCCGCGCGCAGAGTCTGCGCTGCCGCGTCCAGCGTCGCGGCGGTCCGGCCGTTGAGCACAATGGCGGCCCCGGCCTGCGCCAGACCGCGCGCCAGCGCAAAGCCGATGCCCTGCGACGATCCGGTGACGAGCGCCCGGCGCCCCGACAGGTCAAAAAGCTTCACGCTCATGGTGGTGCCATTTTCCTCTCGACGCGGACGGGTCTGCGCCTCATGTTACCCGGCACGATCCTTGTCAACCATCCGGAGCGCCCGATGACCAAACCCGACATCCTGCAGATGGGCTCCTACGCGGCCTGGGATCAGGGGCCGCTCGAGGATGCCTTTCAGATGCACCGCTATTTCGAAGCCGACGACAAGGCCGCGTTCCTTGCCCGCGTCGGACCAAGCATCAAGGGCATCGCGACGCGCGGCGATCTCGGTGCACCGCGCGAGGTGATCGAGGCCTGTCCGAACCTCGGGATCGTCGCGGTCTACGGCGTGGGCTTCGATGCCGTCGATCTCGATGCCTGCCGGGAGCGGGACGTGCGGGTGACGAACACGCCAGACGTTCTCAACGGCGACGTGGCCGATCTGGGCGTGGCGATGATGCTGGCGCTCGCGCGGGGAATAGTGCCGGCCTCGGACTGGGTGCAGACCGGGTCGTGGGGCACCAAGGGGTCGCATCCGTTGCAGACGCGGGTCTGGGGGCGCAAGGCGGGCATCCTCGGTCTCGGCCGGATCGGCTTTGAGGTCGGGCGGCGGCTGGCGGCGTTCGATCTCGACGTGGCCTACAGCGCCACGGCAGAAAAGGAAAATGCCAAGGACTGGACCTTCATCCAGGACCCGGTGGCGCTTGCCCGCCATTCCGATTTCCTGTTCGTGACGCTTGCCGCCTCGGCCCGGACGCGCCACATCGTGAACCGCGAGGTGTTGGACGCGCTCGGCCCCGACGGCATGATCATCAACATCAGCCGGGCCTCCAACATCGACGAGGCGGCCCTGCTGGACGCGCTGGAGGCCCGCACGATCAAGGGCGCGGCGCTCGACGTGTTCGAGGGCGAGCCGCAGGTCGATCCGCGCTTTCTGGCGCTCGACAACGTGCTGCTGCAGCCGCACCACGCGTCGGCCACGGACGCCACGCGCAAGGCGATGGGGGCGCTGGTGCGCGAAAACCTCACCGCGTTCTTTGCCGGCACGCCGCTGCCGACCCCGGTGATCTGAGGTGCGCGCCCTCGTCCTTCATGGCCCGAAAGACCTGCGGCTCGAGGACCGCGACGCCCCCCCGCCCGCCGCGGGCGAGGTTCAGGTCACGGTGGCTGCCGGCGGGATCTGCGGATCCGACCTGCAC
>JBBSVE010000086.1:0-13914 GCA_038233815.1 Rhodobacterales bacterium
GGGCTGTAAGCGTACGAGGTGGTGACGGTCGAATGGCTGGTGCGCTTACATCTGCTGATGTCGGACATGGCAAAAAAGCGCGACATCTCCGACCCGCGCACGGTCCGGGACTTCGCCAAGCTGGTGAAGACCAAAAAGCGCCTCGACCTGCTGACCGTGCTGACGGTTTGCGACATCCGGGGCGTCGGGCCGGGGACGTGGAACAACTGGAAGGCGCAACTTCTGCGCCAGCTTTACCGCGACACCCAGACGGCGCTGGAAGGCGGGCTGGAGACGCTGAACCGCGCGAACCGGGCCGACAAGGCGAAACGGCTGCTGCGCGATGCACTTGAGGGCTGGGACCAGAAGGCGATCCGGGGTGAGCTGAACCGCCATTACCCGACCTACTGGCAGGGGCTCTTCACCGCGACCCACGCGGCCTTCGCACGGCTTCTCCTCGGCATTGCAGACGACGAGATCCGGATCGACCTGCATCCCGATCCTGACCGCGACGCGACCCGTGCGGCCTTCGCGCTGGCCGATCACCCCGGCATCTTCTCGCGCCTCGCGGGGGCGCTGGCGCTGGTCGGGGCGAACGTGGTGGACGCGCGCACCTATACGACCAAGGACGGCTATGCCACGGCTGTCTTCTGGGTGCAGGACGGCGAGGGGCGGCCCTACGACATCGACCACTTGCCCCGCCTGCGCAGCATGATCGAGCGCACCCTGAAAGGCGAGGTCGTCCCCCGCGAGGCGCTGAAGACCCGCGACCGCGTCAAGAAGCGTGAAAGCCAGTTCCGCTTTCCCACCCACATCACCTTCGACAACGAAGGCTCCGAAATCTATACCATCATCGAGGTCGATACCCGCGACCGGCCCGGGCTGCTCTACGATCTGACCCGGACGCTGGCGGCGTCCCACATCTACATCGCCTCCGCCATGATCGCGACCTACGGGGCGCAGGTGGTGGACAGCTTTTACGTCAAGGACATGTTCGGCCTGAAGCTGCATGCCAAGGTCAAGCGCGAGGCGCTGGAGCGCAAGCTGCGCGAGGCCATCGCCGACGGCACGGAACGGGCCAAGGCGTGAGGGTACAGCCTGCCACGGACGCGGGCCGGAGGACGCCCGCGTGAGCGCGCCGGTCCGGCTGATGCGCGGGATTCTGACGGTGGGGGCCTGGACGCTCCTGTCGCGCGGCGTGGGGTTTGTGCGCGATGTGATGATGGCGGCCTATCTCGGGACCGGGCCGGTGGCGGAGGCGTTTCTCATCGCCTTCTCGCTGCCCAACATGTTCCGCCGCTTCTTTGCCGAGGGGGCCTTCAACATGGCCTTCGTTCCGATCTTCGCCAAGAAGATCGAGGCGGGCGAGGATGCTCAAGGGTTCGCGCAGGCTGCGTTCAACGCGCTGGGCGCGATCCTCGTCCTGTTCACGGTGCTCGGCACGGTCGCGATGCCGGGGCTGGTATGGCTGATGGCCTCCGGCTTCGTGGGCGACGAGCGGTTCGGCCTTGCGGTGACGTTCGGGCGGATCTCGTTCAGCTACATCCTCTTCATCAGCCTCGTGGCGCTTCTCTCGGGCGTGCTGAACACGCTCGGGCGATTCACCGAGGCCTCGGTCGTGCCGGTGCTGCTCAACGTCATCTTTATCCTCGCGATGTGGCTCGCGGTCTGGTTCGGCTGGGACATGGGGCTGACGCTGTCCTGGACGGTCCCGGTCACGGGGGTCGCGCAGTTCCTCTTCACCTGGTACTGGGCGGCGCAATCGGGGTTCCGGCTGCGGCTCGCCTGGCCGCGCTTCACACCGGAGCTGCGGCGCCTTGCCCGGATCGCGGCGCCCGCGGTGCTCGCCGGGGGCGTGGTGCAGATCAACCTGCTGGTCGGGCGGCAGGTCGCGTCCTTCACCGACGGTGCTGTGGCGTGGCTCACCTATGCCGACCGGCTCTACCAGTTGCCGCTGGGCGTCGTGGGAATCGCCATCGGGACGGTGCTGCTCCCCGACCTCTCGCGCCGTCTGCGCGGGGGCGACCTGCAAGGCGGGCGGGACAGCTTCAACCGCGGCACCGAGTTTGCGCTGGCGCTGACCGTTCCCTGCGCCGTGGCGTTGGTGGTGATCGCACTGCCGCTGATTTCCGTCCTGTTCCAGCGCGGGGCATTCGGGCACCGGGATGCAGTCAACACGGCGCTGGTGCTCGCGGTCTACGGCATTGGCCTGCCTGCCTTCGTGCTGCAGAAAGTTCTCCAGCCGCTTTACTATGCGCGCGAGGATACGCGGCGGCCGTTCCATTTCGCGGTGGTGGCGATGGTGGTGAATGCAGGCCTCGCGGTCGGCCTGATGCCGGTGATCGGCTTCATCGCCGCGGCGCTCGCCACCACGGCGTCGGCCTGGATCATGGTCTGGCAGCTCTGGCGGGGCGCGCGGGGCATGGGGGAGGCGGCACGGCTCGATGCGCGGATGCGCAGGCGGTTGCCGAAAATCGTTATGGCCTCGGCGGCAATGGGCCTCGTTCTTTGGGGCGCGTCGGCGAGCCTTGGCGGATGGCTGTCCGTTCCGGGCTGGCGCTACGCGGCTCTGGCCCTGCTGGTGGCGACGGGAGCTGCGGCCTACGGCGCCGCCGGCACGCTGATCGGAGCCTTCCGTCCGTCGGACTTCCGCAATGCCCTTAAGCGGGAACGCTAACGCGCGGCGGGGGCACATACGTTCCCACCGCCTGCGATGCAAACGAATTATTTGCCGAACGCTGCGAATCGTCCGCAACTGCCGCACCGATGGCCATGTTTCGCCACTCTGAAAAACGCTCAAAGCGGGATTATGCCGGGAGTTGGTGCTTTCATTTCCTGACTGTTGCCAAATTGGAACGCCTGCGCGAAGACGCAAACGCACACAGCACGGAATCCCGGCGAATACAACCTGTGGTTTAATACAGTTTTAAGGGTCGCCCGGTCAAATCGTTTCACGAATTCTTCAGGCCCGCCGAACCCGGTGGACCTCAGCAGAGGGGCTTTGATGGCATGAACACTTCGACACACACGCTCAATCCCGCCCGCAGGGAACTGCTGGGAATGTTTGCGCTCGATGTGGAGATGACGAGTGGTACCGGTTTCACACTACAGGATGCGCACGGGGCGCAGTATCTCGACTTCCTTTCCCAGTATGGCGCCCTCCCCTTCGGCCACAATCCCCCGCAGATCTGGGACGCTTTGAGAGAGACGCAGCGCCAACAGGTTCCGGCGATGGTCCAGCCCCTGCGCTCGCTCGATGCGGAGCGTCTGGCCGACCGGCTGGCGGAGATCACGCCCGGCGACCTGTCGATCACGACACTCACCAACAGCGGGGCGGAGACGGTGGAGGCGGCGATCAAGCTCGCCCGCATGCGCACCGGACGCAGCGAGATCCTGTCGACGCTGAACGGCTTTCACGGCAAGACGCTGGGCGCGCTGTCGGCCACCGGAAAGCCGGTCTACCAGACCGGCTTTGGCGCGCCGGTCAAGGGCTTCGGATACATCCCTTACGGCGATCTGGAGGCGCTCCGCGCGGCCCTGATCGCGTCGGAGGGCCGGATCGCCGCGTTCATCGTGGAACCGATCCAAGGCGAGGGCGGCGTCGTATGCCCGCCCGCAGGCTATATCGACGGCGTGATCGCGCTCTGTCGCGAACATGGCGTCCTGTCGATCCTGGATGAGATCCAGACCGGTCTCGGACGCACGGGCGCGCTCTTTGCCTGCTCGAACGGCGCGGAGGTGCCGGACATGCTGCTGCTGGCCAAAGCGCTGGGCGGGGGCATGATGCCGATCGGCGCCTGCATCGTGCGCCCCGCGGTCTGGGACGACCGCTTCGGCCGACTCCACAGCTCCACCTTCGCGGGCAATGCGCTGGCGTGCCGGGCCGCACTCGCCACGCTGGACATGTTGACCGCAGACGATAGCGCCATGGTCCGCCGGGTGGCCGAACAGGGCCTCTACCTGCGCGGGCGGCTGCAAGCCTTGCACGCCGCCTACCCGACCGTGATCCGCGAGGTCCGGGGCCGCGGCTACATGCTGGGGCTGGAGTTCCACCGCCACGACGACCGGCCCGACTCGGCGCTGATGGCGTTTGCGAGCATCAACGGCGGGATGACGCCGCTCATCAGCTCCTACCTGCTGAACCGACACCATCTGCTCACGGCGCCGCTCTTCAACGACACCCATGTCATCCGTCTGCAGCCTCCGCTGATCGTCGGCCGGGCACAGATCGATCAGGCCATTGCCGCGCTTACAGAGCTTTGCGCGCTCCTCGCCGAGGGCGACTACTGCCGACTGGTCCGCCACCTCGTCGCTCATCCGGCAGCCTCCGCCGACGCGCCGCAGGAGGAGGCCCCTGTCATGCCGGTCGCGGAGCGCGCGACGCCAGCCATCCCGGGCAACTTCGCCTTCCTCATCCACTATACCGAGGAGGAGGACATCTTCCGCTCCGACCCCTCCTTCCGGCAGTTCGACGAGAGCGAGCTGACCAACTGGTGCGAATGGGTGAAGCAGTTCGGTCCGGGCTTCGCGCGCCGGATCCCGGGTGTCAGCTCCAAGTCAGGGGCGACGGCGGAGGGCTGGCTCATCTCCGTGCCGATGCTGCCGCGCGACATGCGGGGCAGCGGACGCAAGGTCGCGGCAAAGATGATCCGGGACGCCGTCGACATGGCGGGTGATCACGGTGCGGCGCGCGTCGGTCTGGGGGCCTTCACCTCCATCGTCACGCGGGGCGGCGAACAGGTCACCGGGCGCGGCGTGCCGGTAACGAGTGGCAACACCCTGACCACGGTGTCTGCCGTCCGCAGTCTGGAGATGATGGCCCGCCGCACCGGCATCGATATCGCTGATGCGCATGTCGTCGTCGTCGGCGCGTCCGGCGCCATCGGCCGGCTGGCCTCCCTCATGCTTGCACGCAAGGCGGGGATGCTGACGCTGGTCGGAAACGCCGCCAACCCCTTCTCCCCCCGGCTGCTGTCGCGGGTGGCGGACGAGACGTGCGAGATGCTGGCGGGAAATACCGGCGATGTCACGCATCTCTCCGGGTCGCTGCAGCGCCGGATCGCGGCCGCTGTCCGCCGGCTGGAGCCGACCGACACCGAGGGGAACAAGGGCCTCGCCGACCGCGTGCGGATGACTTGGCGCAAGCGCGGCCACCAGAGCCCGCTGGACTGGAACGTTCCGCTCGACGCGGCGCTGGCCACAGCCGACATTGTGCTGGTCGCGACAAGCGCCGAGATGGCGCTGATTGATCCCGACCAGCTTCGCCCCGGAACGCTGGTCTGCGACGTGGCCCGCCCGCAAAATGTCGCGCGCTCCACGAACACCGAGTCGCAGGTGCTGATCTATGACGGGGGCCTGATCAAGCCGCCGTTCGAGATCGACCTCGGCCCGTTCCAGACCCTGCCGCAGAACCTCTGCTGGGGGTGCCTGGGGGAAACGCTGCTCCTCTCGCTGGCGGGGGAGACGCGCGATTTCAGCATCGGCTCGCAACTGCCTCTCGCCGATGCCGACCATATCGCGGCATTGGCGGAGATCCACGGCTTCGATCCCGCACCGCCGCAATGGTATGGCGAGATGCTGACGGAAGACGCGATCGACCGCTTCTCCACCCATGTGATGGACAGCCGGTCGTCGTCTGCCTACGCGCAAGGCCGAGCCGCGGCGATGTGACGAAGGAGGGTGCGCCCCCCTTCAACCACCATCCGCATACGAAAGAGGGCGCCCGAAGGCGCCCTCTTTTATTGGTGGCTGTCCGGCGAGACCGGCCGGACAGGATGATCCCTGGATCAGGCGCGGGTCTTGCGACGAAGCGCCGTCAGGCCGCCGAAGCCGGCGAGGAGCAGCAGACCCGTGGCGGGCAGCGGGACCGCACTGATGCTGATCGAGTTCAGGGAACCGTCAACACGCGGAACCGAACCGAAGCCGGGCACGTTGGTCGTGTCGATCATGAACGACAGGGTCGACAGGCTGTTGAAGTCGGCCGAACCCGTGAACTGGCTGAAGAACAGGGTCGGGCTGAAGCCAGCCTGAAGCACTTCGGAGTAGGTGCTGATATTGTTGTCCGTGTCCGTGGCTTCGACGGAGAAGTTCGCCACATTGTCGAACGTGCCCACATCGAAGAAGAAGAACGGGTTGGAACCGTTCGAGATGTCACCGACGTTCGAGTACGAGAGCGTGCCCGTGCCGGTCGCCTTGTCGTTGTTCGAGAACGACAGAGCACCTTCACTCACACCAAGCGTGGTCGCACCGAACTCGTTACCATTGTTCGCAGTGTTCTTCGCAGTCAGAGTCCGCCTGCCGCTGTTGAAATTGACAAAGTTCGAACTCGTGGAGCCAACATACGGCGCATCCACGGCGAGCTGGTCCGCGCTGAAGTCATCAAACATGACCGTTGCGGCAAACGCCTGAGCGCCGGTCAGCAGCACCGCTGCAGACGTCGCCAATCCAAATGCAAAAAGTCTCATCATTACTCTCCTGATCCGTTATGAAGTCTTGGTCCGTGGAACGCGAGCACCACGGTCCTGTTCCATGAAGTCTTAACTTTATGTTATTTTTACGGGAGGAGGAACCCCGAATCGTGTGCCGCAGCACCGATATGATGGTTACCGACTTGCATTTTCGGCGAGATGGCGCGGCGGAAGACGCTCGTTTTCCGGCCAGCGGCCTGATTACAACCACGGCGTGTTTTTACGTTAGGCGAATCGTCCGCCCCGGGTCAAGCGACCGATGCTTCACACGCGTCGAGGGTTGCGGGGGCGTTGTGATTCGCGCTCACATCACGGCCTCGATCAGGAACGGTCCCGGTTCTGCCGCCGCATCCGCAATCGCGCGGGCGAGGTCGGCGGCATCCTCCACCCGTCGTCCCGGAACGCCCATCCCTCGGGCGATAGCGACGAAATCCAGCTCGGGCCGATCGAGGTTCAGCATGCTCAGCGCCTCCGGTCCGGGATTGGCACCGACGGCCATGAGTTCGTGCTTCAGGATCTGATAGCCGCGGTTGGCGAAGATCACCGTCGTCACGTTCAACTGTTCGCGCGCCTGGGTCCAGAGCGCCTGGATCGTATACATCGCAGAGCCGTCAGCTTGCGCCGAGATCACCGGACGGTCCGGGCATGCGAGCGCCGCCCCGGTGGCGAGCGGGATGCCGATGCCGATGGCCCCTCCGGTCAGCGAGAGCCACGAATGGGGCGGGCAGCCGCGCGTCGCCTCATGCAGGTCGCGGCCCGAGGTCACGCCCTCGTCGGTAACAATGGCCCCCTCCGGCATGGCATGGGCCAGCGCCGCGGCGAGCGAGGCCGGGGTGATCGCGCCCGAAGGCGGCGCCTCCACGCGGCCAGAATCCGGCACGCGGGCGGGGTGGGCACCGATCCGGTCGGCAAGCGCCGCAATCGCGGCGGGGCCATCGGTCTCGATCCCGGCAAGCTCTGTCAGCGCGCACGGTTCGGGCAGCAGCAGGCTCGGACGGCCGGGATAGGCGAAGAAGGCGACCGGCGGCGGCGCCTCGATCAGGATCGCGCGCCGGTAGGGGGCCAGCGTCTCCAGTGCATCGTTGATCGGATAGGGGATCTTGCGCACATGGACGCGCCCTCCCCCGCGTTCGGTGCGGCGGCTGGATACGGGCGCCAGAATATCGGCCCCCGTCCGGTCGGCGATCCCGCGCAGCATGGCCAGCGCGCCGGCATCCTCCAGCACGCCACCACCGACGAGGAACACCGTCCGGTCGCCAGATTCCAGCGCCTGCACAGCCTCATCGAGCAGCCTTTCGTCCACCGGAACAGGTGCAGAGCCCGGACGCGGCGCCGCGATCACGCCGCCTTCGTCCCAGCCGATGTCGGCGGGTGCGATCAGGGTCGCGATCCGCCCCGGACGGGCCCTCGCCGCCGCAAGCGCGTCCATCGCATCCGCCGCAAAAAGCGCCGCGGTCGTGCCGGAGCGGACCCAGTCGCTGAAGGGTGCTGCGGCACCTGCCACGTCGGCCGACAGGGGCGCATCATACTTCTGATGGCGCAGCGCATGATCGCCCACGATGTTGACCATCGGCACGCGGGCCTTGCGCGCGTTGTGCAGGTTCGCCGCCGCGTTTGCGAGACCCGGCGCCAGATGCAGCAGCGTCGCTGCGGGCTTGCCAGCCATCCGCGCGTAACCGTCGGCTGCGCCGGTCACGACGCCCTCGAACAGCCCCAGCACGCAGCGCATCAGCCGCGTGCGGTCGAGCGCATCGACGAACTGCATCTCCGACGTGCCGGGATTGGCAAAGCAGATCTCCACCCCGCCCGCATGGAGGCTGCGGACGACACTTTCGGCGCCGTTCATGCCGCGCCTCCGATGCTGTCGCGGAATGCGGTGAGGAAGGCGCGCGCATTGGTGGCGAGCGACGGGCCGAGATAGCCGCCCTCCTGCACCAGCACCGTGGGCAGGCCAAGGGCGGCGATCCGGCGGGCCATTTCGGCGAAGCCCTCGGGGTGGACGGCCACGGCGGCCAGCGGATCGTCGGCGGCCATGTCGAAACCGAGGGAGACGACCAGCGCTTCGGGCCCGAAGCTGCGGATCGCGTCGAGGCCACGGTCCAGATGGGTCAGCACCTCGGCCTCGTTGGCGCCCTGCTCGAGCAGGATGTTGAGCGTCGTGCCTTCGCCCTCGCCCTCTCCGGTCTCATCCGCGTGACCAAGAAAGAAGGTGGCGAAGGTGGCGGGGTCGGGATGGAGCGAGCAGAAGAACACGTCGCCGCGCCCGTAGAGGATGTCCATGCTGCCGTTGCCGGTGTGGACGTCCACATCCAGCAGGGCGATCCGGCCGAAGCGCCCGCGCAACCGCTCCACCGCGATGCAGGCGTTGTTGAAAAAGCAGAACCCGTTCGCGCAGTCGGCCATGGCGTGATGGCCGGGCGGACGGCAAAGCGCATAGGACGCGCGCCCCCCCTCCGCCACGTCATCGGCGGCGGCCACCGCCGATTGCGCGGACCAGTAGGCCGCGTCCCACGAGCCTTCGGTCAGCGGCAGCGACGGATCGGTGATCCACCAACCGAGCTGGCCACGGATATCCTTGGGCTCGCGCCCGCGCCGCACGCCGGGGTGATGGGTCGGCACGGCAAGCGCGCCGGGCACCGCCACCGCCATGAAGCGCGCATGGGCGTCGGGCAGGAAGTCGACGTAATCGGGGTTGTGCACCGCCTTGATCGGTCCGGTTCCGGCATCGTCCGGTGCCGCGATCTCGAAGCCTTCCTCACGCAGCATGTCGCGCAGGATGATTGCCCGCTCGGGCTGTTCGGGATGCGGCAGGGCCGAGCCGAACCGCAGATAGACCTCCGGCGCATGGCCGAGCTGGCGCTCGTCGAAAAAGGCTCTCACGTCGACCGTCTCCCTTCTGGAATCCCGCGGTGGGGCATGGCTAGTTGACCCGACGCCATCGGCCTTTGCAACCGGCCCGCCCTATCGGCTCCGCATCCGGGCCAGGACCTGTCCCCAGCCCCCCGGACTGACGAGGAAGGAGAGCGCGAAGCCCGCGATGAAGCCCGCAAGCTCCGCCACCCAGTCCCATCCGCCGCCGAACACGACGCTGAACA
The DNA here is from genome assembly GCA_038233815.1 of Rhodobacterales bacterium. Classification (GTDB taxonomy): domain Bacteria; phylum Pseudomonadota; class Alphaproteobacteria; order Rhodobacterales; family Rhodobacteraceae; genus JBBSVE01. The sequence goes on from JBBSVE010000086.1 coordinate 9,542, forward strand.
CAAGCTGTATCGCCATCAGGGCACCGATCAGGGTGAAAGCGCGATACTGACTGGTCCCGGTCCCCGCAAGGCGCGACCACAGCAGGAAGGTGAAGGCCCCGATCAGCCCATAGACCGGGGGATAGCCGCCGATCAGCGGCGCGTGGATCGAGGGGATGGCGGTATAGGCCGCGGCCCCCGCAAGCCCCGCGCCGAAGAACACCAGAAGCACCGCCCACCAGCGGAACACCTCGCCCACCATCTTGCCCAGCGCCAGAAGGAAGACGATCACGAAGATCGCGTGCGTCGCATTCAGATGGACGAACGGATAGGTGAAGGGCCGCATCAAAACGTCGCCCGACCAGTCGCCCAGCGCCATCTTTGCGCGCATGTAGTCGGGCGCGAAGGCAAACCGCTCCCACGCCTGCGCGCGCCAGCCGATCCCGTCCGCACCGCCGACGAGGCCCGCTCCGGCGGCACTCAGCACCACCTCCATCGCGATGATCGGCAGGGCCAGCAGCCAGACCACCGGAGGCAGCGGGTTCAGGGGGGCGGCATTCAGGTCGGACATCCGCAACTCCTCGCGCGCGCCGGGGTTTCATTGACGCCCCGCGGGCCGGACGATAAGCGAGGCCGGGACGAGTTTCCAGATGGAGCATCCGATGCCCGCCCCCGCATTTCCGCCGCGTATCTTCTCGGGCATCCAGCCGTCGGGGGGGCTGACGCTCGGCAATTATCTGGGCGCGCTGAAGCGGTTCGTCCAGATGCAGGACGAGGGCACGCCCACCATCTACTGCCTCGTCGACATGCACGCGATCACGGTCTGGCAGGACCCCGCCCGGCTTGCGCGCCAGACGCGTGAGGCGGCGGCGGGCTTCATCGCGGCGGGGATCGACCCCGCACGCTCCATCCTCTTCAACCAGAGCCAGGTCTCCGCCCATGCCGAGCTTGCGTGGATCTTCAACTGCGTGGCGCGGATGGGCTGGATGGGCCGGATGACGCAATGGAAGGACAAGGCGGGCAAGAACTCGGAGAACGCATCGCTCGGCCTCTTTGCCTATCCGGCGCTGATGGCGGCCGACATCCTCGCCTACAAGGCGACCCATGTGCCGGTGGGGGAGGACCAGAAGCAGCATCTGGAACTGACCCGCGATATCGCGGCCAAGTTCAACAACGACTACGGGGTCGCGTTCTTTCCCATGACCGAACCGGTGATCGAAGGGGCCGCGACTCGGGTCATGAGCCTGCGCGACGGCACCAAGAAGATGTCGAAGTCCGATCCCTCCGACCAGAGCCGCATCAACCTCACCGACGACGCCGACACGATCGCGAAGAAGATCCGCAAGGCCAAGACCGATGCCGAGCCCCTGCCCGCGGATCTCGACGGTCTGCGCGACCGGCCCGAGGCGCGCAACCTCGTGAACATCTACGCGGCCCTCGCGGAGATGACGCCCGAGGCGGTGATCCGCGACCATGCCGGTGCGCCATTCGGCACGTTCAAGCCAGCCCTCGCCGATCTGGCCGTGTCGGTGATGGCCCCGATCAGCGCGGAGATGACGCGTCTGATGAAGGACGAGGGCGAGATCGACCGTATCCTCGGCGACGGCGCCGCGCGGGCCGAAGCGATCGCGCGCCCGATCCTGGAGGATGTCTACCGGATCGTCGGCATGATCCGGCCCCGCCCAACGGCCTCTGGACCCGGTTCGCCCGCGGTGGTCTAGTGACCCCGGCAGGGCAGCAAGGGGCAGGCGCATGGCATTCGGCACGAACATCCGCACGTGGTTCGAGGGGCGCTGGCACGACGGCGACGTGGCCGTCATGCGGGCCGCCGACCACGGCATCTGGCAGGGCTCCTCGGTCTTTGACGGCGCGCGGATGTTCGACGGCGTGGTGCCGGATCTGGCGCTGCATTGCGCGCGGGTGAACCGGTCGGCGGAGGCGCTGATGATCACGCCGACGATGGAGCCCGCCGCCATGGTCGAGATCGCGCGCGAGGGTCTTGCCCCCTACGGCAAGGACCGGGCGGTCTACGTGCGCCCGATGTATTGGGCGCTCGCGGGGTCGGATCTGGGTGTGGCACCGCAGGCCGATGCGACCGGCTTCGCGCTCTGCCTCGAGGAGGTGGCGATGCCCGCGCCCGACGCCACCACAACGCTGACGCGGACGCGCTTCCGCAGGCCGGTGCTGGAGGATAACGTCTGCAACGCCAAGGCGGGCTGTCTTTATCCCAACAACGCGCGCATGCTGGTCGAAGCACAGTCCAAAGGCTTCGGCAACGCGCTCGTTGCAGACGCGATGGGCAACGTGGCGGAAACGGCGACGGCCAACGTCTTCATGGTCAAGGACGGCACTGTGTTCACGCCGATCGCGAACGGCACGTTCCTGTCGGGCATCACGCGCGCACGCCACATCGCGAACCTGCGCGCCGACGGGATGGAGGTGGTGGAGGCCGTGCTCACCTTCGACGATTTCCACGCCGCCGACGAGGTCTTCATGTCGGGCAACTTCTCCAAGGTCATGGCGGTCGCGGCGTTCGACGACACGCACTATGGGGACGGCCCGGTGACGAAGCGGGCGCGCGACCTCTACTGGGATTTCGCGCACGCCGGGGCCTGATGCCCCCCGTTGCCAGCCGACCGGGCTTGCGGCAGGATGGGCGCCGCAATCGGGGAGGACGCGATGCGCAAGTTCATGGTCGTTCTCGACGACAGCCGCGAATGTCTCAACGCGATGCGGTTCGCGGCGCTTCGGGCATCCCACACCGGGGCCGGGGTGCAGATCCTGTCGATCATCCCGCCGGAGGATTTCCAGCACTGGATGGGTGTTGGCGACCTTATGCGGGCTGAGGCGCGCGAACGGATCGAGGCGCATTTCGAGGTCTTCGCGAAATGGATGCGCGACCGGCAGGGCGTGAACCCCGAACTGGTGATCCGCGAAGGCGATCCGGTGACGGAGATTCTGGCCCAGATGAAGGAGGACGGCGAGATCGGCATCCTCGTCCTTGGCGCGGGCACAGACAAGTCGGGGCCCGGGCCGCTGGTCACGCAGATGACAAAGAACGCGGGCACGCTGCCGGTGCCGATCACCATCGTGCCGGGCGACATGACCAAGGAACGGCTGGAATCGATCACCTGAACCGCACCCAGCCCGGCCCGATTCTTGACAGCGGCACATGGTGCGCGCATATCTGACTGGAATGGTCGGAGATTGCATCATGTTCATACAGACCGAATCCACCCCGAACCCCGCGACGCTGAAATTCCTGCCCGGTCAGACCGTGCTCGACACCGGCACCGCCGATTTCCCGAGTGCGGAGGGCGCGACGACATCCCCGCTCGCCGCGCGCATCTTTGCCGTGGGCGACGTGGCAGGCGTGTTCTTTGGCAACGATTTCGTCACCGTGACGAAGTCCGACGAGGCACTGTGGGAGCATCTGAAGCCCGGCATCCTCGGTGCGATCATGGAGCATTTCCAGTCCGGCGCGCCGGTGATCGAGGGTGAGCAGGCCGCCTCCGGCCATGCCGAGCATACCGGCGAGGATGGCGACATCGTGCGCCAGATCAAGGAGTTGCTCGACACCCGCGTGCGTCCTGCCGTGGCGCAGGACGGCGGCGACATCACCTTCCACGGGTTCGAGCGGGGCGTGGTCTATCTTCACATGCAAGGCGCCTGTGCGGGGTGCCCGTCCTCCACCCTCACACTCAAGATGGGGATCGAGAACCTGCTGCGTCATTACATCCCCGAAGTGGTCGAGGTCCGGCCCGTCGCGGCCTGAGCCTTGGCGCGCACGATCTTCGCCTTCGACACGTCGGCCGCGCATTGCGCGGCCGCGTTGCTGTCCGGGGACCGGATTATCGCCTCCGTCCGAGAGCCGATGGAGAAGGGTCAGGCCGAACGTCTGTTACCCATGCTGGAAGAGATGCTGGAGGACAATGGCCTGCTCTGGGCCGATCTCACGACGCTCGCGGTGGGGGTCGGTCCGGGAAACTTCACCGGCATCCGCATCGGGGTCGCCGCCGCGCGCGGTCTGGCACTGGGCCTAGGCATTCCGGCGCTGGGCGTGACGCGGATGGAGGCGCTGGCCTTCGGCCTTCCGCACCCGCTGCTGGTGGTGGAGGATGCACGGCGCGGGTCGGTCTATGTGCAGGGCTTCGGGATCGCGCCGGAGATGCCTGTGCTGATGGATCTGGGCGACGCAGGTGCGCTGGTCGCCCCGGATCTCGGGATCGCGGGATCGGGTGCGGCGCTGCTGGGGGACGGCGTGCAAAGCGTCACCTCGCCCACGCCCGTTGCCGACGCGATCGCCCGGATCGCGGCCCTGCGCGAGGGTCCGCAGCCGCGCCCGGCGCCGTTCTATCTCCGTCAGGCGGACGCCCTGCCCGCGTCCGATCCAC
>JBBSVE010000087.1:0-13676 GCA_038233815.1 Rhodobacterales bacterium
CAGCCGGTCCACGAGGGCGGTGCGAAACCGCTCCACCCGCGGGCTGTCGATGCGCCACAACAGGAACAGCGCCAGCAGCAGCGTCACGAGCAGCCCGACGAGGATGCGCCGCAGCGGGCGGGTATAGTCTTCGGGCGATGGGCGATTCTGGGCCACCGGGGCCTCGCGTCAGGGGGGCGGGCCGTATCGCGGTCCGGAAGGGGTCAGCTGTCGTAATCAATGACGTGACGGAGCTGTTTTTCATACTCCAGCGCCTTGCCGGTGCCCAGCGCCACGCAGTTGAGCGGCTCGTTCGCGACCGAGATGGAAAGCCCGGTCTGCTCACGCAGCGCCAGATCGAGATCGCCCAGCAGCGCGCCGCCGCCGGTCAGCATCACTCCCCGGTCGACGATGTCGGCGGCGAGATCGGGCGGCGTCGCCTCCAGCGCCTGCATCACCGCGTCGCAGATCTGCTGCACCGGTTCGGCCAGCGCCTCGGCGACCTGCGCCTGGTTGATCTCCGTCTCCTTCGGCACGCCGTTCAGGAGATCGCGGCCCCGGATCGTGAGCGCCGCGCCGCGCCCGTCGTCGGGCATCCGCGCGGTGCCGATGGAGGTCTTGATCCGTTCGGCGGTCGATTCGCCGATCAGCAGGTTCTGGTGGCGGCGCAGATAGTTCACGATGGCCTCGTCCATCCGGTCGCCGCCGACGCGGACGGAGCGGGCATAGACGATATCGCCAAGGCTGAGGACCGCGACCTCCGTGGTGCCGCCGCCGATGTCGACGACCATGTTGCCGGTCGGATCGGTAATCGGCATACCCGCCCCGATGGCGGCCGCGATCGGCTCCGCGATCAGCCCGGCGCGGCGTGCGCCGGCCGACAGCACCGACTGGCGGATCGCGCGCTTTTCAACGGGGGTGGCCCCGTGCGGCACGCAAACGATGATCTTCGGCTTGGAGAAGGTCGTGCGCTTGTGCACCTTGCGGATGAAATGCTTGATCATCTCCTCCGCCGTGTCGAAATCCGCGATCACGCCGTCGCGCATGGGCCGGATCGCCTCGATGCTGCCCGGCGTGCGGCCCAGCATCAGCTTGGCATCCTCGCCGACCGCACGCACCTGCTTCTTGCCGTCCTTCACATGGTAGGCCACGACGGACGGCTCGTTCAGCACGATCCCCTTGCCCCGGATGTAGACGAGCGTGTTCGCCGTGCCGAGGTCGATTGCCATGTCGGACGAGAACAGTCCCGAGAGTAACCACATAGTCTGAACATCCCCATGACGGCAGGCAACGGCTCCGCGACTCGGAAAAAACCGGCCCCGGCACTGGCGCGCCTTATAGGGGCGAGGGGGGCCGAGGGAAAGGGCGCGGGTGGCCCCGATTGGCGGAGGCCTGCCGGTCGGGGGCGCCCCGGGATGCGCCGCAGCCCGGGGAAGGGGGTGTCAGCCCGCGTCCTTGTAGCTCACGGATTTGGTGTCGTAGCCCATGCTGCGCTTGCCGCGTCGCACGATCAGGCGGTTGAGGGCGTTCACATAAGCCTTCACCGAGGCCACGATCGTATCGGTGTCGGCGGACTGCCCGGTGGCGATGCGGCCGTCCTCCTCCAGCCGGACGGAGACGGTCGCCTGCGCGTCGGTCCCTTCCGTCACAGCCGCCACCTGATAGAGTTGCAACCGCGCGCCATGCGGATAGATCGCCTTGATCGCGTTGAAGGCCGCGTCCACCGGCCCGTCGCCGGTAGCATTCGTGTCGTGATCCTGCCCCTCGACTGCGAGGGTCAGCGACGCCTCCTGTCCCTCGGTCCCGCAGACCACGCGCAGGCGTTTGACCTGCAGCGTGTCATGCGCTTCCGACTGGTCCTGCATCAGGGCGATGATGTCGTCGTCATAGACCTCCTTCTTGCGGTCGGCGAGCGCCTTGAACCGCACGAACACGTCCGCGAGCTGGTTGTCTGCCAGCTCGAACCCCAGATCGCGCAGCTTCGCGCGCAGCGCCGCACGGCCCGAATGCTTGCCCATCACGAGGCTCGTCTCCGCCAGTCCGACATCGGCGGGGCGCATGATCTCGAACGTCTCGGCGTTCTTCAGCATGCCGTCCTGATGGATGCCAGATTCGTGCGCGAAGGCGTTCTTGCCCACGATGGCCTTGTTGAACTGCACCGCAAATCCCGACACGGTGGCGACCCTCCGGCTGAGGTTCATGATCTTCGTCGTGTCGATCCCGGTTCGGTAGGGCATGATGTCGTTTCTGACCTTCAGGGCCATCACGACCTCTTCGAGCGCGGTGTTGCCCGCCCGCTCTCCCAGCCCGTTGATGGTGCATTCGACCTGCCGCGCGCCTGCCTCCACCGCGGCCAGCGTGTTCGCGGTCGCCATGCCCAGATCGTTGTGACAGTGCGTGGCAAAGATCACCCCGTCCGCCCCCGGCACCGTCTCCAGCAGCATGGCGATCAACGCGGCACTCTCGCGCGGTGCGGTATAGCCCACCGTGTCGGGGATGTTGATCGTGGTCGCCCCGGCCTTGATCGCGATCTCCACCACGCGGCAGAGGTAGTCGGCCTCCGTCCGCGTGGCATCCATCGGGGACCATTGCACGTTGTCGCAGAGGTTGCGGGCGTGGGTGACGGTGTCGTGGATCCGCTCCGCCATCTGGTCGCGGTCGAGGTTCGGGATCGCGCGATGCAGCGGCGAGGTGCCGATGAAGGTGTGGATCCGCGGGCGGCGGGCGTGTTTGACCGCCTCCCAGCAGCGGTCGATGTCCTTGAAGTTCGCGCGGGCGAGGCCGCAGACCTGCGCGCGGCCCGCCAGCTTCGCGATCCCGCTCACCGCCTCGAAATCGCCGTCTGACGCGATCGGGAACCCGGCCTCGATGATATCGACGCCCATTTCGTCGAGGAGGGTCGCGATCTCCAGCTTCTCGGAATGGGACATCGTGGCGCCGGGGCTCTGCTCGCCGTCGCGCAGGGTGGTGTCAAAGATCAGGACGTGAGGTTGGTCGGTCATTTCTTTCTCCTTCGGGGGTCTCTCCTCCGGGCGCCTGTCATCTCCGAGCGGCCGCGCCCGGGGGGGCACGCTCAGAGAAGGCCGAGAAGGAGAAGGTCACGGGGGCGGAGGGGCGCAAAAGGCGCCGCGTCGGTTGCTGGATGGAATGCCCGTGCCATGGATCCGTTATAAGGACGCGCCGGGGAAAGAAAAGATGGAATCTGGGCCAGAGGTTACGCTTGCCGGACGGACCGCGCGATTTATCTGGCACGCCATGGCACAGACAAATGCACTTGTGATCGGCGCATCGGGCGGCATTGGCCGCGCGCTGGCCCGCGTATTGAGCGAACAGGGGGCTGCGGTGACGGCGCTGTCGCGGTCCGTCGACGGGTTGGACGTGACGGAGGAGGCGTCGGTCAAAGCGCATCTGGCGGCTCTCGACGGACCCTTCGACACGGTGTTCATCGCGACAGGGGCGCTGGAGCTGGACGGGCGCGGCCCGGAAAAGGCACTGCGGGAGCTATCTGCGGAAGCGATGATGGCGCAGTTCGCGCTCAACGCGGTGGGGCCAATGCTGGTCCTGAAGCATCTCGTCCCGCATCTGCCCAGGGATGCGCCGGCCCGGGTGGGCATCCTGTCGGCGCGGGTAGGCTCGATCGGCGATAACGGTCTTGGCGGCTGGTATTCCTACCGGACGGCGAAGGCCGCACTCAATCAGGCGGTCCATACGGCATCCATCGAGATCGCGCGCAGCCATCCCAAGGCCGTCGTGGCGCTCCTCCACCCCGGCACGGTGGAGACGCCGCTGACCGCGAAATATGCGGGCGGGCATCCTACGGTCGCGCCGGACGAGGCTGCGGGGAACCTGATCCGGGTGCTGGGCGCGCTGACGCCCGACCGCTCCGGCCGGTTTTACGACTGGGCGGGGGACGAGGTCGTCTGGTGACGCGTCTGGTCCTCGTTCTGGGCGATCAGCTCTCCCACGATGTCGCGGCGCTTCGCGCGGCGGACCGGGACACGGACGTGGTCGTGATGGCGGAGGTGATGGCCGAGGGCACCTATGTCGCGCACCATCCGCAGAAGATCGCGCTGATCCTGTCCGCGATGCGCCATTTTGCGCAGGAGTTGCGGGACGCGGGCTGGACGGTCGCCTATTCCCGGCTCGACGATCCGGGCAACGGCCAGACCATCGCGTCGGAGCTGTTCCACTACGCCAGGGATCACGAGGCGTCTGGCATCCTCGCCACGCGGCCGGGGGAGCATCGGCTGATCGGGATTCTGGAGGGCCTGCCGATCCCGACGCACGTGCTGGAGGATGACCGCTTCATCGCCTCCCACGCCGATTTCGATGGGTGGGCCGAGGGGCGCAAGAGCCTGCGGATGGAGTATTTCTATCGCGGGATGCGCAAGGCGACCGGTCTTCTCATGGACGACGGCGAGCCTTGCGGCGGGCAATGGAACTTCGACCACGACAACCGACAGCCCGCCAAGGCCGATCTCTTCCGCGAGGGGCCGCCGTCCTTCACCCCGGATGCGGTCACGGAGGAGGTTCTGGATCTGGTGGCGCAGCGGTTTCCCGATCATTTCGGCACCCTGCGCCCATTCCGCTGGGCGGTGGACCGCGATGGCGCACTGACGGCGCTGGCGCATTTCATCGACAAGTCGCTGCCCGACTTCGGCACCTATCAGGACGCCATGCTGGAGGGCGATCCGACCCTCGCCCACGCGCTTCTGTCGGCCTACATGAACACCGGGCTTTTGTCGCCGATGGAGGTGTGCCGTGCGGCGGAGGCGGCCTACCGCGCGGGCCGCGTGCCGATCAATTCGGCGGAGGGGTTTGTCCGTCAGATCCTCGGCTGGCGCGAATACATGCGCGGTGTCTATTTCCGCGAGGGGCCGGACTATACCGCGTCGAACTTCTTCGGACATGACCGCGCCCTTCCAGCGCTATACTGGGGCGCACCCACCCGCATGGCGTGCCTGTCAGCGGCGGTGGCGCAGACCCGCGATATGGCCTACGCGCACCATATCCAGCGGCTGATGCTGACGGGGAGCTTCGCGCTGCTGGCGGGCGTGGCACCCCAAGAGGTGCACGAATGGTATCTCTCGGTCTATATCGACGCCTATGAGTGGGTCGAGGCGCCCAACACACTGGGGATGAGCCAGTTCGCCGATGGCGGGCTGCTGGGCTCCAAGCCCTACATCTCCTCGGGCGCCTACATCAACCGGATGTCGGACTATTGCGGCGGCTGCGCCTACCGGGTTCGGGACAAGACGGGGGAGGATGCCTGCCCGTTCAACCTTCTTTACTGGCATTTCCTCGACCGCCACCGCGATCGGCTGGCGGGCAATTCCCGCCTGTCGCGGGTGTATGCCAACTGGGACCGGATGGAGCACGGCCACAAGCGTCACGTCATCGCGGACGCCGGGCGGTTCCTTGAGCGGCTGGACGCGGGGGAGGAGGTCTGACCCGGACGCCGGTCAGTTGCCGCTGGCCGGGGCGCTGACGGTGCCATCCGCCGGAGAAGCAGCTGCACCATCGGCGGGGGCAGCGTCGGTACCATCCGCCGGGGCGGTCGCCGTGCCATCCGCCGGGGCAGCGGCGGGTGCGGTGAGCAATCCCTTCTGCCAGTCGCCCGACGCCTCCTGCCCGCCCTTGTAGCGCAGCACGCCCTGTCCGTCGCGCTTGCCGTCCTTGAAGCTGCCCTCGTAGACATCGCCGTTGGCATAGGTCGCGGTGCCGGTGCCCTGCATCGCCCCCTTGGCCCAATCGCCGGCATAGCGGAAGCCGTCGGCCATCACGACCTCGCCCTTGCCGTCACGTTCCCCGCCCGCGAAATGGCCCTTGTAGACGGTGCCGTCGGGATAGGTCGCGGTGCCTTCACCGTCCCGCTTTCCGGCGACGAAATCGCCCTCGTAGCGGTAGCCGTCGGGATAGGTGAGCGTGCCTTGGCCCTGATATTTCGCCGCGACGAAGCCGCCCGCATAGCGCAGGCCGCCCTTGTAGACCGCGGTGCCCTGACCTTCGATCACGCCGGCCTTCCAGTCGCCCTCGTAGGTGGAGCCGTCGGGATAGGTGATCGTGCCGCGCCCGTCGGGCTTGTCGTCGGCAAACCCGCCCTCGTAGACCGAACCGTCGGCATAAGTCACGCGGCCCGTCCCCGCCATGTGCCCGGCCTTCCACGCGCCCTCATAGACGTAGCCGTCGGTGCCGCGGAACGTCCCCGTTCCGTCGCGCAGGTCCTTGTCGAACCCGCCCGCATAGCTGTCGCCGTTGCCGTAGGACACCTTGCCCGCCCCGGACCGCTGGCCCTCCACGAAGGGCCCCTCGTAGATGTCGCCGTTGGGCTGCGTCAGCTTGCCGGTGCCGTTGATCTGCCCGTTGGCCCAGTCGCCCACATAGGTCAGCCCGTCCGGCATGATCAGCGTGCCCTTGCCTGCCCGCTCCCCCTTGGAGAGGTCGCCCTCGTAGACCGCGCCGTCGGGATAGGTGATCTTGCCGGTGCCGTCCTTGGCGCCCGCGGCCCATGTGCCATCGTAGCGGTAGCCGTCGGGTGCGGTAAGCGTGCCTTGGCCCTGATGCACCGCGTCCACGAAGCTGCCATTGTAAACCGAACCGTCGGGATAGCGCGCCTCGCCGGTGCCGGTCATGCGGCCGTCCTTCCAGTCGCCCTGATAGGTGCCGCCGTCGGGATAGGTGATCTTGCCGGTGCCGTCGGGCTTGCCGGCGAGAAAATCGCCAACATAGACCGATCCGTTGGGAAAATGCGCGGTGCCCTTGCCCTTGATCTCCCCCGCCACCCAGTCGCCGGAATACTCGTATCCGTTGGGCAGCCGGTAGGTGCCGCGCCCGTCCTGACGCCCGTCCTTGAAGGTGCCCTCATAGACCGACCCGTCGTCATATTGCTTCGAGATCACGCCGTCCTGCGCCAGCACGGCCGCACCGCTGGCCACGAACAGAACCACCGCCGCGAGGCTTGCGCCGAACCTGCCCATCGTCATCTCCCCCCGGTCCCGAACGGCCGCCGCCGAACCTAGCCTCCGAGAGGCCGTGTGACAAGCGCGTGCCCTTTCGTTCGCGCGCCACTCTGCTAAAGACCTGCGGGGACGCGCGCATGCCCCCGCCTCCCGATCACAGGAGCGTTGCCCGATGGCCGACCGTTTCCGCCTGACCCTCGCCCAGCTCAACCCGACCGTGGGGGCCATTGCGGCCAATGCCGATCAGGCCTTCGCGGCGTGGGAGGCAGCGCGCGACGCGGGCGCGGACATGGTGGCCTTCCCCGAGATGTTCGTGACCGGCTACCAGACGCAGGATCTGATCCGCCGCCCCGCCTTTGCCGCCGAGGTGGAGGCGGTGCTGACGGCGCTGGCCGGGCGCTGCGCCGACGGTCCGGCGGTGGGGATCGGGGGGCCGCTGTCCAAGGGCGGCCGGCTCTACAACGCCTATTTTATTCTCCAAGGCGGGCGCATCGCGGCCACGGTTCTGAAGCACCACCTGCCCAACGACGCGGTCTTCGACGAGGTCCGGCTCTTCTCCTCCGCCGAGGTCAGCGGCCCGGTCCGTGTCGGCCCGCTGCGCATCGGCGTGCCGATCTGCGAGGATGCGTGGCACGGGGACGTGGCCGAAACGCTGGCCGAGACCGGGGCGGAGATCCTGCTGGTGCCCAACGGCTCTCCCTATCACCGCGACAAGCTCTCGCTGCGTCAGGGCCTGATGGTCGCGCGGGTGGTGGAGACGGGGCTGCCGCTGGTCTATCTCAACATGGTCGGCGGGCAGGACGATCAGGTGTTCGACGGTGCGAGCTTCGTGCTCAACCCCGGCGGACGGCTGACGGTGCAGATGCCCGCGTTCGTGCCGTCGATGACCCATGTTGATTTCACCCGCGAGGCCGACGGCTGGCGCGCGGTGGCGGGTGACCGCGTGCCCCAGCCCGACGCATGGGAGGCGGACTATCACGCGATGGTGCTGGGCCTGAGCGATTACCTCGGCAAGACCGGGTTCGCGCGCGTGCTTCTCGGCCTGTCGGGCGGGGTCGACAGCGCCATCGTGGCCGCCATCGCCGTCGACGCGATCGGGGCGGAGAACGTGCGCTGCGTGATGCTGCCGTCGGAATATACCTCGCAAGGGTCACTCGACCACGCCAAGGCGGTGATCGCGGCGCTGGGCTGCCGCTACGACGTCGTGCCGATCACGCCGGGCCGCGACGCGATCACCGCGACGCTGGCACCGCTGTTCGAGGGCCGCGCGCCGGATCTGGCGGAGGAGAACATCCAGTCCCGCCTGCGCGGGCTTCTCCTCATGGCGCTGTCGAACAAGTTCGGGGAGATGCTGCTGACGACCGGCAACAAGTCGGAGGTGGCGGTCGGCTATTCCACGATCTACGGCGACATGGCGGGCGGCTACAATCCGGTGAAGGACCTCTACAAGACGCGCCTCTTCCAGACCTGCCGCTGGCGCAACGCCAATCACCGTGACTGGATGCAGGGTCCGGCCGGTGAGGTCATCCCGCAGGCGATCATCGACAAGCCCCCCACGGCGGAACTCCGCGCGGACCAGCGCGACGACGACAGCCTGCCGCCGTATCCGGTGCTCGATGCGATTCTCGAAGGGTTGATCGACGAGGATGCCTCGGTCGCCGATCTGGTCGCCAAGGGTTACGCACGCGAGACGGTGCAAAAGGTCGAGCGTCTTGTCTATCTGTCGGAATACAAACGCTTTCAGGCGGCACCCGGACCGCGCCTCACGCATCGGGCCTTCTGGCTCGACCGCCGCTATCCGATTGTGAACCGGTGGCGCGATCCGACCTGAGGGGTGCCTACCGGATCGCGCCCAGCACCGCGTCCTGAAGGGTGCAGTCGCGCGAGACGTCAGGCGCGCAAGCACGGGGGGAAAGGTCCTTGGCAAGACAGATCCGCACCTCCTGGATCATCCCGGCCTTGCATGTTACCGTCACCATTCCGGGCGAGAGGTTCGGGTTCGCCTCCAGGAACGCGGCTTCCACGACGCGGGCCGGAACTTCCAGCGACCGCGTCATCTTCCCGAAAAGCGGCGGGATCGTCACCCGGCCAAGCGCCTTGCGCGCCAGCGCGAAATAGTCCGTGGCGGCCAATCCCGAACAGCGCCCGTGCTTTTTCCATTCATACCACGCAAGACCCGCGCCGCCCATCACGTCGGCCATCCCCGCCGTCTCGGCCCGCGAGGGGTCGCGCGCGGTGGTTCGGCAGTAATCGGGATAGCCGGCCTCGTCCTGCGGCCAGAGCCCGTGCAGGATGAAGCCCTCACCGCGCCCCGGCAGGCACTGGTCCTCGCCCCGCGCATCGCCGTCGAGCGCGCACCAGTTCGCCGACCACGACAGCGACAGCACGTAATAGTCGAACCGCCCCGCAGGCTCGCCGTCCGCTCGCGCGATGCCCGAAAGCGCGAGGATCATGGCGATCGATGCCGCAAAGTTGCGCAATTCGGCTTTCCTCCGTCCCACCGGACCCTTATATGCACCCCAGACTTCCCCGAAAACGAGACGGTGTTTTCCGAAATCGAGGCGGTGCGAAGGGTTTTCCCGCAGCCGTTTTCCCGGTGGACCCTTTATCCCTCATAGCGGGAATTGCAAAGGAGTGATGTGATGACGAAGCCCCTGATGACCAAGGCGACCGCCGTCTGGCTGGTGGACAACACGACGCTCACCTTCGACCAGGTCGCCGATTTCTGCGGGCTCCACGCGCTGGAGGTGCAGGGTATTGCCGACGGCGACGTGGCGACCGGCGTGAAGGGGTTCGACCCGGTGGCCAACAGCCAGCTCGACCCGATCGAGATCGAGCGCGCGCAGTCCGACCCGGCCTACCGCATGAAGCTGAAGTTCAACGCCTCCGCCGTGGGCGAGGAAAAGCGCCGTGGACCGCGTTATACGCCGCTCTCCAAGCGCCAGGACCGGCCGGCCGCGATCCTCTGGCTGGTGAAGTTCCACCCCGAGCTGACCGACGGTCAGGTGGGCAAGCTGGTCGGCACCACGAAGCCCACGATCCAGTCGATCCGCGAGCGGACGCACTGGAACATATCCCAGATCCAGCCGATCGACCCGGTGGCGCTGGGCCTTTGCCGCCAGTCCGAACTCGACGCAGCAGTTCAGGTCGCGGCAAAGAAGAAGGAAGCGTCGGGCACCGTGATGTCGGACGACGAGCGTCGCAAGCTGGTGTCGACCGAACAGAGCCTCGGGATGTCGCCTGAGGCGAAGATGCCGTCCTCCATCGCGGGGCTGGAGAATTTCACGATGTCGGAGCGTGAGGAGAAGCCCGCCGACTATTCCAACGCGGAGAGCTTCTTTAACCTGCCCGACGCGGACGAGGACGAGGACGCGGAGAAGAAATAACCACGAGGGCGGTCAGAACCGTCGGCGCGCCCGGAGTGCGGCCCCGATGGTGCCGTCGTCGAGATAGTCGAGCTCCCCGCCCACCGGCACGCCTTGGGCGAGGCTGGTGACGGTGACGCCCGTGCCCTCCAGCATGTCGGCGATATAGTGGGCTGTGGTTTGCCCATCGACGGTGGCGTTGAGGGCGAGGATCACCTCGGTGATCCCGCCCGCCGCCACCCGCGCGCCCAGATCCGGGATCCGCAACGCCTCCGGGCCCACCGCATCCAGCGCCGACAGCGTGCCACCGAGCACGTGATAGCGGCCCTTGAACGCACGACCGCGTTCCAGCGCCCAGAGGTCGGCCACATGCTCCACCACGCAGACCTCGCCGGTGGCGCGGCGCTCGTCGCGGCAGATTTCGCAGACCTCGGCGCTGCCGATGTTACCGCAGATCCGGCAGTCGCGTGCGGTTTCCGCCACCCGCGCCATCGCAGCGGCCAGAGGCGCCATCACCGTCCCGCGCTTTTTCAGCAGCATCAGAACGGCCCGGCGGGCGGAGCGGGGGCCGAGCCCCGGAAGCCGCGCCATCAGGTCGATCAGGCCCTCGATCTCGCGCGGGGTCTGGGCCATCGGGTCAGAACGGCAGCTTCAGGTCCGCAGGCAGGCCCAGACCTTCGGTCAGCTTGCCCATCTCCCGCTTGTTACGCTCGCGCGCCTTTTCCTGCGCGTCCTTGATCGCGGCGAGGATCAGATCCTCCACGACTTCCTTTTCGGAGGCGACGAAAATCGACGGGTCGATCTCCAGCCCGCAGAGATCGCCCTTGGCCGTGGACCGTGCCTTGACGAGACCGCCACCGGATTCACCCAGCACGACGATCTTGGAAAGACCCTCTTGAGCCTCGGCCAGCTTGCCCTGCATCTCCTGCGCGGCCTTCATCATCTTGGCCATGTCGCCCATTCCGCCCAGACCCTTCAGCATTCCCGTCTCCTCGTTTGATTTCGCCCGACGTAGGGCAAGGGGGGTCGTCCTGCAAGGTCAGCGGTCCTCGAACGGGTCCCATTCATCCTCGACCTCGGGCAGCGCGTCGGCGGCTGCATCGGCCTGTGGCGTGCGGATGTCAGCGATCCGGGCCTCGGGAAAGGCCGCCATCACCGCCTGCACCAGCGGGTTGCCCATCGCGCCCGACCGTGCCTCGCCCTCGGCGCGGTCGCGGTCCTCCGCCACCGTGGCGCCACCGCCGGAGCCGGTGACGGACACACCCCAGCGATGCCCGGTCCAGCCTTGCAGCCGCGCCGACAGCCGTGCCGCCAGATCGGGGCGCGCGGACCCTGTCGGTTCGAACTCGATACGGCCGGGCACGTAACGGACCAGCCGCAGCGTCGTCTCGACCTCCATCAGAAGCTGCACGTCGCGTCTTGCGCGGATCAGGTCGAGCATCTGCGGAAAGCTCGCGGGCAGGTCGGGCGCGGCAGAGGCCATAGCCAGCGCCGCGCGCGGACCACCTTGACGCGAGCCGCCCTGCGGGGCGGCAAGCGCGGTGGGGGCGGCGGGAGCAGTCGATCCGTCCCGCGTCGTGGGGGCTTTCGCGGCGGCGGGGGGGGCGGACTGGAGCTTGCGGATCAGCGTCTCGGGGTCCGGCAGGTCGGCCATATGGGTCAGGCGGATCACCGCCATTTCGGCGGCCATCATCGCGTTCGGGGCAATCGTCACCTCCTCCAGCGATTTGAGCAGCATCTGCCAGGTCCGGCTCAGCACCCGCATCGGCAGGCGGGCGGCCATGTCGAGACCGCGCGCACGCTCCTCCGGCGGGGTCGTGGGGTCGGAGGCGGCGTCGGGCGTGATTTTCACCACCGACAGCCAGTGCGTGATTTCGGCCAGATCGCGCAGCACGGCCATCGGATCGGCCCCGTCGGCATATTGCGCGGAAAGCTCGGTCAGCGCCGCCCCCGCGTCGCCCCGCATCACCAGGTCGAAGAGGTCGAGCACGCGGCCCCGGTCGGCCAGCCCCAGCATCGCGCGCACCTGACCGGCCGTCGTCTCCCCCGCGCCATGGGCGATCGCCTGATCCATCAGGCTCATCGCGTCGCGCACCGACCCTTCGGCGGCACGGGTGATAAGCGCCAGCGCGTCGTCCGCGACCAAAGCCCCCTCCAGCCCCGCGATGCGGCGGAGGTGCGCGATCATCACCTCCGGCTCGATCCGGCGCAGGTCAAAGCGCTGGCAGCGCGACAGGATCGTGACCGGCACCTTCCTGATCTCGGTCGTGGCAAAGATGAACTTCACATGCGGCGGCGGCTCCTCCAGCGTCTTCAAGAGCGCGTTGAACGCACTGGTGGACAGCATGTGGACCTCGTCGATGATGTAGACCTTGTAGCGCGCGGAGGCGGGCGCGTAATGCACCGAATCGAGCACGCTGGACCGGATGTCGTCGATCTTGGTCTGCGAGGCTCCGTCCATTTCCAGCACGTCCACATGCCGCCCGGCGCTAATCGCGCGGCATGGCTCGCAAATGCCGCAAGGATCGGTGGTGGGGCCGCCGGTGCCGTCTGGTCCGATGCAGTTGAGGCCCTTGGCGATGATCCGCGCGGTGGTGGTCTTACCCACCCCGCGCACCCCCGTCATGATGAAGGCATGCGCGATCCGGTCGGCATCAAAGGCGTTCTTCAGGGTGCGGACCATCGCCTCCTGTCCGATCAGGTCGGCAAAGGTCGCGGGCCGGTATTTGCGCGCGGGAACCTGATAGGCGGGGGCGGAGGGGTTCGGCATGGCGGCTCCCGGAGTGGACGGGGATCAGCGTAGGACGCGGGACGCGGCGCGTCCACCCGGCGGGGCCGATCGGGATGGCGGTGAGAGGCTGACAACGACCCAAGCGGGGCTCGTTACGGCTGCTTCCTTCCGGACCTGACCGGGTTGGCGAGGCGCCTGCCCGCGCCAACCTCTCCCCGCCGATATAGGCCGTGCGGCGTGCCCGTGCAAGCGGGCTTCAGGTCCGCAGCCGGTAACGCCAGAACCCGTCCTCCGCCGGTCCTACGGCCGTGATCGGCAGCGCCCCGTCCGCGAGGAGCGTCCGGGCCGCCGGCGCGCTGGTGAACAGAAGGCCATGCCCCGGATGCGGCACGAAGGACCAGTTCGGGGCGACCGATGGCTTCACCCGGCCTTGCGAGGATATGTGGCGCAGCAGGATGTCGCGGTTAAGGATTGGCGCCTCGTAGACCGTCCGGATGCCTTGCGCCCAGGCGGCATCCGCGACTTCGTCGACACGGTAGCTGTTGGTGGCGACGATCACCTCCTCCGCCGGGTCGAGAGGGCGACCGGAAATGCAGAGATCCCGGATCCGGCGGCTGGCGGGATCGCAGAGCACGCCGTCGG